>CAVESC010000064.1:0-17628 GCA_963618275.1 Bacteroidaceae bacterium
TCACCTCAAATAGAATAGCCTTCCATTTGGGGAAAGGGGCTTTATACACTTTTTTTAGGGTAAAACTTATTTTCTCTTTTAATTTTTATTCAGATTATATTCCTCCTGACATCTTTATTATAAAAGAACTTTGTTTGACAGAGAAGTTTAGAAAAGATACAATAGTAGAAACTATAAGTTTCTGCTAAAGGAGGAATTTTATGTATTTACCAGCACTGGATATTTTTTTAAAAGTTGTTGAATGTGGCAGTTTTTCTAAAGCAGCCAAAGAGCTTTATTTGACACATACGGCTATTATTAAACAAATGAATAGTTTAGAAGAAATGTTGAATGTAAAATTATTTATAAGAAGTCCTCAAGGAATAAAACTAACGAAAGCAGGAGAAGTTTTAAAACAGAAAATAGTAGAATTAAAGAAGATAACAAATCAAATGGTACAAGAGGTTCAACAAGTAGATAATCAAAAAGAATTAATTGTAGGAACATCAACACTTTATCCTTGTAAATCGTTTATGGATTTATGGGATCAAATTCAAAAAGATTATCCAAACTTTCAACTCAAGATTCAATCTTTTCAAGATGATCAACATCGGCTAGATTTATTAGATAAAGATTATGATTTTATTGTGGGTCCTTATAATCTTATCAATCAACAAAAACAATATCATTTTATTCCTTTAGGAAAGTATCGTTTTTGTTTAATGGTCCATAAAAATCATCCACTTGCTTCCTTTGATCAATTAAGTTTGAATGATTTAAGCCAACAAACGATTCGTATTATGAAAGAAGGAAATAGTCCCATCAACGATCAAATAAGACATGATATCTTAAATCAATATCCCTTGATTACGATTAAGGATATTTCTCCAGCTTATAATACTGAAACTTTTAATAAGTGTGCTTTAAGTCAAGATTTTTTATTATCACTTGAATGTTGGACAAATATTCATCCTTCTTTAAAAGCTATTTCTTTAAAAGAAACTTATTTTTTACCTTATGGAATTGTTTGTAAGAGAAACTCTTCTCAAAAAATAGAAGAATTTCTTTCTACAATTGAAAAGATTCTCTCGAAGTTATGAAAGTGTTTTCAAAATAAAACAAATTATAGTAAAATAGAAATAGATTGAAATAAAGGGGAAACAACAATGAGAATGGTTGATTTAATAGAATATAAAAAGAATAATGGAGAATTTAACCAACAACAAATTCAATTTATTATAGATGGTTATGTTGATGGTAGTATTCCTGATTATCAAATGTCAGCACTATTAATGGCAATTTGTTTTCAAGGGCTTACTGCAAAAGAAACAGCAATGCTTACCCAAGCAATGGAATATAGTGGAGATATTATTGATTTATCTAAAATTGAAGGAGTTAAAGTAGATAAACATTCTACTGGTGGTGTTGGCGATAAAACATCACTTGTTTTAGGACCAATTGTTGCTGCTTGTGGTGGTAAAGTGGCTAAAATGTCAGGAAGAGGTTTAGGACATACAGGTGGCACACTTGATAAATTAGAATCGATTCCGGGATTTAATATTTATGTTTCAGAAGAAGATTTTATTAAACAAGTCAATGATATCGGTTTAGC
Source organism: Bacteroidaceae bacterium (assembly GCA_963618275.1). Taxonomy (GTDB): domain Bacteria; phylum Bacillota_I; class Bacilli_A; order Erysipelotrichales; family Coprobacillaceae; genus Faecalibacillus. The sequence goes on from CAVESC010000064.1 coordinate 1,592, forward strand.
TATCATTGGACAAAGTGCTTCCCTTGTACCAGCTGATAAAAAAATCTATGCGTTACGTGATGTTACTGGAACAGTTTCCTGTATTCCTTTAATTGCTTCATCTATTATGTCTAAAAAACTTGCCAGTGGGGCAGATACAATTTTGTTAGATGTTAAATATGGAAATGGGGCTTTTATGCAAACATTAGAAGACGCTAAAAAGCTTGCTCAAACAATGATTGATATCGGAAAACATTGTCATAAAGATACGCGTGCAACGATTTCTAGTATGTCACAACCATTAGGAAAGGCAATTGGTAATAGTTTAGAAGTTGTTGAAGCAATCGAAACACTCAAAGGAAACGGACCTCAAGATTTAGAAGAACTTTGTTTAAAAGCAGGAAGTACAATGCTTGTTCAAGCAAAACTTTATCAAGATGAAAGTGTTGCTTATAAAGCTTTACAAGAAGTAATTGCTAATGGAAAAGCTTTAGAAAAACTCAAAGAAATGGTGCAAAGACAGGGCGGCGATGTTTCATATATAGAAAATCCTGAACTATTTGAAAAACCAAGTGTTATAATGGAAATAACTTCAAAGGAAACAGGTTATGTTAAATCATTAGAAGCAAAAAATTTAGGAATTGTTTCAATGAAATTAGGTGGTGGTCGTATGACTAAAGATGAAGATGTCGACCATGCTGTTGGCCTTGTTTTAAATAAAAAAATAGGGGATCATGTAAAAATCGGTGAAACGTTATTAACTGTTTATGCAAGAAATGAATTAAATCAAGAATTATTGGATGAAATTTATCAAAGTTATACAATTGTGGATGAATATGTCGAAAAACCTATTTTGATTGAAGAAATCATGAAATAAGAGGTAAGGAAAATGAAGTATGTATTTTTTGATATCGATGGGACAATTCGTGGAAAAAGTAGAGAAATCACACAAAAAAATAAAGAAGCTATTTGTAAGTTAAGAGAAAATGGACATAAGGCTTTCTTATGTACAGGAAGAGCACCTGTTTCGATTACACAAGATATTTTAGATGTAGGTTTTGATGGGGTTATTTCTGCAGCGGGAAGTTTTATTCAAATTGATGGTGAGTATATTTATGAAAATTTTTTAGATAGTAAACTTTTACAACAAGCGATTGTTTTATTTTCAAATGCTCAAGTAGGTTTTACTCTTGAAACAAAAGATGAGTTATTTCAATCAGGATATGCTAGAGAATATATGGAAAGAAGACAAATCAAAGATACACAAGCCAATCCAGAATTAGCTCGTTTCTTTGAAAAACGTAATCAAGCTTTTAAACCGATTACTGAATATGATCCCGGTAAGGATAAAGTGACTAAAATTGTTTTTATTGCATATGATAAATATGCATTGCTTGATACAGTGCCTCATTTAAGTAAAGATTTTAATGTTGTTGTTTTTTCTAAACCAGAAGATGATTTTATTAATGGGGAAATTATTTCAAAAGACTGTACGAAAGCAGATGCTATTGAAAGAGTGATGGATTATTATCATGCAAATATGGAAGATACAATTGCTTTTGGTGATAGTATGAATGATTATCAAATGCTTGAAAAAGCAAACAAAGGAATTGTATTTGAAGGAGCAAAGGAAAAATTATTAGATATTGCTTATGATACTTTTAAAGATCCTGATCAAGATGGAATTGCTTTAAGCTTAGAGAAACTAGGTTTAATATAGAAAGGAAAGGTACGTATGGGAAATGTGCTACTTGCAAGAATACTCGAATACTTTAATGGAACGTTGTTTTTAGATGATAATTATCGTTTTTGTGTATTCTTTATTGAAAATTATATAGATTTTTATAAGATGACATTGGAGGAAGTGGTTGAAAAATCAAAGCTTTCAAAAGAAGCTATTTTAAATTTTTTAAGTCATTTAGGTTTTGATGATTATGCTTCTTTTCAAGAAAAGCTTTATGCTGATGTTATTTTAAGACAGGATCAAATTCGTTCAAGAATGTTAGGTTTAAAAATGGATGATCTTTTTAAACAAGTCCATTTATGTGATGATAAGGAAAAATTTATTGATGATTTAGATCATATTTGTCATGATATTTCATCTTCTAAAAGAGTAGTTATCATTGGAGCTCTTTATCCAATTTCTATTGCAGTCGAATTTCAAACAGATTTGATTACTTTTGGAAAACCTGTTTTTCAGTATCATTCTTTTGATACACAGCTAGATTTAAATAAAGATGATTACGTTATTTTTATTTCAGCAACAGGAAGAGCTTATGATGCTTTTATGAATGATCATCAAGATTTTGATATCAATAGGTCTCAATTTTTACTTATTACACAAAATAAAAAGTATAAAAGTCAAATTGGTGATGAACGTGTAATTTATGTTGCAAGTTCAAGACATGATAGTATTGATTTTAATTATCGCTTAATGACAATCTTTGATATTATGCGTGTAACGTATTATAAAAAATATCATTTTATTTAAGGAGAGGATGTTATGAATATACTACTTTCAAGAATTTTAAAATATTTAAATGGGACATTGTTTCTTGATGATGCTTATCGTTTTTGTGTATTCTTTATCCTTCATTATCAAGATTTTGGAGATTATTCCTTAAATGAAGTTGCAAGTGAATTAAAGACAACACCAGAAAGTATTTTAAACTTTTTAAAATATCTAGGTTTTTATGATTATCAAACATTTGTAGAAACTTATCATAAACATAAACAAGTACGTCTTGAACAAATCGAAGAACGTATGGAAAATCTTAATATTTGTTCGTATGTAGAACGTATCAAGGTTTCTAATGATAATAAAGAATTTTTAAAGAAAATTGAAGAAGTTTGCACAAAAATTCATGAATCAAAGCGTGTGATTCTTGTTGGAGCACTTTATCCAATGTCGATTGCTGTAGAATTTCAAACAGATTTAATTTCTTTTGGCAAACCAGTTTTACAATATCATACGTATGATAAAGATATGATTTTTAATGAAAATGATTATGTTATCTTCACTTCATCTTCAGGAAGATCTCTAGAAGGATTTATGTATACAAGAACCAATCTTTCATTACAAAATACCACATCTTTACTTATTACGCAAAATCCAACCTATGCTAGAAAGAAACTAACAACAGACACGATTCAAGTACCAGGCAGATTTGATGGCATTAACTTTAACTATCAAATTATGACGATCTTTGATTTAATTCGTGTGATGTATTATCAAAAATATATTGAAAAACAGGGATAACCTGTTTTTTTTAAGGAGGAACTATGAAACAACAACTATTTAATTATCAACCTTTTAATGAACAAGAAGAAAAAGATAAAGAACTCTTACTTAAAGCAATTGAACAAAAAGATGTTCTAACACGTAAAAATACAATAGGACATTTTACTGTTTCTTGTTGGGTTTTAAATCAAAGTCATGATAAGGTTTTAATGTGTTATCATAAAATTTATAACTCTTGGTGTTGGCTTGGTGGACATGTTGATGGTCAACAAGATTTTAAAAAAGTCGCTTTAAAAGAATTTCAAGAAGAAAGTGGTTTAAAGCATGTTAAGTTTTTAAAGGAGGAACCTTTTTCAATTGAAATTTTAACAGTCAATGGACATATTAAAAATGGTGCTTATGTATCAAGTCATCTCCATTACAATATTACTTATTTAATGGAAGCCAATGATCAAGAACAATTAATTATTAAAGAAGATGAAAATAAAGGATTACAATGGTTTGGATTTGAAGAAGCTTTAAAAGCCTCTACAGAACCTTGGCTAGTAGAAAATGTTTATAAAAAACTAAATAAAAAAATAAAAACGGTTTTTTAGTGTCAATTCTTTTTACTAATGATTTCTATTAGTAAATGAAATTGTATAAATAAAATGAGATTTCTATAATAACCACTAGAGGTGAAAAAAATGATTAAATATGATTTTAGTGGAAAAAATGTAATTGTTACAGGAGCTTCAATGGGTCTTGGAAAAGCTATCGCTTTAGAGTTTGTTAAAGCAAAAGCGAATGTTGTTATTGCTGATTTAAATATTGAAACAGCAAATCAAACAAAAGAAGAGCTATCAAAATATGGAACAAAGGTATTAGCTTATCAAGTCGATGTTTCTAAAGCAAATGATTTTCAAAATCTTGTAAGTGCTATTGAAAATCAATGGGGAAGAATTGATGTTTTAGTAAATAATGCGGGTATTTGTAAGTCATTACCATTAATTGAAATGGAAGATGAAGATATTGATCGTATGATTAAAATTAATCTAAATGGAACAGTTTATGGATGTAAAGCAGTTTTACCTGTTATGCAAAAACAACATTATGGAAAGATTATCAATATGTCATCAGTAGCAGCAAAATTAGGTGGAGCCAATGCATCTGTTTATTCTATTACTAAAGCAGGTGTTTTAGAACTTACGGCTTGCCTTGCTAGAGAGTATGCAAAAGATAATATCAATATTAACTGCGTATTACCGGGAATTATTCGTACACCATTATGGGAAAACATGCTAAATGAACTTACTGTAGGTCATGAAGATAAAAAAGATGAAGTCTTTGCTTCTTTTACAAAGGATATTCCTTTAGGAAGACCACAAGAAGCAAAAGATATTGCAAATGCCGTTTTATTTCTAGCAAGTGATGATTCTAACAACATCACAGCTCAAAACTTAGGTGTTGATGGCGGACAAACTTATTAATGAAAAAAGACAACTATTAGTTTCTAACAGTTGTCTTTTACTTTGAGGACTTCTTTTTTTAAATTTTCTAAATCTTCTTCATTTGGATGATTAAGTGCTTCATAATAGTTTTCAATAAGCAAATCAATATTTTTTGGTGCTTTGTCACTTTCTTTTAAAGAAAGGTAGCGTTGAAGAATAGATGCAGGCATCTTTCCTTGGCACATAAAATGTCCTACAACTTCGTTGGTTGAATCAATACTTTCTTTAACTTTATTTATAATACGTTTAAAGTATTCTTCACTTTTTCCAAAACCAGCGGTTCCAAAGAGAAAGATTTTTTGATGATGTAATGTTTTTAAATAATCTAAAGCTTCTTGATTGGCGTTTCCTTTATCTGTCCAAAAACCAACATAGATTGTTTTTGAATCTTTGATATTCTCTTGTAAGAAATCTCCAAGGAGTTTGGTGTTTCCTGTTTGACTAAAATAATGGATCATTTTTTATAAATAAAAAGAACTTGCGTCCTTTTTATTTTACTACTCCTGCTACTTTTGTAATAGGCATTGCAAAAGCAATCCCTGTATTATGATTTTCTAAACCACCTAAAGCTTTATCAATTGTATCAAAAACAAGATCTGTTTGTTCATCTTTGATAATAAAGAACATCGTTTTACTATCAGGACGTGCTTGTTCAAGGAAAAGTCGTAAAGAACCTAAGATATAACTTTCATCACTTTCTTGAATATAAGAAATCATCCCTTGGGAATCAATGATTGTTCCACCACTCACTCCAGCTTTTTTTAAACTTGTTAATAAATTTTGTAATAATTCTGTCTTATGTAAAACAACAAATACCACTTGCATAATTGTCACCCCTCAATGTTATTGTACACTGATTTTAGCTTTTAAAAAAGATATTTCTCAAAGAGAAAATTATTTAAAAGTTTGAATGTGTTGATAAAGAGCACCAATTAAATTAGCGTCATTTCTAAATTTACATGGAACAATTTCAGGATGATAGACATCAAAATGTAAATTATCAAAAATTTCATTAATATTTTTATTAATAAGTTCAATAAGTAAAGGTTGTGCAGAAATACCACCACCAATAGCTACTTTTTCACAATCAAAAATAATGTGTACATTAAAGATTTGAGTTGCGACTTCCTTAGCAAAAGCATCAATTCCTGCAATGACTTTTTCATTGCCGTTATTAGCCATTTCAAAGATTTCAATTCCAGTATATTCTTTGTCTGTTTCAAGAGCTTCTTGAACACGTTGTAATAATCCAGAAATACCATTTCTCATACACCAAGCATGATTCCATGTAAAAGGATCTAAGTTATTTGTTTTAATAAAAGAAAACTCACCCGCTGAAAAATGCCTTCCCGTATGAACTTTATGATCTTTAATCAAACATCCACCAATCCCTGTTCCTAAAATAACCACAGCACCATCTTGAATATCTTGCAGATTTCCAAAACCAATTTCTGCATTAGCGGCACATTTAGCGTCATTACCAATTGTAATATTTGTCGGACAACGCTTTTTTAAAACTTCTACAGTTTCTAATTTATCAATATAACGTAAAGCACCACCAGTATATTGATAACCTCTTTCAGGATCAATGATACCTGGCATAGAAAGAGCCATACCATCGATTTGATCTTGAAATTGATCATAGATTTTTCCAATTGTTTCAATAAAGTTTTCAAGAGTATCCATAGGAGTTGGTACACTTGATTTTTCTAAAATAGTTAAATCTTCTTGCATTAAAGCGTATTTGATGGCACTCCCACCAACATCTAATGTTAAATATGTTTTCATAAACTTCCTCCCATACTATCACTATTATATAATAGAAGGAATGAAAAGGGTATCATTTATTCTATAATAGAAGGAATGAAATGGGTATCATTTATTATATAATAGAAGGAATGAAATGGGTATCATTTTTGTTTCTTCATATCTTTTAAGCAAGGTCCTTCAATGAGTTTTCCATAACAATCAAAAATAGATTGATGACAGGGACAATGCCATATTTGATGTTTTTCATCAAAGGAAAGTAGGCCTTTTAAATGTGGACAATAGGGTGAAAAGTAATGATAAATTCCTTGTTTATCTAAATAAACAGCATAAAGTTTATGATTAATTTTCATCAAACCACCTTGTTTTCTTTGTAAGTTTTTCTTGGTATTAAAATGAAATTTAAGATAACCAAGATAAAGATGATGAAGCATTTGTTTAAAATACATTTTAGAATAACTTAATGAATAATAATGACAAGAAAATAAGGAAAGATAGGCATTATCATTATTTAAATAAAGATCTTTAATAATTTTAGAAGCTAAAAAGGAATTTGTCATTCCCCATTTTTGAAACCCATAAATAAAATATTCATGCTCTTTATAACGACCCATATAAGGAATACCTCTTAAAGGAATCGTATCTTGTGCAAACCAATCTTTACTCTTAGAATTAATAACTAAAGCATGATTTTTTAAAGGACGATAACTTTCTGTAAGATCAATAGAAAGGGTACATTGATTTCCTATCTTTTGTTTTAAATCGACACTTTCTAAAGATTGAAACATCTTTAAAAAGTAGAAGCCTTTTTTTATAAAAGGATAACGCGTGGCATGAATGAGATCTTGGCAAATAATACGGTGACCTTGTACATAAACAAGAAAATCATTTTTTCTTCTGATGATTTTTTCAACACGACTATGTTCGTAAAATTGAATATTTTCTTTTTGACAAAGTTCAATAAGATGATAAAGATATTTTAAAGGATGAAAGATATATTGATGATTTAGACTGATTGTTTTTAAATGTTTTTGATTATCAAAAATAGTTTCACCAAAGAGTTGTAAATAATGTTGTTCTTTTTCAAGCTTTTTAACATTTTTTAAATTATCGGTATATAAAGACATCGCACATTTTTTTAAACAACAATCGATTTTTTCTTTTTCAATTAAATCTTTAATACCTTTCATTGCTTCTTTTTGACTTTGATAATATAAATAAGCAGTTTCAATATTATAATGCTTTACAAGCTTTTGATAAATAAGACCTTGTAAAAGAGTTATTTTAGCTGTTGTATGTCCACTGGTATGACTGCCTAAAAGACCTTTTTCAACAACGGCTATTTGTTTATCTGTTTCTTTTAGTTGATAAGCACATGAAATACCAGATAGACCACCACCAATAATAAGAATATCGGTTTTTATATCTTTGTTTAATTGTTTAAAACAAGGATGTTGACTTGTCTTTTGCCAATAAGATTCATTCATAAAATCACCTGCTTTATTATGAAACAAAAACGCAATTTTTATACAGAAAATGATATAATAAGTCAAAAGAATAAAAATGATTTAATTTATAAATTTTGGAGGTATTCATGAATATAACAGTTTATTTAGGGGCTAGTAGTGGAAATGATCAAAGCCTTACTTTAGCATCAAGAGAACTTGGTAAGTGGATTGGCGAAAATGGGCACACACTTGTTTATGGTGGTTCTAAATGTGGCTTAATGGGAGAATTGGCTGAAAGTGTATTAAAGTCAAATGGTAAAGTTATTGGTGTTGAACCACAGTTTTTTATTGATGCTGGTTTTGATTATCCTGAAATAACACAATTAATTGTGACGCAAGATATGAGCGAAAGAAAGGCAAAGATGATTGAATTAGGAGATGCGTTTATTGCTTTTCCAGGAGGAACAGGAACTTTAGAAGAGATTACAGAAGTCATGTCTAAAGTTTCGTTGAAACATTTAAAGACACCTTGTATGCTTTATAATTTAAATGGATATTATGATGATTTAAAGAAACTTTTAGATAAGATGATTGATTTTGATTTATCATCTAAAGAAAAACAAGAGGGTATTTATTTTGTAGAAAATCTAGAGGAAATAAAAGAAATATTAAAATAAGAAAATCGATGAAAATGATTTTCTTTTTTCACGAAATAAACTACAATAAAGGCATTGGAGGATTATTATGAAAGTACTAGCAAGTGATTATGATGGAACATTATTATTTAATGAACAATTTAAAGAAGGGGATTTAAAGAAAATCAAAGAGTTTCAAAAAGCAGGTAACTTATTTGGTTTATGCAGCGGAAGACCTTTTAAAGGAATCTATGAATTTTGTAAGCCTTATATCGATTTTGATTTCTATATTTTATGTACAGGAGCACTTGTACTCAATAAAGAAAGAGAAGTTATTTATAAAAGTACGATTTCTAAACATTTATTACATGAATTTTATGATCGTTATCAAAAAGATTATGGTATTTTTATTCAAGCCAACATGCAAATCTATACATTTTTAAAAGAAGATTTAGGTTCAATGGTTAGAAAAGTTATTACTTCTTTAGATGAAGTAGAAGGAGATATTTATGGTTTATCCATGAATGCGAAAACAGATGAAAACGCTAGAAAAGTCTGTCTTGATATTGAAGAACATTTTCCTGAATTAACAGCACATCAAAATAAAGAATTTATTGATATTACTGAAAAAGGATGTTCTAAAGGACTAGGAATTTTAAAATTAAAAGAAATAATGCATTTAGAAGAAGTTGCCGGAATTGGGGATTCGTATAATGATATTCCTATGTTAGAAACTGTAGATCATTCTTTTACCTTTCCAACATCACCAGAAAGTTTAACATCGATTGTTGATGATGTGGTTGATAGCGTGGAAGAAGCTCTTGATATTTTAATGAAAGAATAATGAAAATATTACAACAACTTAAAGAAAATCATTATACCGAATCAGAACAACAAGTCATTGATTATTTATTGGATCATTTAGAAGATTTAACTTTGCTTTCAATCAACGATCTTGCAAAAAAGAGCTATACTTCAAATGCGACGATTATTCGTTTATGTCATAAAGTAGGTTATCAAGGTTATCGTCAATTTAAACTTGCTTTATTACAAGAACTTGAAGCCAATAAATATATGGTAAGTCAAGTAGACTATACTACTCCATTTCAAGTTAATGAAACAAGTGAACAAATCATTCAAAACATGTTTTATCTTTATCAAGAAAGCATTCAACAAGTTCATCATCATTTGTCTGTTGAAACCTTAAATAAAATAGCAACATTGATGGTACAAAAGAAAAGAGTTTTTATTTATGGCTATGGTGATAGCCAAATAACAGCGGCCAACTTTATTAATAAACTCGCAAAGCTTAACTTATTTCCTATTTTGGCAACTCAATATGGCGAAGAAATCTATATTTCTAAACAATTACAACCAGGAGATTTTGCTTTATTTATTTCTTATGGTGGAGAAAATACATCCTTTTTAGAATGTATGAAAATCTTAAATCAAAAAGGAATTCCAACAGCTTTGATTACTGCCAATCTTCAAAGCCCACTTGTTGTTTATAGTCAATATCAAATCATTATTCCAGACTATGAAAAACAAAATAAGATTGCAACCTTCTATTCTCAACTTGCTTTTATGTATATTTTAAATAATTTACATGCGCTTATTTATCATCTTAAAAATAAGTGAACCAAAAGTTCAGTTTAACTGAACTTTTTTTTATTTACTTTGAACCTTATTTCCACAATGAGGAACATCTCTTAAAAAGAAAAAGAAGATATGATATAACAAGAGTGAGGTGAAAAAGATGACAAAAGAAAAAGTCTTACAATTAGAAAAAGAACTTTCTTTTCAAAAATTCAATAACCATGATGCTTATCAATTAGGACAAATCATTGTTGATCATATTGAAAAGAACCAATTAAAAAATGTCAGAATCCGTATTGTTTTAGATGGAGATATTGTTTTTCAATATTTAATGGATGGTAAAAAAGGAGTCGTTTGGCTTGATCGTAAACAAAAAACAGTTGAAAAATATGGACATAGTAGTTATTACATTTATTTAGAAAATGAAGAAAATGGAACGTATCAAGCAGATGAAAAAGATGAAAGTTTGGTTATTTGCGGGGGAGGTTTTCCTTTGATAGTCCAAAATGAATTAAGAGGAAGTATTCTTGTTTCAGGACTCGCTCATGATGAAGATCATCAAGTTATTGTTGATTGTTTAAGGAAATTAAAAGATGAAGGCACTAGCAAGTGATATTGATGGAACGCTTGTTTTTAATCAACAGATAAAAAAACAAGATAGAAAGGCTATTGAAAAGTATCAAAAAGAACATCTTTTTGGTGTATGTAGTGGAAGACCACGATGTGCCCTGTTTGATTTAGAAAAGTTAAAATTAGATTTCTATATTCTTTCTTCAGGAACACTCATCTTAGATAAAGATTTAAACATCATTCAAGATTTTCCAATGAAAAAAGAAATCGTTCAACAAATCTTTGATGAATATAAAAAGCATGCACAAATCATCTTACAAACAGGAAATGAAGATGTCTTTTATGCAACTCTTAAAGAAGATTATAATCCTAAATTAAAAGTTATTTCTTCTTTTAAAGAAGTAGAACATGAAATCATCTATGGTATATCGCTTATTTTTGAAGATGATAAAACAACCAAGAAAGCATGTCTTGAAATCAATCAAAAATATCAAGAGGTCGAAGGTTTTCAAAATAGAAATTCTATTGATATTGTAAGAAAAGGATGTTCTAAAGGGACAGGAATTAAAATAATTAAAGAACATTATCAATTAGAAGAAATTGCAGGAATAGGGGATTCATATAATGACTTACCAATGTTAAAAGTCGTAGATACAGCCTTTACTTTTAAAACATCCCCACAAGAAATACAAAAACAAGTGAATTATTGTGTTAATGATATTGCAGAAGCAATAGCGTTATTGGAGGTAGAAAAATGAATTTTGGAATCATAGGCTATGGAAATATAGCACGTAAGTTTGTTAAAAGCATTACGTATACAAATGGTGGAAGAGTGCATGCAATTGCTTCACACTCTTTAGATGAAAAGGACAGTTACTTACAAAGTCATCCTTTAGTCAAACTTTATCGTGATTATGAAGAACTTTTAAAGGATGAAGATATTGAGGCAGTTTATATTGCAGTACCCCACTTTGAACATAAAAAATGGATTATAGAAGCACTAAAGCATCATAAAGCAGTTTTATGTGAAAAACCTCTTGTTTTAAAAAGTGAAGATATTGATGAAATCAATCACTATGTTAAAGAATATCAAGGGTATTGTTTAGAAGCTTTTAAAACGAAGTTTAATAATGGTTTTAATCATTTAAAAGAAGATTTAAATCGTATTGGAAAACTAAAATCAATTGAAGCAAACTTTTGTTTTGATGGGACAAGTAAAAAAGATTCTTACTTGTTTGATCCAAAACAAGGTGGTGCTTTAAATGATGTAGGAAGTTATGTCGTAGGTTTTGTCCTTGCTTTAGTAGATACACCAATTGAAAGTATTGAATCTCATATTGAAAAAGAAAATGAGATTGAAATGAATTTTAAAGCAAACTTGAATTTTGAAAATGAAATTCAAGGAAAAGTAGAAGGTTCAATTAATTATAATAAAGAACGTTATGCTTTAATTAAAGGAGAAAAGGGAGAAATCTATGTCCCAATGTTTAACCGTGTGGTTGAATATACAATTCATTTAGAAAACGAAGTCATTCAAAAAACATATCCAATTGAAGGAGACGACATGACTTTAGAAATACAAGCTTTGATTGATCATGATCGATCAACCCATACATTACAAGATTCAAAAAAATTACAAGAAACAATTGAAAAAATAAGAGAGGAAGCAAAATAATGAAACTAGGAATTTTAGGAACAGGAATGATCGTTAAAGATGTTCTTACCATGTATCATGAACTTAATGTTGAAAAGACCTATCTTTTTTCAACAGAAAAATCAAAACCACAAGCATTAGAACTTATGGAAAAATATCATTTAGATAAAGTTTATACAGATTATGATGAATTACTTCAAAGTGATATTGATACAATCTATTGTGCTTTACCTAATCATCTACATTATGAATTTTCAAAAAAAGCTTTAGAAAATGGTAAACATGTGATTATTGAAAAACCAATTACAGCGAATAGTAAAGAATTAGAAGATTTAATTGAAACTGCCAATAAAAAGAATTTAATGATTTTTGAAGCCATGAATTTACATTACACACCAGCATTTCTTTCATTAAAAGAAGATTTAAAGAAATTAGGAGATATTAAAATCGTTTCATTTAACTATTCACAATATTCATCAAGATATAATGCTTTTAAAGAAGGAACAATTTTACCAGCTTTTGACTATCATAAAGCAGGTGGGGCTTTAATGGATTTAAATGTTTATAATATTCATGCTTTAATCGATTTATTTGGAAAACCTGTCTATCATAAATATATGGCAAATATTGAAAGAAATATTGATACAAGTGGGATGATGATTTTTGATTTTGAACATTTTAAAGCTTTATGTATTGGGGCTAAAGATTGTAAAGCACCTTTAATGAATACAATTCAAGGAAACTTAGGAGCAATCGTTGTTAAAAGTCCATTAAGTCAAATGACAGAATATGAAATCTGTTATAACGATGGTACAAGTGAAGTAAAATCTTTTGAAAAGAAACATCGTTTAATTTATGAGTTTAAAGAATTTATCAGAATGATGGAAGAAAAGGATGTTAAAAAACAAAAAGAAATGTTAGATCTTTCTTTATTGATTTCTAAATTAATGGAAGAAGGAAGAATGCAAGAAGGGATCGTGTTCGATAATGATAAATAATAAAATTGTCTTAGGATATATTGGAAATGGAAAAAGTACCAATCGCTATCATTTACCTTTTGTGATGCAAAGACCTGATAAATTTATCGTTAAAACGATTTATAATCCACGTATCCACCATGATGTTTGGGATAAAATCGAAGGAATCAACTATACTGAAAATCAAGATGATATTTTCTTAGATGATGAAATTGATATGGTGGTTGTATGTACAGGTCATCATTATCATTATGAATATACTAAAAAAGCACTTGAACATAATAAACATTGTTTATGTGAAAAACCATTTATGGAAAATAGTAAGCAAGCTAAAGAAATCTTTGCACTTGCCAAAGAAAAAGGGCTTTATTGTTCAGCTTATCAAAATAGAAGATATGATAGTGATTTTTTAACTGTCCAAAAAGTCATTGAATCAGGGAAATTAGGCGATTTATTAGAATTAGAAATGCATTTTGATTACTATCGTCCTGAAATACCTGAAAGTGTTGATCATTTTGATCCAGCAATGTCTTATTTATATGGACATGGTTGTCATACTTTAGATCAAGTTATTTCTTATTTTGGAAAACCTGATGATATTCATTATGATGTAAGACAATTATTAGGCTCAGGTCGTATGAATGATTACTTTGATTTAGATCTTTATTATGGGACATTAAAAGTATCTGTTAAATCAAGTTACTTTAGAGTAAAATCAAGACCTTCTTTTATCGTTTATGGTAAAAAGGGAATGTTTGAAAAATACAGTAAAGATCGCCAAGAAGAACATTTAAAACTTTTCCATATGCCTACTAATAGTGACTTTGGAAAAGATTTACCAGAACATTATGGAATCCTTACTTATTATGATGATGAAGGCATTTATCATGAAGAAAAAGTACCAACAGTTGACGGCGACTATGCACGTGTGTATGATGGTATCTATGATAGTATTGTAAATGGGAAGGAACAAGTGATCCAACCATGGCAAACAATTCTACAAATGGAAATGTTAGAAACAGGAGTAAAGGATTTAAAATAGTATGAAAAAATATTTTTTCTTTGATATTGATGGCACATTAACTGATTTAAAAACACATCAAATTGTCCCAAGTGCGAAAATTGCTTTAGAAAAACTTAAACAAGCAGGCCATTTTGTTTGTTTAAACACAGGTAGAGCTCATTATAAAGCAGAAAAAACAAGAAAAGAGTTCAATTTTGAAAATATGGTATGTAATGGTGGTAATGGAATTGTATTAGATGGCATTTTAAAAGAAAACATTCCTTTAGATAAACAAGGTGCCTTAAACATCATTCAAGAAGCTAAAGAAAAAGGCATTGGTTATTTAGTAGCTATCAATGACAGTCAAGAAGTCTATGGTGAAAATGATTTATTTATTCAACAAGTAGGTTATCGTAAAGAACCAACAACTTATATTTTAGATCGAGATTTTGATTATCAACAAGTAGATAACTTCTATAAAATCTATCTTGCTTTAGATGAAAAAGATGAAGTTTCTTTTCAAAATAAAGACCAATTAGGTTCATTACGTTTTGAAAAAGAATATTTAATGTTTCAACCAGATAATAAAAAAGGTGGTATTTTCAAAATGATGGAAATACTCCAAGCGCCTATTCAAGATGTGGTTGTCTTTGGTGATGATTATAACGATCTTGATATGTTTGATAGAAACTTATGGACAGGAATCGCTATGGGAAATGCTTGTGATGCTTTAAAAGAAAAAGCAACTTATATCACAGATAAAAATGTTGATGATGGTATTTATAATATCTGTGAAAAAATGGGTTGGTTTTAATTATTGAATAGGACGTAGAAACGTCCTATTTTTGCAATTTTTATATAAAATAAGCAGAATTCATACAACCTCTTTAATTATTTATGGAAATATATATAGTGATATTAGGAGGTAGGAATATGAAATCAAAAGAAGAAAAAATGTATAAGTTTGGATTCTATTGTTTAAATGCACTCATTTGTATATATTCACTTTATATATTTGTTTTTTATCAAAAATTATCACAAGTTTCAGAAATATTATTTAGTTTTACTTTTGTAGTAGATGCAATGATGTATTATATTAAAAAAAAGTATTAAGAGGATAAAACAATGTGGGAAACAGTTATTTATTTTTTAGAAGGATTAGTGATAGGTTATTTTGATTATAAATTTATTAATCAAAAAGTTAATTATTTTGTTTTAATAATTTTTTCACTTTGCTTTACACTAATTAATACAGTTACTGATGCTTATTTTATTTTTCCTTATATAAATACTCTACTGATTGTTTTATTACTTTATTTATTGAATCGTACAAAAATAGATCAATCTAAAAGCTTTTTTATAGCGACATTTTTAGGAATATGTATCTTTTTATTTGATAATTTATCATTGATGCGTATTATTTTCATTTTAAAAACAAGTAATGAAGGTGTTTGGTTTTCAACAGATCAATGGTATATTCTTATTTTAATTATTTCTAAAGCCATGATGTTTTTTATTTTATTTATCTTAGATAAAAAGAAGTTTTTTAAATCATTGATTGTAAATAATAAGTATTTAAATATATTATCAATATTATCACTTATTAATTGTTTTGTTGTAGGTTTTATAGCGAATGCAATTTATATGAATGAGATTTCTTATCAGTATATTTATAGC
>CAVESC010000065.1:0-17290 GCA_963618275.1 Bacteroidaceae bacterium
ATCAAACTCTCCATTGTCCTTTATCTTTTCAGACAACTTCTGTCTGTTTAGCTCTCCTTTTTGTTTAAATAAACTTTTTTAATTGACGTTGTGTTTTATTCTTTCTCGTTCAGTTTTCAATGTCCTCTCACTCGTCTCTCTCGTCGAGTGCCCATTTATATTACCATCCCTTTTTGCTTTTGTAAAGCTTTTTTTTATTTTTTTCATTATTTTTTTATATATTATTTATATAGACAATTTTTATACCTTATATTCATTGTTTTTTTATATTTGTTTAAATGATTTCGACATTTTTCACATATTCTATAGTCATAATTTGCTCGGAGGTTAAAAGTATGCATAAATTCAAAAAGATATTTTTATTATTATTAACAATTTCAATTGCTTCACTATATTTACTATTCTTAAATTCTACAACTATTGAAGCATCAAGTAACGATAACAACTCTATTAACTATGTTAAACTAAAAAATACAAGTACGAATCTTTCAACAATTTATACTGAAAAATACCAAACTCGTATACATAATCAAATTAATAAACAAAAAAGATTAAATAATTACACTTTTCAAAATCCCTTATTAATAAGAAACCCTTATGGAACAAATACAACATCTGTGTATATGTATTTCAAAACCAATGAGGAATTGCAAGCAAGCTATACAATTCATTGTGATAACTATGAAGATTTTTCTCAAACATTAAACTCTAATACTTTAAGTGGTTATACAACTGAACATGAATATCTTCTTATAGGTGCAATACCTAATCAAAAAAATACCATTACAGTAACACTTACAAATAAAGAGGGAAAAATCGTTGATACATTATCTTGGTCTTATAATGCTCCTGAACTTCAAGGCGGTAATCAATATTTAACTGTTTCAACAAGTGATGAAAATTCTACATCATCATTATCTAATGGGCTTTATACTGTTCTTGGAAATGATGTTACTGAAGATAGTGAAGAACAAGCTTACATGAGACTCTATGATAATAATGGTATTATCCGAAGTGAAATCCCTATTGTATCTTATAGAAGTCATCGTATCCTTTTCGAAAAAAATACAATGTACTTTAGTATTTCTAGTACAAAAATAGTTGCTATGAATCAAACTGGCTATGTTTCTAAAATATATGATACAGGTAATTACAAATTGCATCATGATTATATTTTTGATAGTAATCATAATCTCCTTGTTCTAGCAAGTGAAAAAAATGCTAAAACTAGTGAAGATAAAATTATTATGATTGAAAAAGATTCTGGTAATATTACCGAACTTGTTGATCTTATCGATTTACTTCCTGATTATTATTCAACAACTTCATTACCTGATGGTGAAGAAGATCTAGATTGGATGCATATTAATTCATTAGCATTAGTTGATAAAACAAGTTTAATTATTAGTTCAAGAGAAACATCAACTATTATTAAATTAGATAATATTTATTCAAATCCATCTATTAATTATATGATTGGTTCTGATAACTTCTGGCAAGAGAGTGGCTATGACTCATTGCTTTTAAACAAAACGAGTGATTTTTCAATGCAAGCTGGTCAACATTGCGTTACCTATGTAAAAGATAATTCTCTACCTCAAGGTCAATATTATCTCTATCTTTATAATAATAACCTTGCAGTAAGTACAACACGTCCTGATTATGATTGGAAAAATGATTCAAATTATTCAAATGCCTATTACAATCTAAAAAAAGGAACTTCTTACTATTATAAATATTTAGTTGATGAAAATAATCGTACTGTAGAACTTGTAAACAGTATCCCTGTAGACTATTCTGGATATGTAAGTAGTGTTCAAGAATTAAATGGCAATATTATTATTGATAGCGGAATAGCAATGACCTGGAGTGAATACAATCAAGATGGAACTTTACTCAAAACATTTAAAACAACGGGTGGTAAATTCGTTTATCGTGTTTTTAAATATGATTATCTAGATTATTGGTTTCAATAATTAAAAAGGTGTAGTTTATGCTACGCCTTTTATATTCCATTTTTATAAAGAATGTATTGTACAAGATTTAAAAAAAACATTTGTAACTCATTCATGCTTTTATCAAAAGTTTCTTGACCTGTATTATAGTTAAAATAAAGATTATTTTCTTTAGGAGCAATACCTATAAAACCAATTTTAGGTTTTATTTTGACATCTAAATAATTAGCATTTTGATAGAATACAGATCTATTTGTGCAAAAATCATCATAAGTTTCGTGCAAATTTACAATAATAACCAAATCATCTTCATCCAGTTGAAGCTGATCAATAATTTCTTCTTCACTTCCAAGATAAACAGGTATTTCACAAAGATATCCTAAATACGTCAATGCTTTTTGACATACTAACAAAGCAAACCTATTTCCATCACCTAATATAACAATTCTTTTACATGCCATGATTTTGTTGAAAATTTGTGTTTGTGTATGAGAAAAATTATTTTTAATGACCTTCTTCATCTTTTTCATATCCACTTCTGCATGCATGTATTCTTCATACATAACATTTTTAAAATAAGAAAATTTATTGATATTAATATTCTTTAAATATCTGACCATTGATGTCTTTGACACACCTACTTCTTCTATAAACCTATTTAATGTATAATCTTTAATATTACCTTTCAATTCCATTATTTTCTTACTTATCAAATAATCAACACTATCTTTTGAACAACTATTTTGCGTCATCATTATTTTTCCTATAATCATACTTTCATTCCTTTATATATAATTCATAATATCTTGTTTTAATTAAATCAAATATAAATAAAAAAACATAATGCATTTCATAATAATCATTATCTGTATCCATATAAAAATTAAAATCTACATATTTATTCTCTATTTGATATTCACTAAAAAGTATTTTGGTATTTTTTGAATCTAAAACAATCTCTTGAAATTTCGCATCACAACATCCTAACAATCTTCCTGTTGCTGTAAAAAGACCAATAAGATCATTATTTCTTGGTTCTAAAATATTCCCATCATTCACTGAACTTAACAAAACCGTTTTATCAAATATTTTCATATCTACTTGAAAATCAAATAATAAATTTAAAAGTGTTGGTGATCCATATACTATAAATCTTTCATGTTCATTTATTTGTTTGCATATTTTATCTACTTTATTCATATCAATTGGTTGTTTTCTAAATTGATTCATTATTTTTATAATCTTATCTTTTTCAAATAATTCATATCTATCTTTAATTTGTTTAATTCTTATTATTCTTTCAAAAATAACTTCATCTTTAAAAGAAGTATAATTTTTACATCCCAATTGATTAAGATATGTTTTAAATTTAGGTTTTGATACATTTAAAACAGTAACAATATTTTCTAATGTATAGTTTGGTATTTTATTATAATGTTCAAATAGCATTCTAGATATATAAGTATCTGAATTATCAAATTCTATATTATTAGCTGCTTTAAGAATGTACTCTATTTTTAAATTGGTTTTGCTCATAAATAGATCTCCTTGTATAGTCATACATATTTTAACATATCATAAAAAACAATTTAAACAACTTATTTGTCACGTGTTACATTGAATGTAACATTAGTAATATTTATACACAAAATTATACTCACTTTTTATAAAAAAGAAAATTGTGATTAATTGGATTATTAAAAAACATAAAGAAAAAGTTCAATTTTCTTTTTAGAAAACTGAACTTCTTTATGCTTTTTTTATTTTATACTATTCAGCTGTTTTTTTAATAGCAGTATAAGCACCTGCTGCAAGTAACATCATGATAGCATATGAACTCATCACTGTATTATCACCTGTTTTAACACTGTTAGTAGTTTTATCAGTTGTTGGTTGTGATGGTTTTTGTGTATTATCTGTTTTATCATCTGTTTTTGTAGATGTATCTGTTACATTATAGTTAGCAGCCCATTTCCAAATACTTGTTCCATCAGCAGATTCTGGATTGTTGTTTAATGTATAAATCCATGACCAATGGTTACTGAATTCTACAAGAGTTTTTACACCATCTTGATCGAAATCTTCTCCAAATTGAAGTTTACCTTCTTCAGTTGTGTCATATAAAGAAATTTTATATTTACCATCTTTTGTTTCAGTTGTAGTAAAATCAGAATCTAATGCTTGTTCATGTCTAGATTCAACAACTTCTTGTCCATCTGTTAATGCTTTGAATAAACGTTTTGAACAATCTTCAGTATTAACTGTACCATCAGTTGCACCTTGAACTAACCAAATAGCTGTTGGTGAATTTTTTAATGATGCTAATTCTTCATCAGTTGGTGTTTCTCCACCACGTTTAGTAGCAACATCTAAAGCTGGACAGTTGATCATTGCAGCTTTGAATAAATCAGGATATTTAATTAACATACGTGTTGTCATATATCCACCTGCAGAACATCCAGAAACATATACTTTTTTAGGATCGATTCCTTTTTTAGAAATAACTTCTTGAATTTCATTGTATGCTTTTTCTAATAAACCATCTTTTTGTGCATAGTACCATGTATCTGGTGCTTGGAAAGACATAACATGTGCTTTACCAAAAATTTCTTGAGCTTCATCTGTAGCCCATGCAACTGTTCCTCTGTTAGCTAATAATTGAGCAACGTTATTTTGAGAACCTTTATAATCTCCTTCACCATTTCCATGAAACCAAACGATTAATGAATCTGCATCACCTGCATCATAGTATTGGTAATTAATACCATTGTCTACTTTTACAGATGTAAATTTAGCAGTTTCTTCATCTTCAACTGTGTTAGTACATGAATAAACAAAAGTGTCTTCTCCTAAATCTGTTCCATCCATTGCACTTACTTTAACTGGAGTATTTTGAGTAACTGTGTATTCAATATCTACAGGAATATTTCTAGCACCAGTAGCTAAATATGATAATGTTCCAGCAGCTCCATCATTTTCATCAAAATAAATTTCAACTTTTGTTCCTTTTTCTTCTACACGAACAATAGTTCTATCTTGATCTTTATCTCCATATGCTGTTTCATCAGCTGGTCTTTTTCCTTCTGTACTTGTTTTTGCATGTACAGTATATGTATCTTTATCTACTCCTGATACCTTGACATTTCCATAATCTAGTACCATTTTATAGATTGCTTGTCCATTATCTTCGATACGTCCATAAAGTTGAGCAACTACTGTTCCAGCAGCTGAAACTGGAATCATACATAATGTTGCTAGTAATGTAAATACAGCAACAAACATCGCAAATGCTTTTTTCATTATTTTCATCATTCTTTTCCTCCCTTTTGCAAGATATATATTATCATTTTTATTTATTGTAAGCGATTACAACATTATATCTATTGTTTCTTATTTTTTTACTATATATCAATATTTTATATTTGGTATTTTTTTATGGTACTTTTTTATATTAAAAGCAAGCGTTAGCACTATTAAAAAAACTTAGAAGTTTTTTAATTAAACTTCTAAGTTTCTTGTTTAATGTACAAATTTTTTAATTGTTACAAATGCTCCTGCGCTTAATAAACTTATTACCGCAAATACTTCAAATATAGATTGATCACCTGTTTTAACAGCTTTTTTAGTTTCTTCCTTAGGATTACTATTAGATGTATTTTTATCTGTTATTTCTGTAGATGATGTATCCTTATTTTCAGGTGGTACTGTATTATTATCTTCTTTCTTATTTAAAACAATCTCACCTGTTGTTAAATCCCTAGAATATTGGCTAAAGAATTTCCACATTTCTAATGCTGTTGGTTCATAATTCCAATGTCCAAAATTATCTATCGCATTTAATGAAATGGATACTCCTTTATCATTTGTAAGTGTTCTATTTTTAATAGTTAATGAACCGTTATTGATAACTTCTTTATAACTTTGTTGATCAACTCCATAATATCCATCATCAATAAATTGATTTGTTACAGTCATATTGTTCAATCTTTGATAATATTGAATAGCAACTTGAATATTTATTCCTCCTGAATTACTTGCTACTGGTAAATAATTAAATACATCCTTTGTTCCAATAACCATATATACTGGCATATCATACAAATCTTGATTTTTAGTAACATATTCATCTAATCCATCAACAAATTCTGGATTAATACCACCAGAATGAACACCTATACCTGCAAAAATTTCGGGATGAACTAATCCAATATGTAAAGAATTTCGTGAACCTCTTGATAATCCTTCAATATAAATTTTAGATGCATCTATTTGTGGATATTTTTCTTTAAGAATTTCAATCATTTTTAAAAGATCATTATTTTCTGTTGAACTATCATCTTCTGTCATAGGATCATAGCTATAATTTCCAATTGTTTTACCTTGCCACTCTGGTTCTACAAGCATTACTTTATTTTCACTAGCAACTTCTGCCCATCCGGAAGTTTCAATTTGAGTTCTTGGATCGTTTCCATTTCCATGCAATAAAATAACTAAAGGAACTGAACTTTTTTCGGCATTTAATGTCGATTGACTATTATATTCATACCATAAGCTCTTGATTCCATCATTATTAAGATCTTCTTTAACAACAGTTCTATTTAATCCTATTCTATCTGCCATAAAAAATGTAGTATATTCAAATTCTCTTTCTTGTGAATCTGGCATCGTATAGAAAGTCCCTGTAATATTACCCAATCTTCCATTTTTAGAAAAAACATAATTCCAAGCATTGTCAAATGATTCTGCTAAAGTTTCTTCATTAGGATTATAAATAACATTTTCAAATTTATTATCATTATTAGAATAAACTTCTATACTTCCTGAATCTTTCTTGTTTTGTGCATGATTTGTTTCAATATATGGATCTTTAACGTCAGCTTCACTGTTACTAATATAAGTTGGAATAGAATATTTTGGATTTTCTCCTTTATGACCTCCATATGTCATAATACCAGATAACATCCAATCTTTTTGAACAACGTAGTCATTTACAAAATCTGCACCTTTACCAATCCCAATCACTTTTGTATTAGATGAACAATATATAAGTGAATCAATTGTTGTTAAAAAATTATTTTCCTCTTCTTCTGTATATCCATCTTTCCCTGGATTAACAATATACGCACTTGTTGCATATTTTTTTAAATGTTCCTTCATTCCTAATTCATCTAATAATTGATCAGCTTCTAATTCATTCACTTCTTGATCTGGATAAATAATATACGTAGGTTTTGTTACTACTGATTCTGTGTATTCATCCATAAGTGATGATTGGTCATATACATAAACATTATCTACCTTTGACATTTTAACATCGGTATCTAAACCATTAACAATCATCATATTGCTTAAAAACATTCCCGTTATTATAAATGATGTACAAATTTTTTTATTTATTCTTTTTCTTCTTTTCATTGATTTTTCCTCCCTTTATAAAATTCATGATATCATCGCTTTTTAGTGAAAGCGATTACAATGATTGGCTTGTTGTTTCTTTTTTTGTTACTATATAGCATTTTTTTATATTTAATATCTTTTTTTGGTACTTTTTAAATCCTATTTTTACTATTATTTTTAGTTATAGTAGATTGCTATTTCGGTATTGTACTTTTATAATATTACCGATTAAAGTAAACTTGGGGGAAATTTATCATGAAAAAAACACTCTATTTAATGAGACATGGACAGACTTTGTTCAATCTACAACACAAAATTCAAGGTTGGTGTGATGCACCACTTACACCTTTAGGAATTAAACAAGCACAAATGGCAAAAGAATACTTTACAAATATAACTTTTGATCATGCTTATGCTTCTACTTCTGAAAGAGCATCGGATACTTTAGAAATTATTACAGATATGCCTTATACAAGATTAAAAGGTTTAAAAGAATGGAACTTTGGTGCTTTTGAAGGAAAAGATGAATGTTTAAATCCTAAACTACCTTACGGGGACTTCTTTAAACAATTCGGTGGTGAAGGTGAACTTGAACTTAGAGAACGTATGAATAAAACATTAACAGAGATTATGAGTAAGGATGATCATCAAGTGGTTTTAGCTGTTTCTCATGGCGCAGCTTGTGCACAGTTCTATCGTGCCTGGGAAGAACACGCTAAAGTAAAGAAGACTGAAAGATTTTATAATTGTTGTATTCAAAAATATGAATATGAAGATGGTATCTTTACACTTGTAGAAATTTTTAATCGCAATATTACAGAATAGGAGCAGAATATGGATTCGATAAAACGTAAATCTTTTAATGCAAATGTTGACTTGATTCATGGACCTATCTTTAAATCACTTGTCATCTTTGCATTACCACTATTTATATCAAATATCTTCCAACAACTTTACAACACTGTTGATACAATGATTGTTGGAAACTTTTTAGGAGATGCTTCATTAGCAGCCATTGGATCATGTACCTCCATTTATGACTTACTTGTTGGTTTTGCCTTAGGGATTGGAAATGGACTTGCTATTGTTACTGCAAGAAGCTTTGGTTCTAAAGATGAAAAATTGTTAAAGAAATCAGTTGCTAGTTCTTTAGTCATTGGAATCGTTGTTTCAATTGGACTAACGCTTATTGGTTTAATTTTCTTACAACCACTTCTTCATTTATTAAATACACCAGCAAACATTATTGATGAAGCTTATAGCTATATTTTCTTTATTGTTTTATTCATCATTGTTATGTTTGCTTATAACTTATGTGCTGGGTTAATGAGAGCCATTGGTAATAGTGTGATGCCTCTTGTTTTCTTAGTCGTTTCATCTGTTTTAAATATCATTTTAGATTTAATTTTTATTACTCAATTAAATATGGGAGTTCAAGGTGCTGCGGTTGCAACTGTTATTTCTCAAGGAACTTCAGTTATTTTATGTATTATATATATGTTTAAAAAGACACCTTTGTTACTTCCTAAAAAGGAACACTTTGTCGTTGATAAAGATCTTTATAAAGAATTATTAGGTCAAGGGTTCTCAATGGGATTTATGAGTTGTATTGTTTCAGCTGGTTCTGTCATCTTACAATATGGTATTAATAATCTAGGTTATTTAATTATTGCTGGACATACGGCTGCAAGAAAACTTTATATGTTCTTTAATATGCCTTTTACAGCGATGGCTCTTGCTATTTCAACCTTTGTTTCACAAAATAAAGGAGCTAATCAAAAAGATAGAATCAAAAAAGCACTTCGTTATGCATATATCTATGACATTATTGGTGCGGCCATTGTAACTTGTATTATCCTATTATTTGGTTCTTCTCTAGTGAAATTAATATCAGGTTCAAGTAAAGAAGTTGTTTTACATAATGGAACACTTTATCTTACAATTGTGGGGCCTTTCTATGCTGTACTTGGAATATTGATGCAAACACGTTATGCACTTCAAGGAATTGGTCAAAAACTTCTTCCTTTAATTTCAAGTGTGATTGAATTCTTTGGAAAGATCATCTTTGTTATCTTCTTAATTCCATGTTTTCAATATATGGCTGTTATTTTCTGTGAACCAGTTATCTGGTGTGTGATGTCAGTTCAACTTGTTTATTCTTTCTACCATAATCCTTATATTAGAAATAATTAAAAAAATTGGACGGTGCGAAAGCATCGTCCTTTTATTATATTAAATTTCTTCACCGTTTGATTCACAAACTTTTTTATACCAATAGAATGAATCTTTTTTACTTCTAGAGAAATCTCCAGTTCCATCATCATGTCTATCTACATAAATGAATCCATAACGTTTAGCATATTGTCCAGTTCCAGCTGATACTAAATCAATTGGTCCCCAAGTTGTATATCCAATTAATGGTACACCATCTTCAATAGCTTCTTTCATTGCATGAATATGTCCTTTGAAGTAATCAATACGATAATCATCATGAATTGATCCATCTTCTTCAACTGTATCAAATGCTCCAAAACCATTTTCAACAATCATTAATGGTGTATGTGGATAACGATCATGTAATAAGTTTAATGTATATCTTAATCCATCTGGATCGATTTGCCATCCCCAATCAGATGCTTTTAAGTATGGGTTTTTAGCTCCTTTAGACATATTACCTGCAGTAGTTTCAGCATTTTCATCAACAGTTACACAATTTGACATGTAATATGAGAATGTATAGAAGTCAACTGTACCTTCTTTAATGATTTTTTTATCTTCTTCTGTAATATAAGAAGTATCAATATTATGTTCTTTGAAATATCTAAAGATAAATGATGGATATTCACCACGTACTTGAACATCTCCACAGAAATTGTTTTTAAAGTTATCTTCATCAAAAGCAGCTAAGATATCTTTTGGATTTGGTGTAAGTGGATATAATGTTGTATGTGCAATCATGTTACCAATCATGAAATCAGGATTGATCTTATGACCTTCAATAACAGTTTTAGCACTTGCTACAAATTCATTGTGTAATGCTTCAAACATAATTTGTTCATTTGATTTTAATTCAGTCAATGGAATTCTATGATCTGCATTGACATCTTCTGGATCCATTAATCCAAGTCCGTATAGGTTACCAATTCCACCTTCACCCATACATGCAATATTGATTTCGTTGAATGTTAACCAATATTTAACTTTGTCTTTATAACGTTTCATACAAGTTGTTGCATATTTAACAAACATATCAATGACTCTACGATCTGAGAATCCGTTATATTTTGTTACAATGTTCCAAGGAATTTCATAGTGACATAAAGTAACTAATGGTTCCATTCCATGTTTATGACATTCATCAAATACTTTGTCATAGAAAGCTAAACCTGCTTCGTTTGGTTCTTCATCATCACCATTTGGGAAAATACGTCCCCAGTTAATTGATAATCTGAATACTTTCCATCCCATTTCTGCAAATAAAGCAATATCTTCTTTATAATGATGATAGAAATCTACTGCTTCATGACTAGGATAAAAAGCTTCTGGATCTGTTTTTGGTAAGAATGTTCTTGGTGTATTAACATCTCCACCTAATAACATATCTGGTACTGATAAACCTTTACCATCTTCTAAATAAGCTCCTTCACATTGGTTGGCAGCAACTGCTCCACCCCATAAAAATCCTTTAGGAAATCCCATTTTCATTACCTCCTTGTTTCCGTTTGATTTTTCTATAAACATTATAAAGGAAAATCATTTAAATTTCTTTCATAATATGAAAAAACTATTCAACATTTTCCCACCAATGTTCTTGATACGTTTCTATTTTACTATAATCGACAATTTCCCCAATCTTTGGTGTCGCCACATTTAAGTTTTCTTTTTGTGATCTTGCGGTAATTTGTTTAATTGGATCATCCCACGCATGATTACAAATACAAAAAGCACCCCAATGAACTGGTACTGTCCATTTAGCATGAAGGTCTTTCATTGCTTGAATACCATCTTTTGGTAACATATGAATATTAGACCAAGATTTGTCATATTGTCCATCTTCAATCATCAAGAAATCAATAGCACCAAACTTTTCATAGATTTCTTTATAATGATTTCCATAACCGGTATCCCCTGTAAAATAAGTTGTATATTTGTCATTTTTAAAAACATACCCACTCCACAATGTTGTGTTATTTTTCCAAGGAACACGTCCCGTAAAATGTCTACCTGGTGTTGAAGTAATCGTTAGTCCATCTACTTTTACTTCATCCCACCAATTCATAACGTGTATTTTCTTTTCATTGACTCCCCAACGAAGAAGATGTTTTTCTACGCCTAGAGGAACACAATATTCTTTGACTTTTTTATCTATTTGTTTAATTGTTTGATAATCTAAATGATCATAGTGATCATGAGAAATGGCTAGAACATCAATAGTTGGCATATTTTCTATATCTATGGGTAACTTAGAAAAACGCTTTGGTCCAATAAAAGGAACTGGTGATGTATAATTTGAAAAAACAGGATCCATTAATACATTCATTCCTTCTATTTGAAGCAATGAACTTGAATGTCCAAACCAAATCCACTTAAGTTCATCTTTCTTCGCTTTTTCTATTTTCTTCAACTTATGAACAGGTATTTCACCTTTAGGGACCTTTTCTTCATTTTTATATTCACTCTTTTGACCTGTCATCAACTTAATTTCAGGATTTCCATGAAACTTCCCTTTTTTATATAAAGAATTTCTTGCTTTATATTCTTTTTGATCTTTATCTGTCACACTTCCACCTAAACTTGGCCAAAATTCAATAAATAACACAGCAACAATAGCAATACTTACAATCACAATACCTATGATTTTTAATATCTTTTTTATCATTTCTATTATTCACTTCCTTCTATCATAGATTTGAATATTCGCTCATTCTATGTTACATTTATCATAACATCTAAACTTGACTTTAGGTCAAGTATTAAGGAGGAACTTATATGTATTCTATTGGTGAAATCTCAAAAATGTTTCAATTACCTATTTCAACTCTTCGTTATTATGATAAAGAAGGATTATTTCCTCATTTAAAAAGAGTAAACGGTGTTAGACAATTTAGTGAAAGTGAAGTTGAAACTTTACGTGTTATTGATTGTTTAAAAAAATCCGGTTTAGAAATTAAAGAAATAAAGGAATATATGTCTTTATGTTCTTTAGGAAACACAACATTAAAACAAAGAAAAGCAATCTTTGAAAAACAAAAAGAAGAAGTATTACAAGAAATGGAAAATCTCCAAAAAGTTCTTTCTATGCTCAATTATAAATGTTGGTATTATGATCAAGCTATTGAAAAAAATGATGAAGCTTATGTTCAAGCTCTTTCATTCAATCAATTTCCACCACAAATCCAACAATACTATAAACATAGTCATGAGGATTGTTAGAAATGAAAAAGAAAATACTGATTACTTTATCAATTATTCTCGTCCTTTGTGTGGGTGGTTTTGGCTTTTACGTCAATGATTATTATCATGCACAAACTGACGCTTTAGAAATCTTAAAGCATCAAGAAGTAAAACAAGTAAATTCCAATCTTATTACTTTAACTCCTCAAAAGACAAGTGATGTAGGAATTATTTTCTATCCTGGAGCTAAAGTAGAAAATACTGCTTATCTTCCTTTACTTGAACAACTAGAACAGAAAGGTTATAACTGTTATTTAGTCAATATGCCTTTTAAGATGGCTATTTTTAATAAAAATGCCGCTAATAAAATTATTGATAAATACTCAAATATAAAACATTGGTATCTTTGTGGACATTCTATGGGTGGTGCCATGGCTTCTTCTTATATTTCTAAAAATAAAGATAAAGTCGATGGGTTGATTCTTTTAGGTTCGTATATTTATGGTGATGTTTCTGATCAAGATACGCTTACCATTTATGGTTCTTTCAATACCAGTGTAAAAAAGAAAATAGACTATAAAAAGAATATTGTCGTTATTCAAGGTGGTAACCATGCTAACTTTGGAAACTATGGTCATCAAAAAGGAGATGCCAAAGCTACTATTTCTCGTAAAAGTCAACAAAAGCAAACAATCAAAGCCATAGATAACTTTATTAAAAAAAGACTGAATTAATCTTCAGTCTTTTTTACATATTCATTTAAATGAATACCATTTTTTAAAGCATCAATGACATGATCTTTATCAATCACATTTTCAACCTTTTCATCTAAGATTGTCCCAATAAAACGTGCATCATCATCAATAGTAAAAGGCCAATAAAAATAGAAATGATTCCCATCTTTAAATTCAAAGCGATAATCAAGAACGTACCAATCTCTTGCAATTGGTGTTCCATAATTTTCATAACGATGTTTTAAAAGAAGTTCTACACTTTGAATATCTTCATATTTATATTCATTCATAAACTTATCTTCTTTACCTAATAAAACCGCATAAAAATATTTCACATTATCCATAAAACCTTTAAAACGATAATAACGAATACGATCATTTAAAAACTCTACAGATTGACTTAATGTTTGATCTAATGGTAATCTTAACCATAATTGTGAAAATTGGAAATCAGCAGCTATAAATCCATTTGTAAGTACAAATGAAATCACTAATACTGAAAGTATCCTTGTTAAAATATCTTGCTCGTTTACAGCACTAAAGAATAAAACAATTAAAAATGTAGGAATAAATTTATATAAGAATTTTCTAGTTGCTAATTTCTTTGTAAGCTTTCTTCCAAGAGATACGGTATCTGTTGTTTTTTGATAACCTAATTTATAATTTTTAGCTTCTCTTTGGATTTGTTGTAAAGCTGGTAACATTGGTAGATCTTTATTTACATACATTTCAATATTTTCTTGTACTTCTTCTAAACTTTTAATTTGTTTTTCTAGATGTATTTGATTGATTTTTAAACATTCTTTAAAATCTAATTCATTATTTAAAATAGCTTTTACATCATCAATTGAAATATTTAAATTACGTAAGAATTTTACCATGATAAGTTTTTGTAAATCATCTTGGCTATAACTACGATAACCATTATCATCTCTTTGTGGTGTAACGATTCCTTCTTTTTCATAATAGAAGATAGTATGTTTTGAGATTCCTAATTCCTTTTCTAATTCGTGTGTTTTCATAACTAACATCCCTTCCTTAACTCTATCTAACACTATAGAGTCACTTTATAGTCAAGGTTTTTTATCAAATTTTGAATGAACTGTAAGAAATCCCGGTTGATATTTATTTTCTTGAACATAAATCCAATGATTTTTTAAAAAACCATTAATGATTTCTAAAATCTTATCTGTAGGATAACTCTTACCTTCTTGTCTAAGTTCTAACCCACAACATGTACATCCACCAACACCATGAATCGAATATTCTATATTATTTTGTTTAAGTAATTGATTGATTTCGAGAATCATATTAAAGTGTACAACATTATTCATAGTATCACCTCTTTTATTTATTATACAACAAAAAGAACAATGTTTCAGCTTTTGCTGTTTCATTGTTCTTTTTTTATTTTTGGCTGTTTATTTTATTTTGTTACAGCCCCTTAATTTTTGAGTGTTTGTAAGAGATCTTCTACAATTTGTTCATTATTCAAATGATATTTTTGATAAAGTTGATCAAGTGATTCACGATCACTAAATTCTTTAAAACTTCCATAACATAATACTTTCATATTTGTATTTCCATAATAGTGTGCTACTTTTTGTCCAAAGCCACCATCTAATGAACCATTTTCTAAAGTAATGACTACTTGATGTTCATCTTTTAATGAATCTAATAAGTTTTTATCTAATGTTGTAACTTGTAAAGGATTGATAATTGTGATTTCTTTTTGAAGAAGTTCTTTAATTTCATAGGCTTTTTTTAGAAAACTTCCTACACCAATAATCGCAATATCTTTTCCTTTCTCTTCAATTACATATTGATTTAATGTTTGTGCATTAAAATGACTTTCTCGATGAATAACTTCTTTACCTGGAACACAAATAATTGTTGAATATTCATTTTGTTCAAGGGACCAATCTAACATTGCAAGATATTCTTCTTTACTTGTTGGGTGTAAATAAAGAAGATTTGGAATGTTGCTTACAAGGGAAATATCAAATGTTCCTAAATGTGTTGCATCGCTTCCACTGATTCCGCTTGAAAAAACAAGAATTGTGGCAGCATTTTGATTTAAAGCAAGGTCTTGAGATAATTGATCGTAAGTTCTTTGAAGAAATGAACTTGACATTTCAATAACTGGTTTAGCCCCATTTTTCGCAAGACCACTAGCATAAGCAACTGCATGTTCTTCCGCAATTCCAACATCTATAAATTGATCTTGAAGTTGTTCTCTTATTTCTACACTAATTCCTGTTGCTCCTGGAATAGCTGGTGAAATCAC
This sequence comes from Bacteroidaceae bacterium, assembly GCA_963618275.1. GTDB lineage: Bacteria > Bacillota_I > Bacilli_A > Erysipelotrichales > Coprobacillaceae > Faecalibacillus. The sequence continues at coordinate 15,768 of CAVESC010000065.1, forward strand.
CATCACAGTTGGATCTTGTTTACATTTTTCTACAAGGTATTCATTTGTAATTTGGTTATAATTTTCTTTAAATGCTCTTTCTTTAATACCATCAACGTCTCCTGGTGCACTCCAATGCCAATATTCTTTATTTTCCATCGCTGCTTTTAAACCATATCCTTTTTCTGTATGAATATGTAAAACAACAGGATGATCGATATCTTTTACATCTTTAAATAATTGTATAAGAGCATTTACATCATTTCCATTTTCTAAATAACGATAGTCAAAACCTAAAGCTTTAAACATATTATTCGTAGCTTTTCCATTAGTTTGACGAAGTTCAGCTAAGTTTTTAGCATATCCTCCATAAACAGGAGCAATAGACATATCATTATCATTTACGACAATAATCATATTACTATTTAATTCAGCCGCATTATTCAATCCTTCATAAGCTTCTCCACCACTTAAAGAACCATCACCAATAATAGCAATAATATTTTCTTTTTTCTTATTTAAATCTCTCCCTTTAGCAAGACCTGTCGCAAGAGAAATCGAAGTAGCTGTATGTCCTACTTTAAAGAAATCATGTTCACTTTCTTGAGGATCTGTAAAACCACAAATTTCTGCATACTTTTCTTTATTTAAATAATATTCTTTTCTACCAGTAAGAATCTTATGTGTATAACATTGATGAGAAACATCAAATACAAACTTATCTACAGGTGAATTAAAGACATAATGCATCGCCACTGTCATTTCAACAATTCCTAAATTAGATCCCATATGTCCACCTGTATCATTAATTTTATGAATAAGCACTTGTCTTATTTCATCAACTAATTGTTGTAATTCATCTTGATTTAATTCTTTTAAATCACTCGGTTGATTCACTTTTTCTAAAACCATAATACTCTCCTATTTATATCTAATCTTACACATTAAAATAATAGACGATAAAATAAATGTCACACCATTGGCACAAATAAGTGCCATATCATGAATTGTTAAACCATAAATAAACCATAAGAAAATACCAATAACATTCATAATATACATCATCAAAGAAATACCTGCCGTATCCTTTGTTTTAATTACTTTAATTGCTTGAGGTAAAAACGCCCCTGTTGTTAAACACGCTGCAATTGTTCCAATCATTCACTTTCCTCCAATTTTTCTTTTAATTCTTTTTGTATTTCACTTAAACACTTCATTTTACTTTCAACCATTTTTAAAGCATTTTTATATATAATTTGATATTGTTGATGACTTTGATCGTACCCTTTTAAAATATCTTTTACTTCTATTAACGGCACACCAATTTGTTTCATACAATCAATAATTTCTAAAAGCATGATATCATCTTCACAAAAAAGACGATATCCTGAAGGTTTGCGTTCAATAAAAGGAAGCAAACCTTTTTTATCATAATAGCGAATTGTTGTAACTGGCATATCTAATATTTGTGAAACTTGTTGAATTGTTTTTTTCATTTTAACCTTACATTCCTTTCCGCCTGCAGCTCCAAGGCACACATAGTA
>CAVESC010000066.1:0-17183 GCA_963618275.1 Bacteroidaceae bacterium
AAACCTACAAAATTATTTAGTCCAAAACCTACATTTTTATATTGACTTTTGCAACCCAACATCTTTTAATTCTTTTTTATATGTTAAAAAAGAATGATCAATCTCAAAACCTAAGATATCATAAATTAAATTAAATGATAAAAGCAATGAATCACAATTCTTTTTTCTAATGTATTTCCATAAAGGATCATACTTGCTCATTTTATAATTTCCTTTTTTAACTCTTTTAATTCTATAAAATATATTTAGCAAATATATTAATAATATTTCTCAAAAATCGAAAAAATGTATTTTATTAAATCATTAATATCTTTATGAAAACAGCCTTACATTTTTAAACTATTTTATGTGCTGTAATGATAGTATAGCTTGTAGCATTAATTGGTATTTTCAATATACCTATTTTCTATATAAAGCTCTTTTTATTCAAAAATTTACTTTTATAAAATTCTATAACATCTTCTTCAATCTCTAAATTTCTTCTAATTCTCGAAATGCCTAAATATGTTGTGTGAATTTTATAAATATTCATTAATGATTCATTCTTTGTCATCATGATTATTTGTTCTTTTTAAAATATGAACCAATTGCTTCCCCAATCAACATTCCTAAACTTAAACATAGTCCTAACTGACTAGGAAAAATAGCTCCTATCATTGAACCAAAAGCTAACCCTAAACACATTCCTTCAACTAAATAATTATCTTTTGATGTTTGTTTCTTTGTATTCTTCAAAATAACAACAACTGCAATTCCACATATAATAAATGGTAATGCTGCTAATAAAAACTCTTTCATACGCTCACCCTATCCTCTGTTTTCTTTTACTAATTAATAATGTAAGTATAATAAAACCTAATGTAAATCCTAAAATAACAATTCCATTAATCATTAATGGTTGTAATGTTTCTAATTTAAAATATTCTAGTGTTTTAATGATTTCATTATTCTGTACAAAGTAATACGTTGGTAAAATATGAGCAATCTTTAAAACATAACTTGGCATATAGGAGGCCGGTACAAAGCATCCACAGAGAAAAGATGTTCCTAAAGCAACGACATTGACAATACCACCAATAGCTTGCTTATTATGTGTAATCGTTCCAATTAAAAATCCTGCAGCTAAACTACATATTGCAAAAATAAATGAATTTAAAATATAAGCAATTCCATTGCCACTTGCCATAATTTCTTTAAATAAAATAATACTTATCAGCATATAGGCTAACCATACGATAAATGCTGCAAGACCTAAAGAAGCAAAAACGATCCAGTTATATTTTCGATAAGAAAAACTACTCATAATTGTTCTTTTTCGTACACCCTCTTGGTTTAGACTGGCTAGAATATTTGTCATACAATAAACTCCATCAGCAAGCAAGGCATAGTTTAAGAAATTAAAATAAACGTTTACTTGATTAAGCTTAGAGCTATCTAAAGATGTGTTGAGTTTAACTTTTGTTTTTTGGTTGATCACTTGTTTAACTTTTTGATTTAAAGCGTTACCTTGATAATGTTCTTTATAAAGATTTACTGTCTTTATATATTTTTCAATTAACATTTGGGTAAAAGCAGCATTTTCATTGCCGTTTGATTTATATTCAATCATTGGTTTTTTATCATTTACAAGATCATCACCAAAGTTTTCAGGAATATACACAACATAGCTTACATCACGATAAAATAATGCATCATCTACTTTTTCTTGATCATTGATATCGATATCTTTTAAAGTAGCATGTTCTTTTAAATAGGCCACAAATCCTTTGGTTATTTCATTGTTTTGATCTTTATTTACAATTAAAATATCTGGCTTGGTTGCCTCATAATGATTCATATTACCAGAAGTCGTATTAAATAATGTAATCGCAAGTAAGATAACCGTGTAAAGAATTAAGTTTCCTTTTAATTTATTTAAGATTTTAAAAACGGTACTAAATATAATCATATTGTTCCCTCCTTAAAGCTATAAAAGAAATAAACAAACATCCAAAGATAAATATACCTAAACAACAAATATCTCTTATATAACGATTTAAAGCATTGTAATAATATAATGCATAAAAACCATCAGTAATCAAATTATTAGGATTGATAAGATTAACAATAGGTATATTTTTATCAATAACGTATTTTAAAGTAACCCCCATCATTCCAGAAAGGACTGAGAAAAACATAGAGATTGCAATATTGATTCCTGTTTTTGCTTGTTTAGAAACTCTAAAAACAGAAGCTATAAAAATTCCCATCGAGATACCCGCTAAATCACCAACTAAAGAAAGGATAACTATATAAAGCCATTGATTACCAAATTCAACATTTAAACCAAATTTTAAAAAGATTAAAAGAATTGATAAACCAACAAGACTTACTAAATAAGAACCTAGTGCTGAAGATAAGACAAGTAGCCCTTTTTTATTTGGTGAAACCGAAACTCTTTTTCCTTTCGCAGACATATTCGCCAGTTGATTATTAATCGCTGTTAAGCCTAACATTCCACCATACATACAAGCCATGGCAATCAATGTATAATACTCAATTTGCATATAACTTAAATGACTACTTGAAGTGTCTTTTAAAGATACTTCTTGTGTATTGAGCTTTTGAAGAATATCTTGAATAATTTGTTGAACATTAAAATTGCAATTTCCTTGTTGTATTTCATCTTCTATTTGTTTCTTTGTTAAATCTTCAATCATCGTTTTATTTTGTTTAATTTCATCCATAACAAATTGTAAAATTGTTTGTTCCATCCCATTTTCTTTAATGACAATTTGTGGTTCTTGTTTATTAAAAAGAACATAGCCTTCTATTTTATTATCTTCTAAAAGCTGATTTGCTTCTTTTTTATTTACATAATGAATATTAAATAATTGATCTTTACTTTTTTTATTAGAAAGTTCTTTAAAGGTTTCTTGATAAATTGTTTGATTTTGATATTCCTTATTATCAATAACCGCAATATCAAAAACTTGTAAAGCTTCATCTTTTTCAATATTTTCAAAAGCCATATGAAAGAAAACACCTAAAATAATAGGAAAAGCAAACATCCAAAAAATAAGAACTTTATTTTTAAAAAGTATTTTAACTGTATACTTTAGATTATGAATAAACATTAGTCCCTCAATTCCTTTCCTGTTAATTTTAGGAAGACATCATTAAGCGTTGGACCTACACGTTCAATCTTTTCTTCAATATTTGCTTCTTTCTTTAATTCATCACTTGTTCCTTGAGCAATGATCTTTCCTTTATCTAAAATAATAATACGATCACAAAGGATTTCTACTTCTTCCATGTAATGTGTTGTATAAACAATTGTCGCTCCTTGATCTCTTAATTTTTTAATACCATCTAAAATATGATTACGACTTTGTGGATCAACAGCAACAGTTGGTTCATCTAAAAAGATAAGTTTAGGTTTATGGGCAATCCCACAGGCAATATTTAATCTTCGAAGTAAACCTCCTGAAAGTTGTTTAGGTAAAAACTTTTTAAAATCATTTAATCCCACTAAATTGATGGCATCTTCAACATAGTGTTTTCTTTGTTTTTTATCTCGAATATATAAACCACAAAAATAATTGATATTATCATAAACATTCAATTCATCAAAAACAGCTACTTCTTGAAAAATAACTCCTATCTTTGCTTTTAAATCATAAGAATCAGGTTTTATTTCTTTACCAAAAACCTTAATCGATCCTTCTTGATATTTAAGTAATGATAAAATTGAATTGATGGTTGTACTTTTCCCACAACCATTAGGTCCTAATAATCCTAAAATCTCTCCTTGATAAACTTCAAAAGATAAATCATCGATTGCTTTTAAATCTTTATATTCTTTCGTAAGATGTGAAACCTCTATTACTTTTTCCATCATTCTTTTCCCCTATTCTTTTTGGCAAGTTGTACCAAAACCTCTTGATTTACATTACCTTTTTTTACTTCATAAAGAAGCATTGAAACATATTGATCTTTTAACAATTTTGTAATTTCTTCATCATTAAATTCTACAGTTTGATATGCCACTAAACTAGCAATTCCATTGACATAGAGCCACATCCTTAAATGAAATTGTTTAGCATCTTCATTTGACATTCCTGTTTGTTTAGAAATCGTTTCAAAAATCTTATTGGCAGAATTAAAAAGATTAATAAAACCAAAAGCTTCTTCATTCATATCATTATTAAACATAAGCTTAAACAATTCAGGTTCTTCTTTAGCAAAACGAATATAATTAATTCCTATATCTTTATATTCTAATTGTCCCGTTTCACTTTTTAAAACTTCACGATCAAAAATCTTTACAATTTCATCAATCACATCTTTTTTTAAATCATCCATATTTTCATAAATATAAAAAAGTGGTTGCGTTGAACAGCCTAAAATCTTTGCAATCTTTCTAGCATTTAAAGCACTTAGTCCTTCTTGACTGATTATCGAAATACTTGCTTGTAAAATATCTTCTTTTTGTATTTTTCTTTTTGCTGGCATAAAAACTTCCTTTCTATAACTAATGTTATATATAACTCTTGTTATAATTATAGCAATATCATCTTATTATTGTAAAGAAAAAGGATATTACAAAAATATCCTAACCATTTAAATAAGCTGCTTTTAATAAATTTTGTACAACTTCATTTTCACTTTTATATAATTGTTGAACTGTTCCTTTTTCTATGATTTTTCCATCATTTAAAACAAGAATCTGATGACAAAATTCATGAACTAATGAAAGATCATGACTAATAAAAAGAATAGATGTATGATACTTTTCAATGAACTGTTTTAAGAGTTCAATAATTTCTTTTTGTACAACTTGATCTAAACTACTGGTAATTTCATCACAAATAAGTAATCGCGGTTGAATAATCAAAGCTCGCGCAATAGCTATTCTTTGTAACTGTCCCCCACTAAGTTCATGGGGATATTTTTCTAAGCAGCTTTCATCCATCCCTACTTGTTTTAAGATTTTTTTAATACAATTCAAAGCCTCATCTTTATTTAGATGAAAAAAGTAATGATAAGGTTCGTATAAAAATCCCTTGATTTTCATTCTCGGTGAAAAGCTTTCAATCGAATTTTGAAGAATGAGTTGTATCTCTTTACGACTCTTTTTAAAATCAACCATTTTTCCTTGATATAATAAAGAACCTGAAGAAGGTTTTTCAATACCCGCAACAAGTCTTGCAAGGGTACTTTTTCCACACCCACTAACACCAATAATACCAACAACTTCACTTTCATCAATACTAAAATTAAGCTGATCTAAAACAATCTTATCATATTCTTTTGTGAGATTTATAGCTTCAAATAAATGCATTAGTCTTTTCCTTTCATAATTAGTGACTTTGTATAGGAATGTTTAGGGGTATTAAAAATAGTCTCGGCATTTCCTTTTTCTACAATCATGCCTTCTTTAATGACAACAATTTGATCTGCAATATAACGTGCCACTTGAATATTATGTGTTACAAATACAAACGTTGTTTGTTTTTTTAGATTTAAAAGATAATCTAAAATTTGTTTTTGAATAACGACATCTAAACTGCTTGTAGGTTCATCTGCTAAAACAAGTGAAGGTTGTAAACATAACACTAAAGCAATCATCACCCTTTGAGCCATTCCTCCTGATAATTCAAAAGGATATTTTTTTAAAATATTTTCTTCTAATCCCATTTGTTTTAAATAACGAATAGCTATTTTACGTGACTGTTTTTTAGAATATTTAAAATGAGTATGTAAACTTTCATAGAAATGTTCTTCAATATTTTGATAATCATCAAAATAGGTCAAAGGATTTTGAAAAATCATGCCTATTTTTTTTCCTCTATAACAAGCTAAATCTTTTTCTAATAAATTATCTTCTTCAAATAAGATTTTACCATCTGTAATTTTTGCATCATCACTTAACAATCCTATTGTTGCTTTAAGTAATGTTGATTTCCCACTACCACTTTGACCGACAATAACCGTAATTTGATTTTTAGGAATCATTAAATTTATATGATGTAAAATTTCCTGTTCATTATAAGTCAATGTTAAATTTTGATAATTTAATATACTCATTTAAGATCAATATCCTTTGTAATCATATAATAATCAACTGGATGGCAAATAGCTCCTTTGACCTTAGAAGAAGTTACCGTATTTAAAGGAACATAAGAAACATATATATTAGCGGCATCATCTAAAATTATTTCACTTGCTTGAATAGCAAGTTGTTGTCTTTGTTTTAAATCATAAGTTGTGGAAAATTGTTGAATCAAATTGTCAAGATTTGAATTTTTATAACGACCTGTATTACTTGAACCCGTTGATAAATAACGTTGTTGAATAAAGGTTTCTGGATCACCTGTAGGCGCACTTGAATCATTGGCCGAACATAAATCAAAAGTTCCTGCTGCTTTAATATCATTCACATTTTCAACTTGATTAAGTTTAATTTTAATACCTATCTTTTTAGCTTCACTTTGCATCGATTGAGCAATAATATTTGCATCTGCTGATCCATGATCAGCACTTTCGTAATAATTTAAAATGATTTCTTGTCCATTTTTTTCTCTGATACCATCATTATTCGTATCAATATACCCTGCTTCATCTAATAAGCTATTGGCTTTTTTTAAATCAAAACTATAGCCATTAGAAACATCTCCATAAGGTAAAGCACTTGAATAAAGACCAATTGCTTCTTTTCCGCCAATCAATTTAACAATGCTTTTACGATCCACACTATAAGATAAAGCTTTTCTAATCGTTAGATCACTTAAAAATGTTGTTTCATTGTTCATATAAATGACATTTGTACGTGGGCCTAAAACTTCTAAAACTTGATAATCTTTATTGTTTCTAAATAATTTTAAGCTTGAATAATCGATTGTATTCGCAAGATCAACTTCACTCGATTGTAAAGCTAAAACACGCGCATCAGAATCCGCTACTTGACTAAAATGTACATGATCTAGTTTTGCCTTGCCATCGTAATATTTTTTATTTTTGCTTGTCTCAATTGTTTTTTCTGAAACAAAATCATCTACTACAAAAGGACCGGTACAAAGAGGATGATTGGCAATATCTTCATCACTTTGACTTGCATCATAAATGGTAAAAAGCGGTTCACAAAGATTATTTAAAATAGCTCCACTTGGTTTATTTAAATAAAGATAAACATCTTGTTTGTCAGCTTCTACATGATTTAAATCAAAATAGTCGATTGCTCTTGTATTTTTTCCAAAAGCTCTTTCTAAACATGCTTTGACATTTTCTCCTGTTACTTTTTTACCATTTGAAAAAGTAATATCATCTTTTAAAGTTAATTTCCAAGTTGTATCATCAATTTGTTCATAGGATTTTGCTAGACTTGGTTCTACTTCATATTTTTCATTAAGTTTTAACAATGTTTCTCCTACACCAATACGACTTAAAACCCAACCATCATAATTATTTGTTGGATCTAATGATGTTGAAATCCAAAACATGGCTGCATTAAGTGTTTTGCTTGATTCATTTTTGTTTGAATTAGAACATCCGCACAAAGTTGTTAACATAAATAAACAAAGTAATAATTTTATTTTCTTCATAACTTCTCCTCATAATGCTTAGGATCCAAATAATCCCTTATATCTTCTGATAATAAATTAAAAATAAGCACACAAATAAATAATACAAGTCCTGGAAAAAACATCATCCATGGAGCTACTTGCATAAATTGTTTACTTTCATAAAGCATAACACCCCATTCTGGTTGCGGTGGTTGACTAGCAAGTCCTAAAAAACTTAAACCTGCAAGTGAAATCATCATATTTCCAATATCTAAAAAGGCTGTTACAAGTATTTGTGATAAAATATTAGGTAGTAAATAACGCATGATTCTTTGAAGTGTTGGCACACCCGACATTTTAGCCATCACTAAATAATTCTTTTTCTTTTCCTGTTTAACAAGGGCAAGTGTCAATCTTGCATATTTTGTCCACCAAATAAGTGCTAAAGCAAAGACCGTATTAAAAAGTCCTGCCCCGACTATTCCTACTACTGCAATAGCAAAAATAGTATCAGGAAAAGCAAGTAAACCATTAATCACATTATTGAAAAAAGATTCTACTTTATCATTAGATAAACCAGCAATCAAACCAACAATCACCCCAATAAAAACAATTAAAAATAGCATCAAAAAAGTTAAACCAAAAGAAGTTTTTGCACCACAAAGAATACGACTAAAAACATCTCTTCCTAATTTATCTGTACCAAAAATATGTAAAAAACTTGGTGGTTGTAAAGAAAGATCATAATTGACTTTTAAAGGATCATAAGGCGCTAAAAAAGAACCAAATATGGCAATAATTAATAATAAACAAACAAGGCCAATTTCAATTTTTAATTTTCTTTTCATTGAAACGCCTCCTTAATCGTGGATTTAATACTTGTTGAAAAAAATCAACAAATAAATTAACAAAAACATAAATCAATGCCATATAGATTGCATAAGCCTGAATAATTGGATAATCACGATAACGAATAGCTTCTACAACCATGTTTCCTAATCCTTGATATGAAAAAATTGTTTCAATAATGGCTGTTCCACCAAGTAAATGTCCAATAGAAAGACCTAATAAAGAAGAAAGTGTCGTAAAAACATGAGGTAAAACATGTTTTAATAATATTTCTGATTGTTTCATTCCTCGCGCTTTTAAACCAATAACATAATCTTGATTTAATTGTTCTAAAATAGCATTTTGAATCATTCTTGTATAAGAACAAATCATCGGAAGACTTAGACAACAAACAGGTAAAACAAGACCTTTTAAACTACTTCCACTAATAACAGGAAATAATTGAATTTTTACTGAAAAAAGTAGAATTAAAAGAAGTGCTAACCAAAAATTAGGTAAAGATAAACCTAAAAAAGTCATATTTTTTAAAATAGAATTAAGTAAACTTTGACGATGAGTTGCACTATAAATTCCTAAAGGAATCGAAAAAGCTAAAATAACAATAAATGAAAACATTGCTAATTTTAAAGTATTTGGTAACTTTGATAACATTTGTTGATTCACATCTTGTCCATAATGATAAGAATAACCTAAATCACCATGTACAAAATCATTTAACCAATCAACATAGCGAACAACAATATTTTTATCAAGACCCATTTCATGCCTTGTTTCATTTAAAACTTCCTCGCTAGGTGTAATTCCTTTAGATAAATAATACATTTCAGCACTATCACTAGGTGCTAGATCCGTCATCACAAAAGTAACAAGCGTTACAAAGAAAAGAACTGAAAATAATGATAAAATTCTTTTCATTATTTAATTGCGTGTATTAAGAATTGACGAATCAATTCTTTTCCTTCCTTTGTTTTTTCTTTAGAAAGTATTTGACTTTCAACTTGTTGAAAACCAATTTCTTTTAGAATTTCTATATCATATCGAGGACGTAAAACATAAGATAACTTTAATTCCTTAGCAATATTATCAATAATCGAAACATCAATTCCTTCCATATGTTGATGATCACTATGTCCTGACCTATTATAATCTTGATCTTGATAATGATAATAATGATTACCATCAATGTTTAAAAGATGTCCTTTATTTTTCAAGACTCTCAATATTTCCTTATAAGCTTGTACTGGCTTTTCTAAATTCCATGTCACATTACGTGTGATAACCAAATCAAAAGTTTCATCCTGAAAAGCTAAATTTTGAACGTCCATTTTTTGAAATTCGACATTTACTTTAAACTTGTTTGCATTATTTCTTGCTTCCTCCAACATTTTGTCACTATAATCAATACCAATAACTTGACATCCAAGATTTGCAAGTAAGACAGAAAAAAAGCCTGGTCCACATCCTGAGTCTAATACTTTCATTCCTTTATTTATTTTCAAATAACAATTTATTAATTCTATCCATTTTTCTTGATCATTTAGAAGTTCTTCTTGGTTATCCAAAGAATAACCAAAAGAACGTTGATTCCAATAATCTGCAATTTTATTTAACTGACTTGTCATAAATTCTCCTTTATTTAACAAGATGATATATTTCTTGTAAAGAACATTGATGCTTTAACGCTAATTTTTTAGCACTTTCATATTCTGGATAACATCTTTTTTCACCATCAATTTCCACTTCTTTTACTTGAAGTTTTCCAAGCGGTATTTCAATTTCTTTAATTTGTCTTTTTAAAACCGCTCTTTGTTCCTTACGATAACGAATACCGATAGTCGTTGTTTGTGTAAAAATTACTTTTTGTAAAAGCTCCATCTTTTCTTCATTACAAACAACCGTTAAGCGATAAGCTGGTCTATTTTTTTTCATAAAAATAGAAGTAAAGAAAACATCTAAAGCTCCTTTATCTAAAAGCTGTTCCATTACAAAACCAAGCATTTCTCCACTACAATCATCAATATTCGTTTCCATGACTATAATTTCGTTTTTTTTTTGATTTCTCCAAGAGAGACTTTTAAAACATTTGGGATCACTAAATCTTTTGTTCCTGTTCCCCAACCTACTTTTTGAACATTCATCGCAGGCATTGTAGTAAATTCACTGGCAATTTCTGCAATGATTGCAGCCCCTGTTGGTGTTACAAGTTCTGTATCTACGTCAATTTGTCGTGTAATAGCATTACTTGCTGCAAAGATTTCAGATGTTGCTGGCACAGGGACAGAAATCATCCCATGAGCACATTCAATAAATCCATAACCATCGTTGACGACACTACTATAAATAACATCTGGGTTGATTTTACATAATAAAATTGCTGTTCCAATAATATCAACAATAGAATCTATAGCTCCTACTTCATGAAAATGAACATTTTCTAAAGTTTCATTATGAACTTTACTTTCAGCTTTGGCAACTCTTAAAAAGATACGTTTAGCTAGATCTTTCGCTTTTTCGTCAATTTCACTTTCATCAATAATTTTATTAACATCGAATAAATTACGATGTTCATGATGATGTTCATGACTATGGTGAGAATGAACATGCTCATGATCATGATGATGTTCATGTTCTAGATGAACATCAACATAAGTTCCTGTAATCCCATTTTTCTTTTCTTTAGAAATATGGATATGATACCCATCCACATTTAATTTTTTTAATTCATTAACTAAATAATGAGGATCATCAATCAATTCAGATAATGCTCCTAAAGTCATATTTCCACTGATTCCACTACTACAATCAAAATATAATACTTTCACTATTTCTTTCCTCCTAAACAATTAATGGTATGAGCCATAAATCCTGCCCCAAATCCATTATCAATATTAACAACACTAACTCCACTCGCACAGCTATTAAGCATGGCAAGAAGAGCTGATAATCCATCAAAGTTAGCGCCATAACCAATGGATGTTGGTACAGCAATAACTGGTTTATCAACAAGTCCTCCAACAACAGAAGCAAGTGCACCTTCCATTCCTGCACATACAACTAAAACATTTGCACTTTGGATGGTATCTAAACGATGAAACAAACGATGAATACCGGCAACACCCACATCACTGACAAGTTCAACTTCGTTACCTAAAAATTGAGCTGTAAGCATAGCTTCACGAGCAACCGGTAAGTCTGATGTTCCCGCACAAACAACAACAATTTTTCCTTTATTGATTTCTTTTTGATCTTCATCGATATAACAAATGTGCGATAAAGAATCATAAATCATTTGTGGAAATTCTTTTAAGATAGCTTCACTTTTTTCTTGGTCGACTCGTGTAATTAAAATAGAATGGATATCATGGTCTAACATATCTTTTACAATCCCTATGATTTGTTCCTTAGTTTTACCAGCGCCATAGATTACTTCATTATTTCCTGTTCTTTTTTTTCGATCATAATCAATGGTTGCATAGTCCAAAGGTTGTTCAATCATTTTTTGTGCTTGTTCAATTGTAAGTTCATTATTTTTAACCTTTTGTAGAATTTCTAGTGTTTTCAATATCATAACCTCCACTTCTAATTCCTTCTAAATCAAGTGTTACAAATCTAAATCCAAGATTTTTAATATTTTGAATTAATTCTTTATTTTCAATAATTCTCATAAAATCTTGTGGTTCAACTTCAAGACGAGCCACATCCCCATGTACTCTTAAACGCACATGAAGCATTCCTAAATCATGTAAATATTTTTCACCTGTTTCAACAAGTTTTAATTTTTCTAAAGTAAGTTCTGTATTATAGTCAAAACGAGAAGCAAGACAAGCATTAGATGGTTTATTATAAGTAGCAATCCCAAGTTGTTTTGAATAATCTCTAATTTCTTGTTTTGTTAAGTTATTATTCGCTAAAGGTGAAATAATACCTAATTCTTCACAAGCTTTTAAACCTGGTCGATACACTTTTTCATCATCTTTATTTTTTCCGTCTAAAACATAAGCAAAGTCATGTTCTTTAGCAACGGCGATGACTTTTGACATAATGCTTCTTTTACAATGATAACAACGATCTTTATGATTAAAATGGAAAGCTTCTACATCTAATGGATTTACTGATAAAACCACATGATTTGATCCTTCTAATTGTTCAAGCGCGCCTTCAATGTCTTCTTCTGACATCATTGCTCCTCGACATAAAACAGGTAAAACATTTTCTTTTCCTAATGTTTCAAGAGCCACATGGAATAAAAAGTTGGAATCCACACCCCCACTATAGGCAATCGCAACTTTTCTATAATTTCTTAATTCTTCTTGTAATAATTCTAATTTATTCATATAAATCCCCCTAAACTTCTCTATACGACTTCTACTTAAAGGCTTATTTAATATCGAAAAAAGTCATATTTATTATTTTACTCAAAAAAATATCGTATACATAAGTAATTTATAGTTTCAACTATAATCGATACTTCATGTATACGATATCCTCTATTTTTCTAATTTTTCAATCATAACAACAAGGTCATCAATATATTCAGATATTGATTTAGATGCAACGCCTACAACTTGAGCACTGCATTTAGAAACAGGAATAAAATATTTACGCGCTTCACTTTCTCCAATAGCCTTTGCCATAGCTGGTGTAATTTCACCATACATTGAATTTGCAAAAGCAATACCAATCGGACCAACAACAATAGAGGCATGTTTGACATTATAAACAACAGCATTTTCACCTGTTGCAATAATATCAGCACCACCCTTTTTTAGCTGTGTTGTTGCCATACTATTTGTTCCAACACCAATAATGGTATATTCTGGATGTTTTTCTTTTAAAACTTGTATAATATTTTTTCCAATTCCGCCACCTTGTCCATCAATAACAACAATTTCCATTTTTCCTCCTGATATATAATAAACTTCTTGTTTATTTTCGATTTCGTATCTCTATATCTTATTCATGAAAGTAATCAGCAATTTCTTGCATACGTTTACTTTGTTGAACATGAAATGGACATCGCTTATCACAATGGTGACAAACAATACAATCACTTGCTTTTAAAGCCAAATGATGATAATGATCTGCAGCAAGTTCATCACCTAAACGTGCAAGATCATAATATTTATTAATCAAGGCAATGTCTAATCCTTTTGGACAAGGATGACAATGTTTACAATAAACACATTGATTATAATTTTCTAATTTAGGAAATGTTCCTAAAATTGAATAATCTTTTTCTTCATCAGATGCTTCTAAGTAATGAAGAATGCGTGTTAAATCTTCATCATTTCTAATTCCTGGTAAAACCGTTAAAACAGCCAGTTTATCTAAAGCATACTGCATACATTGAGTTTCTGTCAAGGCTTGATGGAATGGTGATTCATTAACATCTAAAAGCTTTCATGACAGAAATACCTACACCTTCTTTTTCAAGACGACGGTATAAATCCATACGTTCATCAAATTCACCAATGGCATAATCACCAAACTTCAAATCATAAGCTGGATTGATGCTAAACATAACAACATCTAAAATCTTCATATCTAAAACTTGATGAACAAGCTTTGGTGAATGTGAGGATAAACCAATATGATGAATAATTCCTTTTTTCTTTAAATCTAAAATATAATCTAAAACACCATTTTCTTGAATTGTTTTTAAATCTTGTTCTTCATCAATGCAATGAATAAAACCAAAATCAATGTAATCTGTTTGTAAACATTCTAATTGCCATTGAACGGATTCTTTAATGCGTTTTAAATTTGTTCTCCTGATGAGTATTCAGCACCAAAATGAATTTGTAAGTAAATTTGATTTCTTCTTCCTTGAATTGCTTTTCCAACTGCTTGGAAAATAGGTGCATGTCCTGCTGCTAAATCAATATAATTAATTTCTGCATCAAAAGCATGATTTAAAGTTTGAATCATTTCTTCTTGACTTGCTTGTCCTAAAGAACTTGCTCTTAAACCAATAATACTTATTTCTTCATTTCCATGAGGTAATTTTCTATATTCCATTATTTTTCAAAATGACCTGCAACATCTTTTAAGTATTGAATAATTGATAAATGTTGCGGACATACACCTTCACATTGACCACATTCAACACAATCACTTGCTTTACCAAAAGTTTTTGTCAAGTTGTTGTAGTATTCTCCTTGTGGTGTCCATCCTTTTTCTTCTACTTCTTGTAAATCTGCATTATATAATGAGAAGTATTTTGGAATAGCAATATTCATAGGACAACCATCAACGCAATAAGCACATCCTGTACATGGTACAGTAATTGTTGAATTAATTGCAGTAACTGCTTTTTTAATTAAAGCATATTCTTCTTCATTTAATGGTTTGAAATCTTCCATATAACCTAAGTTATCTTCTAATTGTTCCATACTAGACATACCACTTAAAACCATCATGACATTTTCTTGGCTTGCTGCAAAACGAATAGCCCAAGAAGGAATGGACATATCTGGATGATATTCTTTAAACATCTTTTCAACTTCTTCTGGCACTTTTGCAAGTGTTCCACCTTTTACAGGTTCCATAACAATGACTGGTTTATGATGTTTTGTTGCTACTTCATAGCATTTTCTTGATTGAACACCAACACTGTCCCAATCAAGGTAGTTGATTTGTAATTGTACAAATTCAAATTCTGGATGTTCTGTTAAGACTTGATCAAGTAATTCAGGACCATCATGATAAGAAAAACCAATTGTTTTAACTAAACCTTTTGCCTTTTGATCTTGAATCCAGTTAAAACAATCTAATTCATTATAAACTTCAATACTATGTGTATTAATATCATGCAATAAATAATAATCAAAATATTCAACACCTGTTTTTGAAAGTTGTTCATTAAAGATACGATCACGGTCTTCTTTTGTTTTAATAAAACCTGAATGTAATTTTGTAGCAAGTGTATAAGCTTCTCTTGGATAACGTGAGACAAGTGCTTCTTTGGCTGCATTTTCACTTGCAAATCCACAATACATCCATGCTGTATCAAAATATGTAAAACCTTTTTCGATAAATGTGTCAACCATCTTTTTTGTTTGTTCAATATCGATTTTTGAAGCATCATTTGGATCTAATGATGGTAAACGCATTAAACCAAAACCTAATTTCTTTTGACTCATTTCCTTTTTCCTCCTATTTATTTTCCTTAAATTAGCCTTCAAGTAAGTATTCTTACCTTCTATTATTTTATCATTCTTACATAGTTGAGGCAAATACCTCTTTTAAATATCACACTATGTCTTTTAAGCATGGAAAAAGTTAATCATCTATTTCAATAAGTTCATATTCTCTTGAACCATATCCAAGTGCTGAAGCTGCTTCAATGGTATGAATACCATTACGAGATTCAATTCTTTCAATTAAGTGATCTCTTCCTTTATCATTAGAAGCATAAACTAAATCAATACATGCTTGATCGATAGCAATTGGATCTGTTGAAATTAAAATACCAATATCATCCATACATGGATCTTCTGCTACTGCACAACAGTCGCAATCAACAGACATATTTTTCATAACATTGATATAAACAATATTTCCTTTAAAATATTCATGAACTGACTTAGCGGCATCTGCCATTGATTCTAAAAACAAGTCATGTTCAGCAGTCCAAATCTTTTCAGGTTCACCTGCTCCATGAATATAAGCTTTTCCATAAGATGAAGCACAACCAATTGAAAGCTGTTTTAAAGCTCCACCATAACCACCCATTGGATGTCCTTTAAAATGAGATAAAACAATCATACCATCATAATTTTTCATATCTTTTCCAACATAGTTTTTTTGAATCACTTTTCCTTCAGGAATGTCTAAAATCATATCAGGACCTTCAGCATCCATTAAATCTACATCAAAATATTTAGACCATCCATGTTTTTCAATTGTTTTTAAATGTTTTTCAGTTGTATTTCTAGACCCTTCATAAGCCGTATTACATTCCACAACTGTCCCATTTAACTTATCAATAATTGGTTTCCAAAAATCAGGTTTTAAAAAGTTTTGATTTCCTTCTTCTCCTGAATGAAGTTTAACAGCAATTTTCCCTGTTAACTCTTTTCCTAATACTTCATACATTTCTAAAACCTTCTCAGGTGTTATTGTTCTTGTAAAATAAACTTTTGATTTCATAAGTAATCCTCCTATTCTAGGTCAACTATAAACCTAAAGTTGAGTTTAGAGTCAAGAAGATTTTTAATATTTTTTAAAGTTTTCTTTCTCTTAAAATACCATGATAATTTCCATCAATACATGTTCCTTTTTCTACAAAGCCAAGCATTGAATAATATTTTTCTAATGTTTCATTCCCACGTAAAGAATCTAATCTTAAATATTCTTTTCCTTTTTCTTTTGCAAAAGTTTCTAGATAAAAAAAGAATAATTTACCAGTTCCTTTTTGATAAGGATTAGAAGCAAGATTATGAATATAATAAGCATTTGCTTGATCTTTCCAACGCGCATCTTCTTCTAATAAAACAGCACCACATACAAGTTGATTTGTTTCTTGATCCATCAAACCATAAAGATGCCCTTTTTCACTTTCATTTTCGTAATAGCTTAAAGGGTAAATAATTTCATAATCTCCTTTTTCCCATTGTTGAATCCCTTTTCGTTCAAACCAATCCATTCTATCAAGAACAAGTTGAAACATCGCTTTAGCATCTTGTTTATCTAATTGTTTAAATATATAGTTTTTCATCTTATTTAGCTCCTTATAATTTTTATTATTTTATACTAATATTTCTTTTAAAACAATGACTATTCATAAGT
>CAVESC010000067.1:0-16961 GCA_963618275.1 Bacteroidaceae bacterium
CTGTATCTCCACCCCATTCTTCAGGTAATAATCCTTCTTCAGCCATTTCAGCTTTAATTCTTTCAGGATCAGCACCCTCTTTATCAATCTTGTTAATAGCAACAACAATTGGAACCCCTGCAGCTTTTGCATGGTCAATTGCTTCTTTTGTTTGAGGCATAACACCATCATCAGCAGCAACAACAATAATAACAATATCCGTAACTTGTGCTCCACGAGCTCTCATTGCTGTAAATGCTTCATGTCCAGGCGTATCTAAGAACGTAACTTTTTTACCATTTACTTCTACTTGATATGCTCCAATATGTTGAGTAATTCCACCGAATTCTCCATCAACTACTGCTGATTTTCTAATAGTATCAAGTAATGTTGTTTTTCCATGGTCAACATGTCCCATAATTGTAACAACAGGACATCTTGGTTGTAAGTCAGCTTCATCATCAACAACTTCAATATTTTCAAAATTAACTTCATCTACAGGAACATGTTTTTCACATTCACAACCATATTCTAAACAAATTAATTCAACTTGTTCATCATTTAATGATGAATTGATTGTTACCATAGTTCCTAATAAAAATAATACTTTTATAACATTTGCTGGTGTTTGTCCTAACTTTTCAGCTAATTCTCCAACAGTAATTCCTTCTTCATAGGAAATCACACCATCTTTAACTTCTGATGTTTCTTTCTTTGCAGGAAAGTTTGATTGTAATTGTTTCTTCTTTTGAGAACCTTTTTTCTTTTTAAATTGTTTTGCCATAAAATCAACCTCCTATCAATTCTTTTATTTTTTTTGCAAACCCTTGATTTGTAATACCTAGTGCAACTCGATTGTTTTTTCCAACTGCTTTTGAAATTGTTTCAATGTTTTCATCAACAATGAAATAATCAACATGATAAAAATGACATTTATCTGTAATCTTTTTCTTAGTATTAGCACTTGCATCACATGCAATAACAACAAGTCTTGTTTCACCAGCAGCAATACTTTTTATTAAAGTTTCGCCAGAAACAATTCCTTTTGCAACATTTGCAAGACCTAATAAATTTAAATATTTTTTATTAATCACAATATTTTTTTAACTCCTCAAAAATTTCATCTGGAATTTCTACTTGTAAAGAGCGAGATAAAACTTTTTTCTTTTTAGCAATTTCAATTGCTTCTAAACTTCTTTTTAGATAAGCACCTCGCCCATTCATTTTACCAGTAGCATCTACAAATACTTGACCCTCTTTGTTTCTTACAACACGAATTAATTCTTTTTTTGGTAATTGCTCATTTGTTGCAAGACATTTTCTAAGTGGAACTTTTCTCATCTTATCTCATCCTAATCTTCATCATAATATTTGTCATATTCATCATAGTCGATATCTTCATCATATTTGCTATATTCATCATCTTCATAATCATCAAAATCTTCATCTTCATAATCATCTGAATCAGAGTCTTGAACGACTTCTTCAGATGTGTTTTCAACATTTTCTATATCTTCTACAACAACATCTTTTTCTTCTTGGTTATCTAACATTTCTTGTGCAAATTCATCTTGGAATGTTTCGTCAACAGGTAATTCTTCTTTTTGTTGAATTTGTTCCATTAAACCTAATTCAGTTGCTTCAGATAATGATTTAATATCGATTTTCCATCCAGTAAGTCTTACTGCTAAACGTGCATTTTGACCACGTTTACCAATTGCTAATGATAATTGATCATCAGGAACGATAACTAGTGCACTATGTTTTTCTTCATCAACAGAAACAGTCAATACATCTGATGGTGATAAAGCATGTGAAATATAAACAACTGGATCACTTGACCATTCAACGATATCAATCATTTCACCATGTAATTCATCAACTACATTTTTAACTCTTGAACCTTTTGGTCCAACACAAGAACCAATAGGATCTAATCCTTCAACAGCAGTGTAAACTGCAATTTTACTTCTTTCACCAGGTTCACGAGATACAGATTTAATTTCAACTGTTCCATCATAAACTTCAGGAACTTCTAATTCAAATAATCTTCTTACAAATTGTGGTTCTGTTCTGCTTACAACGATGTGTGTTCCTTTTGTTCCACGATCAACATCACTTACGTATACTTTGACATGTTGTCCTTCATGTAATGTTTCTCCAGGAATTTGTTGATTTAGTCCTAAAAATGCTCCAGTTTTTCCAATATTAATAATTGCAAATTTAGGTTCAACGCGGTCAACAATACCTGTAATAATATCATCTTTTTTATCAGCAAATTCATTATATAATGTTTCTTTTTCAGTTTCGCGTATTTTTTGTCTGAAAAGTTGTTTAGTTTGAATTGCTGCTAAACGTCCAATATGATCAACATCAGCTTCTGTTTCTACAATATCTCCAACTTGATAATTTGGATTAATATCATGTGCTTCATCTAAAGATACTTCTAAATCTTCATCTTCTAAATCATCAACAACTGTTCTAATTTCAAATAATCTAATTTTTCCTGTTTTTTCATTAATTTCTACACGTACATTTGCTTCTGGAACCATATAATTCTTTTTATAAGCTTTAGCAATTGATTCCTTTAACATTTCCAAAAATACATCTTTTTCAATACCTTTTTCTTCACATAAAGCATTTAAGGCACTCATAAATTTTCTGTTACTAGCCACTTTTATTTCCTCCTAAAATTTTACAGCTAATCGCATAAATTGAATGTTATCATAATTAATAACAATTTTTTTCTTAATATTTTTTACAAGATATTCAAACTCTAATTCTTGACCATCAATAGATTTTAAATATCCTTCAACTTCATTTAATCCGGCTTTAGGATTTTTAAATTTTGCATAAACATATTCACCAATAGATTTTTGAACTTGTTCAAAAGTCTTTAAAGGCTTTTCAATTCCAGGTGAAGAGACTTCTAAAATGTATTCATCTTTAATTGGATCAGTTTCGTCAAGCTTATCACTAATTAACTCACTTACCGCAACACATGTATCCATATCTAGATACCCTTCATTTTTTTCAATATAAATACGTAAGTACATTTCATTATTATCTTTTACATATTCAATATCGTCTAAGTAACAATCATTTTGTTCGATCAAAGGTAAGACCATTTCTTTAATACTTTCCAATAACTCCATTTTTTCACCCCTATTCAATAATAAAGAGTGGGTTCCCCCACTCGTTTCTCTTTATGAAACTATAAGTAATATAGCACATTTTTTTATTATAATCAAGTCGCTAGAAAAGTGATAATTGATTTTCTTCCTGCATTCCATCAAAAACACCCATTTTTGTAAGTTGTTTAATATGTGAATTGTTTAATTTAGTCCTTTTTATCACATCTTCTTTAGATAAGAAAGCTCCATGTTTACGTGCTTCAATAACAGTATTAGCAACAGATTCTCCTAATGAATCAACTGAACTAAATGGTGGTAATAACCCACTTGGATCATCAGGATCCAAAATAAATTTATTAGCATCAGATTTCTCTAAATTTAAAGGACTAAAATGGAAACCTCTATCAATCATTTCTAACGCAATTTCAAATACATCCCATAATCCTTCATCCTTATTAGAAGACTGTCTGTTTTCTCTTAACATTTCAATTTCTTTCCTTCTAGAAAGAATAGCATCCTTCCCCGCAACTAATGTTTCAATATCGAAAAAATCACATCTAGTAGAAAAATAGACTGCATAATATTCTCTTGGATAATATAACTTCCACCAAGCTACACGAATAGCTGATAAAACATAGGCCACCGCATGAGCTTTAGGGAACATGTATTTAATTTTTTTACATGAATCAATATACCATTGAGGAACATTATATTCTTTCATTAATTCTTCATACTTCTTTTCTGGGAAAACCGCAGGCGATTTTCCTTTACGAACACATTCCATAATATCAAAAGCATCTTTATTAGGAAGCCCTTTTTCAATTAAATAGACCATGATATCATCACGACAACCAATAACTTCTTTTAAGGTACATGTTCCATTTTTGATCAATGTTTCAGCATTTCCTAAATAAACATCTGTTCCATGAGAGAGCCCAGAAATGATTACTAAATCATTAAATGTTTGTGGCTTTGTTTGATCTAACATACTACGTACAAAGGTTGTACCAAATTCAGGCAATCCCAAAGCACCACTTTTACAGTTGATATACGACAAATCAACTCCTAAGGCTTCGCTTGTTGTAAAAAGTGACATAACTTTTGTATCGTTTGTTGGAATTGTTTTAGGGTCAACTCCCGTTAAATCTTGTAACATACGAATAACAGTTGGATCAACGTGTCCTAAAATATCAAATTTCAAAACATTATCATGAATGGCATGGAAGTCAAAGTGAGTTGTACGCCATTCAGCAGATAAATCATCAGCAGGATATTGATAAGGCGTGAAATCAAAAACATCATAATCTCTTGGAATAACAATTATTCCTCCTGGATGTTGACCAGTTGTTCGTTTAACACCACCACATCCTCGAGCTATTCTTTCAAGTTCAGCACTACGCATTTCATTATCAATTCCTAATGTTTCAGCGTATCCTTTAGCATAACCATATGCTGTTTTTTCAGCAACAGTAGAAATTGTTCCCGCTCTAAAAACATGATCTTCTCCAAAAATTGTTTTTGTAAAAGCATGGGCATTAGCTTGATATGCCCCTGAGAAATTTAAGTCAATATCAGGAACCTTATCAGCATTGAAGCCTAAGAAAGTTTCGAAAGGAATATTATGACCTTCCCCTTTCATTGGTTTACCGCATACTGGGCAAATTTTATCAGGCAAATCATATCCATCTGCAACGACTCCTTCTTCTAAAAATTCACTATGACTACAATGTAGACATAAATAATGTGGAGGTAATGGATTTACTTCTGTAATACCCGACATTGTTGCAACAAATGAAGATCCAACAGACCCCCTCGATCCTACTAGATATCCATCATCATTTGATTTTTTTACTAATAAATGTGATATATAATAAATTACCCCAAATCCATGTTTAATAATATTGCTTAATTCTTTTTCTAATCTTTTTTCAACAATTTCAGGTAATTTTTCACCATAAAGTCTATGGGCTGTATCGTAACAAATCTTGGTTAAATTTTCATCAGCATTATCAATTGTTGGTGTAAATAATTTATCATGAATTGGTCTAATTTCTTCAACCATATCTGCAATTTTATTTGTATTCGTTACAACATATTCATAGACTTCTTCTGCAGGTAAATAGTCGTAACATTTTAACATTGCATCTGTTGTTCTTAAATATTGTGATGGTGTAAAAGCACGTGGATTTTTTCGATCACATAGTGGATGAGCACGATGTCCAATACCAATTTTAGGTTGTGATATAAAAACATCTCGATAAATTTTATCTTTTTCATCTAAAAAATGGACATCTCCTGTTGCTACAATAAGTTTGTTTAATTTTTTTGCAGCTGTAATAAGACGTTTTATTGAAATAATTAAATTTTCTTCTGATTCAATTTGTCCACGATCAATTAAATGATAGTAATCTTGAAAAGGTTGTATCTCTACATAATCATAAAATTCGAGCAACTGTTCTAATTTTTCATCAGAAGAATTCAAAGCAGCTTCAAAAACATCTGAACGATAACAACTTGTACCATATAAAAGACCTTTACGATAAAATTCTAATCTTTCTTTAGGAATACGTGAACCATCATGAAAATAAGTTGTATTAGCTTCAGATACAATCTTAAACATATTTTTTAAGCCTTCTTTGTTTAAAGCAAGTGCCGTCATATGATAAGGGAAAACAATTTTATAAGCATCATCTTTTTGTAACTTATTTAAATCAAGTAAATTATAATTTCCACTTTGCATAATCGAATGTAACATTGTTGTAAATACTGCACCTAAAACTTCAGCATCATAGTCAGCCCTATGTGCAACATCATCATCATAATTAACACGATAAACACGACACACGTTCCCTAAACGATAAGATTTCATTGGCTTCATAATAGCTCTAGCAAGTGCCAATGAATCGATAACTGGATTAGAAATAGAAGGTTGATTTAATCTTTTCAAACTTTCATTTAAAAAACCAATATCAAACTTAGCATTGTGTGCTACTAAAATTGCATCTCCAAAGAATTCTAATATTTGTGGTAAAAATTCTTTAATTGTTGGTGCATCAGCAACCATTTCATTTGTAATATTTGTAAGTTGCGAAACTCGTGTACCAATTTTTTTACCAGGATTTACAAAACTTTGTAGTCTATCTATAACCTCACCATTTTTAATTTTAACAGCTCCAAATTCAGTAATACCATCATGAATAACAGAAAAACCTGTTGTTTCTAAGTCAAACGATACATAAGTTGCGTCTTCAATAGACATATCTTTTTCATTAAAAACAATATTAAAATAAGGCTCTATCATGTTTAATTCAACACCGTAAATCATTTTAATTCCCGCTTTTAAACTAGCAGCTTGAGCTTCAGGAAATGATTGAACATTTCCATGATCAGTAACAGCAATTGCTTTATGTCCCCATTTAGCTACTTGATTAATATAGTCAGAAACATTTCCAATTCCATCCATGGCTGACATTTTAGAATGTGTATGTAATTCTACTCTTTTTACTTTTGCACTATCTTGTCTTCTAGCTGGTTCTTTAATAACTTCTATTTGTCGAGCCATCATAACCGTTTCTCTAGCATAATTATCTAAACGAATTTCTCCTGTTGCCTTGATCCAAACTTTACCTTTATCAAGTACTTTAATATCTTCTAAAGTATTTGTTGTATTATTTTCAAAACGTTTTACCATTATTGAATCTGTATAATCAGTTACCCATAATGTTTGGATATGCTTTCCAGCACGTGTTTTAATCAGTTCTGTTTTGAATACATATCCTTGAATTGTACAATTATTTTCCATTGTCTGACTATTGATCTCTGACAATTTTAAAAACGTTGCATCACCTTTTGGTTTACGATAATTATTTTTATATTCTACTGCAGGTTTTACAGGTTCAGATTTCTTTATTTCAGACATGTCTATTTTCATAGGCTCATAGCTATCCATTTCTTGTAATAAATTATTTAATTCATCATTATCCTGTTTAATATAAAAACTAAACTCTTTCTTTATTCCAATTTCTTCAAAATATTTTTTAATAGTTATTTTTAATTGTTGATATTGTTCTAATTGAATTTCATTTAAAACTCCAATAGAAATTGTTTGATTAATTTCTATATCTTCAATTTTCAAAGATGAAAATAGTGGCGAAATTTGTTTAAGCTTTTCAATAATATATCCTAAATAAAGAGCAACATCATCATGACTGAAATTAAAATCATCATAACAAAGTATAAATTCTACTGGATAAGGAAAATCAAGAGCATGATTTAGTAATAGTTGATACTCTGCAAAAGGGATTAAATCCTTACTTGAAATATAAAATGTATAACGATTATCATGATGTACAATAACTTTCTTTAAAGATGCATGTAATAAAGTATTAACATCTTCAATAATATTCAATTGTTTTAATAGTATTATTAATTTATTCATATTACACCTCAAAAATATTATTTATTATAGCATAAAAAAAGGACATTCGCCCTTCTTTTAGAAAAATTTTCCAATATCATTTATAGTCACAAAAATCATTAATCCAAAGACAAGAATAAGTCCTGCCATTTGTAAAGCATACTTCATTTTAGTTGGGATTTCTCTATGAATTACTTTTTCAATGAGTGCAAATAAAACTTGACTACCATCTAATCCCGGAATTGGAAGTAAATTAAACATACCAATATTTGTTGATAATAAAGCTGTTAATGATAATAATGTACTAATAGAACCTGATTGTGTCACTTGTGCAGTAACTGTATAAATGCCTACTGGTCCAGATAATTGAGAAAC
The DNA here is from genome assembly GCA_963618275.1 of Bacteroidaceae bacterium. Classification (GTDB taxonomy): domain Bacteria; phylum Bacillota_I; class Bacilli_A; order Erysipelotrichales; family Coprobacillaceae; genus Faecalibacillus. The sequence continues at coordinate 7,906 of CAVESC010000067.1, forward strand.
AGTATGTGTAAGATCAGTGATTAGCTTACCTAAAGTTGTAAAAATCAATAAAGCATATTCAATAAATTGATTAATTCCTTGTCGAATAGCTTCAGTAAATGTTAATTTTTTAGTGGCAGCTGTTATCCCGATTACATAAGACTTTGATTCACTATTATATTTTCCTTCGACTATTTTTTCTAAATTTTGATTTCCTCTTTTAATAGATATTTGCATCGTTACTGTATCACTTTCTAATTTTAAATTTTCATTAGAAAGTACCGACTGAATATCTGAAAAAGAAGCAATGATATGTTCTTCTCCATTAATTGTAATTTTATTAATTGTATCTCCTGCTTGAATTCCAGCATTATAAGCACCATTGTTTTTAACAACACTTCCAATTTCAGAAGTATTCGTTTGTACTTCAACAAATGAATAAATTCCAATGAGCAAAACAAGTGCAAGAACAAAATTCATAAAAACACCTGCTAACATAATAATGCACTTTTTCCAAGTTTTAATTCCTTTTAATGTTCGTTCATAAGGAACATCTTTCATTAATTCATTATCTTCTTGATCAGCTTCTCCTGCCATCGCAACATATCCACCAATAGGAAGAGCACGAATTTGATAATCAGTTTCACCTTTCTTCTTAGAAAAGAGTTTTGGCCCCATTCCAATAGAAAATTCAGCACAATAAACCCCAAATAACTTTGCAGTTAAAAAATGTCCTAATTCATGAATTAATACAATTGCTCCTAAAATTATAAAAAAGACAATAATATTTATAATGGTCTGCATGTATCACTAATCTCCTTTAAAACATAATTTCTAGCCCATTGATCTATTTCTAATAATTGATCTATTGTTGGATCTTTAACTACTTTATGCGCATTCATAGCCTTTTCTACCAACTCTTCAATTTCTAAAAACTCTATTTTTCCTTCTCTAAATAACAAATTAGCCATTTCATTAGCACCATTTAAAACACATGGTAAACTTCCTCCAGTTTTACCAGCATGATATGCTAGAGCAAGTGCATGAAACCTCTTAAAATCTGGTTTTTTAAATGTAAGCGAACCAAGTTGTGTTAAATCTAATGATTTACCATTAACTAATTTTTTTCTTTGTGGATAAGTTAAAGCATATTGAATTGCTAAACGCATATCTGGTGTTCCCATTTGACCAATAACGGAAGTATCTTCAAACTCTACAGCAGAATGCAAAATACTTTCTGGATGAATAAGTACTTCAATTTGATCATAGTCTACATCAAATAACCATTTTGCTTCCATAACCTCTAATCCTTTATTAAATAGAGTCGCACTATCAATCGTAATTTTAGCACCCATTGACCAATTAGGATGATTTAATGCTTCTTTAACAGAAACACCTACAAGTTCTTCTCTTGTTTTATCTCTAAAGCTACCACCACTTGCTGTTAACAAAATTCGTTTTATTTTATTCATTTCGTTTCCTTGAAGGGATTGGAAAATAGCTGAATGCTCACTATCTACTGGTAATAATTTTACACCATGCTCCTTAACTAATTTTGTAATAATATGTCCTGCAACTACAAGAGTTTCTTTATTAGCTAAAGCAATGTCCTTCTTTGATTCAATTGCATGAATTGTAGGTAGCAAACCAGCAAATCCTACAATTGCATTTAGTACAATATCAACTTGATCAATTGTTGCAATCTCATCTAATCCTTCGCTTCCAAAAACAAAACGAATTTGAGAATATTTTTCTTGAAGATAATTACAATCTTTTTCATCAATCACACAAACAACCTGTGGATTAATTTTAGAAATTGTGTCTTCTAATAACGAAATGTTTTTTCCTGCAGATACTGCAACAACATTAAATTCGTCCTGATGATGTAAACAAACATCTACAGTTTGTTGACCAATAGATCCTGTCACACCTAAAATCGTAATATTTTTCATTATCTATAACCCCACAATCATTAAAAAGAAACTAAAAATTAATACATTAAAAGTTAAACTATCTATACGATCTAAAATACCTCCATGCCCTGGTAATAACTTAGAATAATCTTTTACCTCAAAGTATCTTTTAATTGCACTAAATATTAGATCACCAATTTGGCTTGTCATTGTCATTACAATAATTGCTGGAACAATAATCCAATGATGTGAAAGTATTCCTGTAAAATAAGCAAAAACGATACCTAAAATACTACCTAAAATAATTCCACCAACTGATCCTTCAACTGTTTTTTTAGGAGATAATCTAGGAATCAGCTTATGTTTTCCAAATGCCATACCAGCAAAATAAGCCCCTGTATCACTTCCAAAAGTTGCAATAGCAAGTAATAATAAATATTCCCAACCGTAATTCAACCTTAAAACAAGCAACGCATGTAATCCTGAACAAACAAGTACACCCATAGTAAAAACATATGCACTTCTTTCAATATTACATTTATCATCAAAAATCATACACGCTAAAACAATCGCTAAATAAACTAATATTGAATAGCTAGAAATAAGTAATTGATTTCTATTTAGTAAAAAACCTGCTGCAAAAAACACAGCGACAATTATATACATATACATACCTATTCGTGGTCTAGAACAAATATGCAACATTTCATACACACTAAGTGCCATTGCTACCCCCACTACTACTTTATAGTATATTCCACCAAAAACCACTGCTGGAACAACAATAGCAATTAAACAAAGTGCAGTAATTATTCTTTCTTTCACTATTTTAACCCTCCAAATCTTCGATCCCTATTTTGGTAAAGCCAAATTGCCTTATGTAATTCTTTTTCATCAAAATCTGGCCAATAAACAGGTGTAAAGACAAATTCAGCATATGCAAGTTGCCATAACATAAAGTTTGATAATCTTTGTTCGCCACTTGTTCTTATCATTAAATCAACATCTGGCAGCTTAGCTGACATTAATGTCGAAGCAAAATATTCTTCATCAATATCATCAACCTTGATTTTTCCATCTTTTACATCTTGAGCAATTTTTTTAGTTGAACAAACAATTTCATCTCTACTTCCATAAATAAAAGCAAAGCATAATTTTAAACCTGTATTATTTTTTGTTTTTTCTATTGCGCTATTAATAATATCTCTTGTTGCTTGAGGCGCCTTTTCCAAATGACCAATCATACATATTTGGACATTATTTTCAATCAACTCTTTTAAATATAATTCAAAGAATTTTTTTGGTAATTTAAATATAAACTGTACTTCTTCTTCAGGCCTAGAAAAATTTTCTGTTGAAAAAGCATAAACAGTCATCGCTTTAACACCAAGTTTATTAGCTTCTAAAGCAATTTTACGAATTGTTTTTGTTCCTTCGTTATGTCCATAAGTTCTAGGCATCATTCTTTTTTTAGCCCAACGTCCATTACCATCCATAATAAAAGCAATATGCTCTGGTATATTATTCATATCTAATTCATAATTTTCAATTTGATCATTCATAGAACAATCCTCCTTAAAGTCATGATTGATTATAACATAAAAATATAAAATAAAAAAGCGCCTACCTAATAGGCGCCATAATAATTAGACAGTCATAATATCTTTTTCTTTAACTTTTCCAATTTCGTCAATTTCTTTAACGAATTTATCAGTTAATTTTTGAACACGATTTTGCCCATCTTTAATTTCATCTTCGCTACCATCACATTTTTTAATTTCATCATTAGCATCTCGACGAATATTTCTTACTGCAACTTTTGCATGTTCAGCAAATTTCCATACATTTTTTGCGTATTCTTTACGTCTTTCTTCAGTTAATGCTGGTACAGTAATACGAATGATTTCTCCATCATTTTGAGGAGTTAAACCTAAATCAGCTTCATAAATCCCATGTTCAATATCTTTTAAAGCAGATTTATCATATGGTTTAATAACTAATTGTCTACCTTCAACAACAGAAACACCAGCCATTTGATTAATAGGTGTTGGTGAACCATAATAGTTTACCATTACACGATCTAACATTGCTGGAGTAGCTCTTCCAGTTCTAACTGTTGCTAAATCTCTTTGGTATGCTTCGATTGCTTTTTGCATTCTATCACTTGCATCATCTAAGATCATATTTATCATATTATTTTCCTCCAGAGATAGTTGTTCCTATTTTTTGTCCGTCACAAGCTTTGGCAATATTACCATCTTCTTGCATATTAAATACACATAAATCAATATCATTATCTTTACATAATGTAATAGCAGTTTGATCCATAACTTTTAAATCTTTTGCTAAAACATCACTATAAGAAATTTCATCAAATTTTACAGCTGATTCATCCAATTTAGGATCAGCAGAATATACACCATCTACACCATTTTTTGCCATTAAAATAACATCAGCATTGATTTCAGCAGCTCTTAAAGCAGCAGTTGTGTCAGTTGTAAAATATGGGCTACCAGTTCCAGCACCAAAAATAACAATTCTTCCTTTTTCTAAATGTCTAACAGCTCGTCTTCTAATGTATGGTTCTGCAATTTGTCTCATTTCAATAGCTGATAACAAACGTGTTTGAACACCTAATTGTTCTAAAGCATTTTGAACAGCTAAACCATTCATTACTGTTGCTAGCATTCCCATATAATCGGCAGAAGAACGTTCCATTCCCATTTGTGCACCAGTTACACCACGCCAAATATTTCCACCGCCACAAACAATAGCAATTTCAACACCTAGATCTTTAGCTTCTTTGATTTGTCTTGCAATATCAGCTACAGTATTAGCATTGATTCCAAAATGATCATCACCAGCTAAAGCTTCACCACTAAGTTTTAATAAAACTCTTTTATATTTCATAAAATGTTCTCCTTTTTTTAAAAAAAGGACAAACTTATCGTGTCCTTTATAATCATTAACTCTAAATATTCATTTGAGCAGCTACTTCTTCAGCGAAGTTTTCTTCTTTCTTTTCGATACCTTCACCAACTTGGAAACGAGCCATTTCTAATACTTTAGCTTTTCCTAAATATTTAGCAACTGTTTCTTTAGGTGTTTTAATGAATTCTTGATCTAATAAACACCATTCAGAGAATACTTTATTTAATTTTCCACGTTTAATACCTTCTAATACTTTTTCAGGTTTATTAGCTAATTTTGGATCGTTAGCCATGATTTCTGTTTGAACAGCATCTTCTCTATCTTTTTCAGCTTGTGGAATTTCATCTTGTGAGATGTATTTTGGATTAATAGCAGCAACATGCATAGCAATGTCTCTTGCTTTTTCTTCATCACCATCAGCTAATTTAACGATTGAAACCATTTTTCCACCCATATGTGAATAAGCACCAAATACTTCATCATCATTTTTAGTGAAAGTTTTAATTCTTCTTAAAGATAATTTTTCTCCAATTTTTCCAGAAGCTTCTGCGATTGTTGTTTCAATTGTTTTTCCATCAACAACCATTGCTTTAGCAACTTCTAAATCAGCAGGATTATTAGCAGCAACTGCTTCACATACTGTATTTACTAATGCAATGAATTCAGCATTTTTTGCTACGAAGTCAGTTTCAGAGTTAACTTCTACCATAGCTGCTACATTACCATTAATAGCAAAAGCAGATAAACCTTCAGCAGCGATTCTATCAGCTTTTTTAGCAGATTTTGCGATTCCTTTTTCTCTTAACCAGTCGAATGATGCTTCGATATCACCATCACATGCTTCTAATGCTTTTTTACAATCCATCATTCCAGCACCAGTTTTTTCACGTAATTCTTTTACTAATTTTGCACTAATTGCCATTTTCTTTTCCTCCATGAATTTTATTTTATTAAAAAGGGAAAGCTTTGCTTTCCCATCACAACATATTTATGATTTCCAGCCTTGAGATTATTCTTGAGTTGGTTTAGCTTCTCTTCTTTGAGCTGGTCTACCAGCTTTATTTCTTGGCCCTCTTCTGTTGTTGTTTTCTACAGAAGATACAGCATCATTCATAGTAACTTCTTTTTCATCTTCATCTTTAACATAAGCAACAGTTAATGGTTCGCTTTTAGCTTCACAAATTGCATCTGCCATAGCAGCAACAATTAATTTAACAGCTCTAATAGCATCATCATTTGCTGGGATTACATAATCAACTTCATCAGGATCACAGTTAGTATCAACGATACCAAATACAGGGATTCCTAAAATTCTTGCTTCTGCAACAGCGTTGTGTTCAGCTTTAGGATCTACAACGAATAAAGCACTTGGTAATCTTCTCATTTCTTTAATACCACCTAAGTTCTTTTCTAACTTAGCAGCTTCTTTTTTAAGTAAGATAACTTCTTTTTTAGGTAATAAATCAAAAGTACCATCTTTTTCCATTTTTTCTAATTCAACTAATCTTCTAATTCTTTTTTGAATTGTTTTGAAGTTAGTTAAAGTTCCACCTAACCAACGAGAGTTAACATAGAAACTTCCAGAACGGATTGCTTCTTCTTTAACAGCTTCTTGAGCTTGTTTTTTAGTTCCTACAAATAAAACTTTTCCACCTTTTTCGGCAATTTCATTCATTGCTTTATAAGCTTCATCAATTTTTTTAGATGATTTTTGTAAATCAATAATATAAATTCCGTTTCTTGATGTGAAAATGTATGGAGCCATTTTTGGATTCCATCTTTTTGTTTGATGTCCGAAATGAACACCTACTTCTAATAATTTTTTCATTGAAATTACTGACATGTGTAATTTCCTCCTTTTCGTTTTTTTCCTCCATTATTTCAAACATTTACCACCATTAGGCACTAGATAAATGAATTCATAATGTGTGTATTTTTTAATACCTGAAACATAATATCATAAGATTTCAAACAAAACAACCCTTTTTTATCCTTTATTTCGAGGATGTGCTTTTAAATATACATTTTTTAAATGTTCTTTTGTAATATGAGTATATATTTGTGTCGTAGAAAGGTTTTCATGTCCTAATAATTCTTGAACAGTTCTAATATCAGCACCTGCATTCAATAAATGGGTAGCAAATGAATGTCTAAAAGTATGCGGGTGTATTTTTTTTGTAGCATCATATTTTTTGCCAATACGTTTTACAATATCTTGTACACCTCTATTTGTCATCTTTTCTCCTCTTTTATTAACGAAAACATAAGGGTGTTCTTCTTGGTTTACAAGATTCCCTCTACTTTCTTCTATATATTTTAATAACCACTTACTTGCATATTCATGAAATGGAACATAACGATCTTTATTTCCTTTACCATGTATTAATAAAATTCGATTATGAAAATCTATACAGTCCAATGTTAAATTAACAACTTCTGAACATCTTAATCCCGATGCATACATGATTTCTAGCATTGCTTTATTTCGTATTCCTAAATCATCTTGTGTATCAATACCATCTAATAAATCCATTATTTCTTCAGGAAACAAAAAATCTGGATTACGTTTAGCTGTTTTGATATTATCAACAAGTACCATAGGATTATTTTCAACCAACTCTTCTTTAACAAGATATTTGTAAAATGATCTTAAACAACTAATACGGTTATTCATTGAGCTCTTCGATAACTTCTTTTCATTTAGATATAATAAATATTTCCTCATTGTCTGATAAGTAACATTATTAAAGTCATTTATGTTTTCATGATCTAAAAAGTCAATAAATTCATTTAAACTTCTTTGATAAGAATCAATTGTATTGATTGAATAATGTTTTTGAAATTGCAAATATTCTAGAAACTCTTTTTTATCTTGTTGACAATTCATTGATAAATCTATCCATTACTTCAATTGCTCTATTGGCATATGCTTCTTTTCTTAATTTCTTTTTTACTCTTACGGGTAAATCAGGTAGAATTCCAAAATTAGCTTTCATTGGTTGAAAATTATTTTCATCACAATGTGTGATGTAATAAGCAAGTGCCCCAATCACTGTTTCTTGTGGAAAAATAACCGGTTCTCGATTTTGCAAATAACGAACCATATTCATACCTGCAACTATCCCACTTTGTGCAGATTCTACATAGCCTTCAACACCCGTCATTTGTCCTGCAAAATAAATTCCTGGATGATTTTTCAAACTATAATCTTGATTTAAAAATTTTGGAGAACAAATAAAAGAATTTCTATGCATAACACCATATCTTACAAAAGTTGCATTTTCTAATCCAGGTATCATATGAATAATTCTTTTTTGTTCAGGCCAAGTAAGATGGGTTTGAAAACCTACAATATTATATAAACTTGCTTGTACATTATCTTGTCTAAGTTGAACAACCGCATATGGTTTAGTTCCATCAGGTTTTGTTAGACCAACTGGTTTCATAGGACCAAATAATAAAGTTTGCTTTCCTCTTCTAGCCATTTCTTCAAAAGGCATACAACCTTCAAAAAATTTTTCTTCAAAATCTTTTGGTTTAACAACTTCCGCATTCATCAATTCATCATAAAATAAATCAAATTGTTCTTCTGTCATTGGGCAATTTATATATTCATTTTCACCTTTATCATAACGTGACTTATAGTACGCAATATTAAAATCAATACTATCTTTTTCTACAATTGGTGCTGCCGCATCAAAAAAGTAAAAGTATTCATCACCTAATAATTTTTTTATTTCCAAAGATAAAGCATCACTTGTAAGTGGACCACTTGCAAGAATAGTTGGTTCTTGAGGAATTTCAGTCATTTCTTCATGAACAACTTCAATATTAGGATGATTCGTAATAAAATCAGTAATATCCTTAGAAAAATTTTCACGGTCAACTGCTAGTGCTCCTCCAGCAGGTACACTATTTTTTCTAGCAAATCTAATAATAACACTATCAAGTTTTTCCATTTCATTTTTTAATATACCAACAGCATTATTAAAATTATCGCCTCTAAGCGAATTAGAACAGACAAGTTCAGCAAATGACGCTGTATGATGTGCAGGTGTCATTTTAACAGGTCGCATTTCATATAATTTTACTTTAATGCCATTTTTTGCTAATTGATAAGCCGCCTCAACTCCAGCAAGTCCAGCACCAATAACATTAACTTTCATTTTATTTTCCATATTTTCTGGTATATTGTAATTGACCCATCTAAGTAGTCATCAACAATATACATTC
>CAVESC010000068.1:0-16897 GCA_963618275.1 Bacteroidaceae bacterium
GGTTTGAGCACTTTTTCAAATGCGGAAATTGGAGGTTTGAGCACTTTTTCAAATGCGGAAATTGGAGGTTTGAGCACTTTTTCAAATGTGATTTTTGGATCTATACTAATTTATAAGAAAATAAAGATGTTATTTAAAGAAAAAATATCAATTAAAGGACAAGGGGAGAAAATTAGAAAAGGTAATGAAGTATTAAGTAAACGATAAGATAAAAACTAAAACAAAAGATATTTATTTTATAAAAAATGATAATTTAGGAGTATATTTTGTAAAAAACGCACTATTTTTTCAAAAAACAGTGAGTTTCATATATGTAAAATCACTAAATTTTCAAAAAACAGTGAAAAATTTATAAATATAGATATAATATAATTAAAAAGTGTGAGGTGATAAACATGGAACCCTATAAAGCTAAAAAATTACCATTTGAATATGCAATAGATAAGGATATGTTAATACTTGTTGCTGAGGCAAATGCAAAATATGGAGAATATAAATCATTATTAGAAACATTAGAATTCGATTCATCTTATTTTTTAGAATCAGTTTTATTAAAAGAAAGTTATAAGTCAACTCAAATAGAAGGAACACAAATAACCCAAGAAGAATTATATTATTTAAAATATATGGAAAAAAGTGATGATAGTAAGGAAATTGAAAACCTCAAAAATGCAATTGAGTATGCTAAAAAGGAACTTAAAAATGGAAAAAAGATTGATTATCAACTTGTAAATGAAATGCACAAACTAATTCTTGATAGTGTACGAGGATCACATAAATCTCCAGGTCAAATACGAACAACACAAAATTGGATAGGTCCAAGAGGATGCACTATAGAAAATGCTACTTTTGTACCACCACGTCCGGAAGAAATATATGGTCTACTAGAAAACCTTTACCAATATATGAATGATCAATTTGAAGATCCCTATCTTATCAATATTGCGTTATCACATATGCAATTTGAAACAATTCATGCTTATAAAGATGGTAATGGACGACTAGGAAGAGCCTTGATTCCTGTACAAATGGCAATGTTTGATAGTGGAAACTCTATTTTATATATGTCAGAAATATTAGAATTATACAAACCATCCTATCAAAGACATTTAATGGAGTGTAGGAAAGGTAATATTGTTAAATATATTAAGTTTTTCTTACAATGTGTAATAGATCAATGTAATTCTTATATTTATAAGATTAATAGAATAAAAGAAGTTTATAAAGAAGATATGGAAAAAATTAAGGTAATTAGAGGAAATTCTGTTTATCGAATTATGCCAGTCATTATGAAACAAATTGTATTTACAAAAAAAGAAGTACAAGATTTAAGTGGTGTTTCTGTTAATGTTGTTTCTAGTATTATTAATCAATTAGTTGAATTAAATATTCTTGTTCCTGATACAAAGATTATAAAAAAAGGATATTGTTATAAAAGAATTTATGATATTTTTTTAGGATAGAAACTCTATTAATGAGATATTTTTCTCATCTAAAAATGAATATATAAAAATATAAATAAGAAAAAAATTCTATTTCAGTTTTGAAGGATTTTTTTCTTTTTTCTTTATGTAAAAATAAGGACAAGGAGGGAAAAGAAATGTTATACAAAAAATTAAAACCATTCCCTAAAGATTTTCTTTGGGGTGCCAGTACAAGTGCCTATCAAGTAGAAGGCGCAAACTTAGAGGATGGAAAAGGGCCATCATGTCAAGATGTTAAAGTTGTTCCAGAAGGAACATCTGATTTAAAAATATGTGCAGACCATTATCATCATTATAAAGAAGATGTGGCGTTAATGGCTGAAATGGGATTTAAGTCTTATCGTTTTTCTATTTCTTGGTCAAGAATTCTACCTAAAGGAATAGGGGAAGTTAATCAAAAAGGAATTGATTTTTATAATAATTTAATTAATGAATGTTTGAAATATCAAATTGAGCCGATTGTGACAATGTTTCATTTTGATATGCCAGCATTATTAGATAAAAAAGGTTCTTGGAGTAATCGAGAATCCATTGATTGGTTTTTAGAATATGCAAGAGTCTTATTTGAAAACTTTGGTGATCGTGTTAAATATTGGTTAACAATCAATGAACAAAACATGTTAACGCTTGTAGGACCAACGATTGGAACACTTATTGTTCCTGAAAATACAACAAATTTAACAAAAGAAATTTATCAACAAAATCATCATCAATTAGTTGCACAAGCAAAAGCAATGGCTTTATGTCATGAAATGTTACCAGGAGCTAAAATCGGACCAGCACCTAATATTGGACTTGTTTATCCGGCAAGCTGTAAACCAGAAGATGTTTTAGCTGCTCAAAATTACAATGCCATTAGAAACTGGCTTTATTTAGATATGGCTGTTTATGGTGTTTATAACAATTTAGTATGGGCATATTTAGAAGAACATGATGCATGTCCTGAATTTGGTGAAGGAGATGCAGAAGCATTAAAAAATGGACATCCTGATTTTATTGGCTTTAATTATTATACAACCTCTACTGCTCAAGAAAGTGATGGAACAGAAGAAATTGATCCAGGTGCAGATCAACAATCAGATAGAGGAGAAGCAGGTGTTTATAAAGGATATCATAATCCACATTTAATGAAAACAGAGTTTGGTTGGGAGATTGATCCTGTCGGTTTTAGAAATACCATGAGAGAAATGTATTCACGTTACCATTTACCAATGTTAGTTACTGAAAATGGTTTAGGTGCTTATGATACGTTAACGGATGATGGAAAAATTCATGATCCTTATCGTATTAAATATTTGCAAGAACATATTAAACAAATTCAATTAGCTATTAGTGATGGTGTAGAAATGATGGGATATAATCCATGGAGTGCCATTGATTTAATTTCTACACATGAAGGAATGAAAAAAAGATATGGTTTCATCTATGTTGATCGAGATGAATTCGATTTAAAAACATTAAAAAGATATCGTAAAGATTCTTTCTATTGGTATAAAAAAGTGATTAAAACCAATGGAGAAGATCTAACAAATGAATAAAGGAGAAGTCATAAAATGAAAGTATTATTAGTATGTAATTTAGGTATGTCCACGAGTATGCTCGTTCAAAAAATGGAAGAAGCCGCTAAAAAACAAAATATTGATTTAACAATTACTGCTATGGGATTTACCCAAGCAGAAAAAGTTTTAAAAGAATGGGATATTGTAATGCTTGGACCACAAGTTAGACATCAATTGGCAGGACTTGAAAAAGCGGCTGAAGGTCAAACACCTGTTGAAGTTATTAATATGAGAGATTATGGAACAATGAATGGTACAAATGTCTTAAAAAGAGCTATTGAAGTTGTAGAAGCAAGAAAATAGTAGAAAGGGTGCATCAAGATGGATGCGTTTTATAAGGAACTCTATGTTGTTTATTTTAGAGAGTGGATCCTTAATCAACAAAATAAGACATGCATTGTCTATAATGATCCTCAAGATCAAGATACTGTTATTTTAGAAAAGAAGAATTGTCTTTGTAAAATCACATTTAATCTTGATTCAATCATAGAATTTACAATAATTAATAAAAAAACAAATAAAGCAGAATGTTATTTGCATTTTCAAATGCAAAACTTAAATCATGCTTGTAAACTTTTTTATGAGATGCTTGAAAACATGTCTCAAATAACGAATAAACTAGCTAAAAAAATACTTTTGACCTGTTCAGGTGGGCTAACAACAGGTTATTTTGTAGAAAAACTTAACACGACTGCACAACTCTTAGGATTAAACTATATTTTTCAAGCAATCAGTTTAGAAAAACTAGGACAAGTATCTCAAAAATATGATCTTATTTTACTAGCACCTCAAGTTTCTTATCAATGTGCTTTATTACAAGAAAAATATAGAAATAAGCAAATCCTAAAGATACCAGCAACTATCTTTGCTAGATACGATGCTTATAAACTCATAGAACTTATAAAAGACACCTTAGAAAACCCGGAATAGGGTTTTCTTTATCTTTATAAATATATTAAAATAGAAGTGGTGATGATATGAATTTATTTATGAATTTAAAAGAAAATAAAGAACTTTCTAAAAATGAAAGAATACTAGCTGATTATATTTTAAAACATCCAGAAGATGTTTTAAAAATGTCATCTAAAGAACTTGGAAAAGCTTGTTTTGTTTCTACAGCAACGGTTTATCGTTTATGTGATAAATTGAATCTAGCAGGATTTTCTGATTTAAAAATAAAAATTACTAGCTCTTTAAATGATTATCTAAAAAGTGATGGAGACTTTAATTTTGATTTTCCTGTTAATCCTTATCAAACGCATTATGAAATTGTTCATAAAATCAAAGAAGATTATGAACAAACTCTCAATCTTACAGCTAATCTTTTTAGTTTAGATCAACTAAGACTCATTGCTTCTGCAATGAAAAAAGCAAAAGTGATTGATATTTATACTTCAGCAGGAAATATTAATTTTGCTTTAAATTTTCAATTTCAAATGAAAGAAATAGGAATTGATGTGAATGTTCCAATAGATGAATATCATCAAAGATTAACAGCAGCAAGTAGTAATCAAGAACATCTCGCAATTGTGATTACTTTTGGTGGAAGAGGGTTATTATCAGATATACTACCTCGTATTTTAAAAGGTAATGGAACACCGATTGTTTTAATTTCATCTTATGACTATACTTTTAAAGAATTTAAACCAGATTATCAATTATATATTTCACCTTATGAAAATCATTATAAAAAGATCTCTTCATTTTCAACAAGATTATCACTTCTTTATATTTTAGATGTTTTATATACATGTTATTTTGAATTAGATTATCAAGAAAATATAGATAAGAAACTTATGTATTATCATAATATTGTTGAAGGAAGTATTAAATGAGAAAAGAATTCTAAATAATAAATGTAAAAAGAGAATTTTTGAGAAAAAAATTCTTTTTTTTATCTCTAAATTGTTTTAAACAATGAGATTTTTTATGATATTTATAGGAGGTATTTTTATGAACGTAAAAGCAATTATGTGTGATATAGATGGAACACTTCTTTCAAGTGAAGGGGTGGTTACCCCTAAAACAGTAGAAATGATCAAAAAAGCAAGAGAAAAAGGAATCTTATTTGGTTTATCTACAGGAAGAGATGTTAATAGTATTCAAACTTTATTAAAAACATGGGGCATTGATGGTTTAGTTGATATGATCGTTGGTACTGGTGGTGCAGAAATTTATGACTATACATTAGATCTTGCTAAAGCGCAATTTCCTTTAGATGGAAGATTAATTAAAAGTATTATTAAACATTATGAAGATATGGATTGTAACTTTGCAATTCCTGAAGATGGTATTTTATTTGCACCTAAAGATGATGGACATATTCAAATGTTATCAAAGGCAGATAGAGTACCTTATCAAGTAGTTAATTATGATGAATACTTACAAAATCCAAAACCTAAATTAATTATTATTTGTAAACCTGAAGATATGGATAAAATCATTGAAAGATCAAAAACATTCCATAGTGATGAATTTAAATCATCATCTCTTAAAACTGCAAGTGTTCTTTATGAATATATGGATCCAAGAGTATCTAAAACAGCAGGACTTATTGAAATCTTAAAACTTCATCATATAGATATAAAAGAAATTGTGACTTTTGGAGATGCTGATAATGACTATGATATGACTTTAAATGCAGGTGTTGGTGTTGTTATGGCTAATGGTAGTGAAAAGACAAAAAGTGTCGCGGATTATATTACCGATGATAATGATCATGATGGTATTGGAAATTATATTGAAAAATTTATTTTAGGAGAGTAGAAAAATGGGAAAAATTATTTTTATTGATGTTGATGGAACATTATTAGATTATGAAAACAAATTACCTGCTTCAGCAGATAAAGCAATCAAAGAAGCAAGAAAAAACGGACATCGTGTTTACATTTGTACAGGACGTAGTGAAGCCGAAGTTTATGATTATATTTGGGACATTGGTTTAGATGGAATGATTGGTGGTAATGGTTCTTATGTTAAAGATGAAGATACTGTTGTCATGCATCAATTAATTACCCTTGAACAATGTAAACATATTGTTGATTGGTGTCATTCTAGAAACTTAGAATTTTATTTAGAAAGTAATAATGGGTTATTTGCTTCAGAAAATTTTGAAGAAAAAGGAAATCCAGTAATTAAAGTTTATTGTCAAAGAAAAGGAAAAGAAAATGCCAGTGAACAAACGGTACGTACAGTTTTCCCTGAAATGATTTATGGTGGTGAACTATATCGTGATGATTGTAATAAAGTCAGCTTTATTTTAAATAGTTACCAAGATCATTTAGATTCAATTAAAGAATTTCCTGATTTAAAACCTGGTACTTGGGGTGGCGCTGGAGAAATTGCTTTATTTGGTGATTTAGGTGTTAAAGGTATTGATAAAGCACATGCTATTGATGAATTATTAAAACATTTAGGGGCATCTTTAGAAGATACTTTTGCTTTTGGTGATGCAAAAGTTGATATTCCTATGCTTGAATATTGTAATGTTGGTGTTGCTGTTAATAGTGGTGGAGATGAAATCAAAGCCATGGCTGATTATGTTACAGATGATGTTGATCAAGATGGTATTTATAAAGCGTTTGTTCATTTTGGTTTGATTGATGATGTTTTAAATCTTTGTTAAAAGTTTTTGCTTAGGCAAAAGCTTTTTTAGTAAAAAGGAGGTGTATATTACATACACCTCAAATTATTTAATTTGTATCTGATAAAGTTAATTGGTTTGTACAAGATAATACCTGTTATAGCACTGACTAAATGAAAGAAGATATCAGCTGTACAATAAGTGTATTGAACGTATCCACTAAAGTAGTTTATATATATTTGTAAATTTTCAATTCCAAAAACAATAAGAATAACGATAAAAATACTTTTAAATAAAGTTGTTTCATATCTAATAAGATATCCTAAAGGTATAAACATAAGTAAATGACAAATAGAATATTTAGTTTGATGTAAAAACCTATAATATGGATTATAGAAAGTTACCATATATTTAATATCTTCGGAAAAATGATAATGATTACCTGGATTTGTTACTACTGGGAAAAATAATACACAAAATAATAATGAAATATATAAAGCACATATACTACTATAAATAATAGAAAATTTTTTGTACTTATAAAAAATGATTGTAAGTAAAATAGCACTTACTATAAATAATATATACGGAAATTCAATGATATTATTGCCACTATAATCATAAAATTTAAATGAATTAATCATAATATTAGTCTCCGTATATGACGCGCAATGTTGCAGAAACGTACACATTATTATAGTAACTTGCTTTAGAGCTTGTAACACGAATTCTATAATTGCCTGCAGGAAGATCGCCCCAACTTACGTATTGACCAGATTGTAAAGGTACGGTTTTAATTTTTCCTGTTCTACTTCCATTGAGAACTAGTTCAAATGACATTGTTTCGTTTGGGTACGTAGTTGTAGACTTTATGAATACACTAATTCCACCTTTTGACATAACATATTCTTTAGGAGTCAATTGATAATTACAAAAATTAACATTATATGTTACTGAATTAGCAACACGTGAAGTAATTAGAGTTTCAGGCTCCTGTACGGTTGGTTGTCTCTCCATTGCTGATAAATTTGATGATGACATCAATGTTATCAAAGAAATTAAACCTAAGCATAATAATTTTTTCATATTTTTCTCCTCTCTTAATTATAGTTAAAGTATAAAAATAATTTAGAATTTAAAATATCAAAATAGTATTAATTTTCTATGTTTTTTATATATAGAAGTTACTTTTTTCTTTTGATAAAACAGACTATAATAAAGTGAGGTGATTTGAATGGAACATGTAGAAAAATATAAAATTTTTCAAAAAGAAATAGTAGGAACAAAAGAAGGAAATCCTTTTAAAGATATTACAATAAAAACAAGTTTTATAAATGAAAATGAAAGAATTGTAACAGAAGGATTTTATAAAGGAAATGGTTTGTATGAAATACGTTTTATGCCACAAAAAACAGGAAAATGGCAATATATTGTAGAAAGTAATGATTCTCAAATGAATGGAATCCAAGGTGAATTTATTTGTGATGAAGCAAGTCAAAATAATCATGGACGTGTTTGTCTAAAGAAAGATGTCATGTCTAAAAATGAAATAAACTTCTATGAAAATGAAGATGATTTTCATTTTGCCTATGAAGATGGTACAAACTATTATCCATTTGGTACAACATGTTATGCTTGGGTCAATCAAATAAATGAGCTTCAAGAAGAAACTCTACAAACTTTAAAACATTCACCATTTAATAAAATAAGAATGTGTATCTTCCCTAAATATTACAGCTATAATACAGAAGATCCACAAAACTATGCTTTTATAAAAGATGAAAAAGGTTTTGATTTTACAAGATTTGATAATACTTTCTTTGAAAACTTAGAAAAACGAATCCAACAACTTGACGAACTCGGTATACAAGCAGATATTATTTTATTCCATCCTTATGATCGTTGGGGATTAAGTAAAATGACAAAACAACAAGATATTTATTATCTTTCTTATGTCATTAGAAGATTAAGTCATTATAAAAATGTTTGGTGGTCTCTTGCTAATGAATATGATTTAATGCCTCAAAAAAGTATTGAAGATTGGGATGAATATGCCAGAGTTATTATGAAATATGATGTCTATGGACATCTAAGATCAATTCATAACTGTATTCCTTTCTATGATTATCATAAATCATGGATAACGCATGTGAGTGTGCAAAGAGTAGATGTTTATAAAACTGCTGAAATGGTGAGTCAGTGGCGTGAAGAATATCATAAACCAGTGATTATTGATGAAGTCGGTTATGAAGGAAATATTGATTATGGCTGGGGAAGTTTAACCGGACAAGAATTAACAAGAAGATATTGGGAAGGATGTTTACGAGGAGGTTATCTTTCTCATGGTGAAACTTATGTAGATAAAGGTCCTACAATTTGGTGGTCACATGGTGGTAAACTTTATGGAGAAAGTGTTGAAAGAATTGGTTTTTTAAAAACAATTCTTGAAAAAGCACCACAAGGAGTAAAACCATTAAAATTAACAGCTGAAAATCATGAAGAAAATTGGGATTCGATTTGTCTTTATAAAGACGATCAATGGTTTTTATATTATTATGGATTCTTTCAAATAATGTATAGAAACTATACATTACCACAAGGTAAAAAATATAAGATTGAATTAATTGATACATGGAATATGGAAATTAAAGAATTACCAGATATCTATGAAGGAAAAATACGTATTTGTTTAGGTGGAAAACAATACATGGCAGTACGTATGACAGAAATAAAATAAAAAGTCTAACATTTGCTAGACTTTTTATTTCCATAATTTTTCAGGATAAACACCTTGATGAATAAGTTCTTGAATCGAATCTTGAACAGCTTGTTTATCTTCTGGATAAGTAACTCCAAACCATTTATCTGTTGTTTCTAATACTTTAACAGAAGCTCTTTTTGATTTAATAAGTTGATCAACAATAATTGGTAACAAATATTCTTTTGTAAGTGGATCTCCACTTTCATTTAATAAGAACTCTTTAAAACCATTTTCAAGATAATCAATAAAATGAGGATAACCAGCCCACATATTCATAGAAACACGATTATTCTCTTGAATGATATCTTTGCTTTCTTCTGTAGTACAATCAATAGTTCCATGATCATTTCTAATAATACCTTTTGTTTCAATGACTCTATGTAAATAACCTTCTTCATCTTCTATGCAAATACCACGAGTAACTGTTCCATTATCACTTAAAGTATTTTTTAAGATAAATCCAGCCATAGCCATTGTAAATTCACTTTTTTCTTGATTTGCTGAAATTAAAAAATCATGAAGTTTTTTAAAAGCAACTTTACCATAATAATCATCAGCATTAATAATGACAAAAGGTTCATTAACAATCTCTTTACAAGCTAAAATAGCTTGTCCAGTTCCCCAAGGTTTTACTCTACCTTCTGGGACATTACATCCATCTGGAATATTCGTAATTTCTTGATATACATATTCAACTTGAATATGTTGTTGGATACGATTACCAATGACTTCCTTAAATTCTTTTTCTATATCTTTTCTAATGATAAAAACAACTTTATTAAATCCAGCTTCAATAGCATCATAAATTGAATAATCCATAATGATTTCATCATGAGGACCAATTTTCGCAAGTTGTTTAATTCCTTTTCCATAGCGTGAACCAATTCCAGCCGCCATAATAATAAGTGTTGTATTCATATTTATCTCCTTTGTATAAACAAGATTATAACATATTTTCATAAATATCCATGTAAATTTTATTATTTTATCATGGTGTGATAAAATAATCATGAGGTGAAAAACATGAACTATAGTTTAATTCTTTTATGTGCTGGAAGTGGTAAAAGAACAGGTTTAAAGTATAATAAAATATTTTATAAAATAAATAATCAAACGGTTTATGAAATGAATATTTCTCATTTTTTAGAGGATACTAGATGTAAACAAATCATTGTTGTAACGAAAGAAAATGAAATAGAAGAAATCAAAAAATTAGTCAATGATTCAAGAATTGAATATGTTTTTGGTGGACAAGAAAGACAAGATAGTGTTTATGAAGGTTTACAAAAAGTAAAAGAAGATTATGTATTTATTCATGATGGAGCAAGACCGTATGTAAGTCAAAAAAGTATTAATAATCTTGTTGAATGTTTAAAAACATATGATGCTGGATTATTAATGGTTCCTTGTAAAGATACGATTAAAGAAGTTAAGGATGGAATAGTTGTTAAAACTTTAAAAAGAGAAACTTTGATGCAAGCTCAAACACCACAAGTATTTAGAAGTGAAGATATTAAAGTAGCTTATCAAAAGGCAAAAGATGAAGGATATGTTGCGACTGATGATAGTCAGTTATTTGAAAGATATATAGATAAGGATATTAAAGCGGTATTAGGGGATTATAGTAATTTAAAAATTACAACACAGGAAGATTTAAAATGAAAGGTAAGCATATTAGAAAAGAGAAAAAGAGTATAGTTTGGATTTTAATTGTTTTATTTGTTTTATTAGGAGTTATTTTTGGGCATTTTCATTTTAAATCTGATGATCGGGTAGATTTGAGTCAATATGAAATCATTGTTGGAACAATTAAAAATGTGGGTGATGAAACTTTGTTGATAGAAACAGATGATCATCAAAAGTATTTAATTTCTATTGCAGGAGCAATAGATTCTAATAAAGGTCTTATCAAAGGAAATAGGATTTATATTTATTATGAAGGTACTTTAGATATAAAAAATAAAGATATCCAAAGTGTAAAAGTAAAATCATATAAAGTATTGCAGTAATAAACCTAAAACAATACCAATTAAAGAAGGTATTGTTTCTTTTTTATTTTCAATATTTATATTATCTTTTTCATCTACTAACATCCATATAGAAACAAAAAACAAATCTACCCACATATCAAGATGTTCAAAAGTCTTACCTACAATAAAAGTAAAAAATGTATATAAAATAGTTTTTAAGTATTTTTTTAAATATTCTTTAAATAAAGGAGAATATTTAAAAAGCTTATTAAGATATTTTTGAATAAAAGAAAAATCATTTTTGATTAAATAATGAAATAAAATCATAAAAACTATCCAAAATATAAATAATAAATAATCCATAATATCACCTCAATATAGCATATGAAAAAAACAAGCCTATTAAGGGGTAAAATTACATAAAATAATCATTTTATTATTGCATAAAAGTAAACAATAAGATATAATGGACGAGCATGTAAAGATTATTTTACTGCCTGCTTACTAAAAAGTAAGCCAAAAGACCATAGGAGGTAAAAGAGATGAATAAATATGAAATTATGTTTATTGTAAAACCAGATGTTGAAGAAGAAGCTAGAAATACTTTAATTGAAAACTTCAAATCAATCTTAACTGCTAACGGTGGTTCAATTGATAATGTCAACGAATGGGGATTACGTGATTTCGCTTATGAAATTAAAGATTACACAAAAGGTTACTATGTTGTAGTTGATACAACTTGTGCACCAGCAGAAATCGCTGAATTCGAACGTTTATCAAGAATCAACGCTTCAGTTTTACGTCACTTAACTCTTCGTAAATAATTAGGAGGCAATTGACGATGATTAATAGAGTTGTTATGGTTGGTAGAATGACTCGTGATCCAGAACTTAGAAGAACTGGAAACGGGGCTGCAGTTACAAGTTTTACGTTAGCATTAAATCGTAACTATAACTCTGCAGATGGGCAACAAGCTGATTATATTTCATGCGTTGTATGGAATAAAGTCGCTGAAAATGTTGCACAATATTGTGCAAAAGGATCTTTAGTAGGAGTTGAAGGTAGACTTCGTTCTAGATCTTATGATAACGCTCAAGGACAACGTGTATACGTTACAGAAGTTGTTTGTGACTCTGTTCAATTCTTAGAAACAAGAGCTCAAAGAGAAAGAAACCAAAGTTCTATGAACCAAGGTATGATGAATAATCAATATTCTCAACCTGCTCAACCACAAACAGATAATTTCCAAGATATGCAAACAGTTGAATTAGAAAAAGATTTTGATAATTCATTTAATATCATGGAAGACGATATTCAATTTTAGAAAAGGAGTATATGAACATGGCTTTTAAAAGACAAAGAATGGGTAGAAGAAAAGTTTGTTATTTTACAAAAAACAAAATTACTTACATCGATTATAAAGATGTTGAATTATTAAAAAGATTTGTTTCAGCTAACGGTAAAATCATTCCTAGACGTGTAACTGGAACTTCTGCTAAATATCAAAGACAATTAGCAGTAGCTATCAAACGTGCTAGACAAATGGGATTATTACCATACGTTGGTGAATAATTTTAAAGAGTATAATTACTTATAAAAAATAAAGCTCATAAATGCTAGAAAATCTAGTGTTTATGGGCTTTTTTCGTATTTTCTTGAATTGTGTGAATTCTTATGAATTTTTATTTTTTATTCAAAAAACAAGGAACAATAACTCCTTGTGTAATAGTTTATATTATTTTTTAATCTCTATAAGTAACGCATCAAGTGTTTTTTAGTGAATTTTTTATAAAATGCACGAACATTAATTGAAATAAAAAGTATCTCAAAATAAAAACATTATCTAGTATTTTATTGACTATATAAGCTAACATGATATAATTCTTATAGTAAATATCCGTAAAAATACAAAAAAATCGGAGTTTTACTAAAAAAGGTGGCGGTAATATGATTATGAATTATGCCCAATGTATAGATTTATATAAAACAGATTATAAAATTAAAAAAAAATTAAAAGAAAATGAATTATACAAAATTGAAAAAGGCTTATATTCAACAACGAAAAATTATTCTTTTTTAGAAGTTATAACAATAAAATATCCATATGCTATCTTTACACTTGATTCTGCTTTTTATTATCAATCGTTAACAGATGTGATACCAGAACACTATCATGTTATTACAAGCAAAGATGCTTATAAGATTAAAGATAGTAAGATTAAGCAATATTTTATATCAGAAGATTTTTTGGATTATGGTAAAGAAACAAAAATAATTAGAAATGTTAAAATAAATATTTATAGTAAAGAGCGTTTGTTGATAGAATTGATTAGATATAAAAATAAATTACCTTATGATTACTATAAAGAAATTATAGATTCTTATAGAAATATTATACAAGAATTAGACATTGAATTGATTGAAGAATTGGCAATGACTTTACCAAAAAGTCAGATGGTGATGGATACAATACAATCGGAGGTGTTTTGATGGGTCTTTTAAATGAACTTATTAGTAAAACAATAGAAGAGGGATATGATGAAGAAAATGCTGAAGCAAAAGTATGTCAGGATATTATTTTAAAAGCAATTGCAAATAGTTCTTTAAAGGATAATGTTACGATAAAAGGTGGTATTGTTATGAGAAGCATATCTCATAATATAAGAAGGGCTACACAAGACATTGATATCGACTTTATACGGTATTCTCTTGGTGACGATTCGATAATAAAGTTTATTAATAAATTAAATTGTATA
This sequence comes from Bacteroidaceae bacterium, assembly GCA_963618275.1. Taxonomy (GTDB): domain Bacteria; phylum Bacillota_I; class Bacilli_A; order Erysipelotrichales; family Coprobacillaceae; genus Faecalibacillus. The sequence goes on from CAVESC010000068.1 coordinate 14,114, forward strand.
GATGGACTTGATATAAGAATAATAGGAAAGATAGATGAATTAAAGCATCAAGATTATCATGGGAAGAGGATATATACTCAAATAGAAGATTTTGATGGAGATGTTATAGAGAGTAAGTTAGATATAGGAGTTCACAAAGATTTGAGTATTGTGCAAGAGGAGTATTGTTTTGATGTATGTTTAGATAACGATGGTGCAAATTTATTAATAAATTCAAAAGAACAAATGTTTACAGAAAAGTTACGTTCATTATTAAAATTTGGAACGTTCTCGCGTCGTTATAAAGATATTTTTGATTTATATTATTTAAGCAGTAAAGTAGATATAATAAAATTATTAAAATGTTTAGATAAATATATATTTATGGATTCTGGAATGAAAGAAAATGATATGACGGATGTTATTCACAGGATTAATACAATATTAAATAATAGAACTTATCAAAATAGGATAAAAACATCTAGGCGAAATTGGATTAATAAGGATGTTAAACAACTAGTGGTAGAGTTGCTTCAATTTTTAGATGAAGTAGCAGAAACATCAGTAGTAGTTTGATATTAATGAGATAAGTTACCAGATTTATTAGGTGATAAGCAAAAAGAAAAATTGATAGTTAACATCTAAAAAAGAAACAATTAATTAAAACAAAAATGGTGATAGAACAAGTAGGATCTTAAATAAATAGTTTTGTCGAGATTTAAAAAAGAATGATATCGTTTTAACATTATAAGATTATAGATATAAATTATTCATAAAAAGCTCATAAATACTAGAAAGTCTAGTTTTTATGGGCTTTATTTGTGCTTGCTTTTTCGATATTTAGATGGCAAAACATGATATTTATCTTTAAAAGCTGTGCTGAATTTACTAGGACTATCATAACCAACTTCATAGGCAATATCACCAATACTTTTAGAAGTTGTATTTAAAAGTATTGCGGTTTTTTCTAAACGATGTTCTTTAATATGATTCGCAATGGATGTTCCATAAACATCTTTAAAAAGTGTTTTTAAAGATGTAGGATTGATTAAGAATTGTTTTGATAAGGATTCAATTGGGATTCTTTGATCAAGATTATCAATAAGAAAATGATGAATTTTTCGAATAAGTTCTATTTGTTCTGATTGATATTCGGTTAAGTTTTTATTGTTTGTAGAATCTAATTCTATTAAATAAAGTAATAATTCAATTGTTTTAATTCTTTGATAAGGTAATTGAAATTGTGAATCTTTGTTAAAAAAATCATTAAAGATTTCCAATGATTTTTTATTTTCTAAAAAATAAATTATATGATAGACGCTATAATATAAAAGACCAATTCAAGTTATTTAATATGAATTGGTCTTTTGTGTGTTTTATTAAATTATATTTAATAAAAACCAAATAAAGAAAAATGTGGAAAATGCTTTAGAATGATTTAAAGAATTTGTATAGTTTTTTTGTTTGTTGTATTTAAAAAATATAAAAGTTATTATTAAAAATATAATAGAAATAATTAAATCTGACCAGATAGGAAAATTAAAGATATATTTTGATATCGTATATACAACAAATAGTAAAAACGTGAACAAATCTAAGTTGTTTTCAGGAATACCCAAGAAAACTATAAAAGGGTATTCTCTTTTTTTTAGTAAATTAGTCATTATTCAATGTCCTCCTTTATAATCTTTTATATTACTTATTTTATTTTTCTTAAAACTGATGATAATTCCTAATAAAAACCATGATTGTTATCATTAAAATAATTGCTACAAGTATGAATAGTAAAGAATAGTAACAGTGTTTGCTTTTTTTCATGGACTTATTTATTTCTAGCTATTGCTTCATTTAAAAGTTGTACAAATTCCAAAAATGATTTTTTTCCAAAATCTGTAATTGAATAGGTTGTTTGCGGCCTATTATTAACAAATTCTTTTTTTACATCAATAAATCCTGCTTCATAAAGCTTATTTGTATGATTGGTCATTGCTCCATCAGCACATTGACATACTTTTTTTAATTGATTATATGTTAAAGGTGAAGTATATAAACTAGCCAAAATTTGAATTCTTATCGTAGAATCAAAAATTTTTGATTGATTAGATATAGATTTCTTCATTTTTAATTATTTTTTTCATATAAATCAATATAAAAATAAAATGTGCTAATACAAAAAAACCAAAATCTTGTAGAAAATTAATAAAATTATATACTGTAATTAAAAATATTGAACTGTTATTTATAGATGAAAATGAAAAAACAACTACAATATTGATAAGATATATAAATATATTATATAAAATAAAGATATTTAAGCGATTATCTTTAAAATAAAATTTAAATAGCAATGAACTTAAAATTAAAGTAATTAAGTCTAAAGAAATTGTATTGATCAATCCTATTAAAATATCAGTATTTAAATAATAAGATAATGGCAAGATGACTTTTGTAAAAGTTAATAATCCAGGAATAATAATATATAATTTTAAAAAATCATTTTCTTTAATTGACATTTTTGATTTATTGACAAAATAGATAAAAGATATCAAAGCTAAAATAAACAAGGAAATATACAAAATACGTACTAAAGGATAAAACCAAGACATTTGATTAAAATTAAATACTGTTCCTGTTTTTTGAACAAGATAAATAATTAAATTAGAAAGAGTATAGAGTATTATCCAATTTGTTAAAACGTTTTTTAAACTATAACATGCTATTTTATCATCTCTTATATAGTTTGTATCAACTTGTAAAGGATAAAATAAAAATGTAGGAAAAAGACCAAATAAATATGTTGGAAAA
>CAVESC010000069.1:0-16869 GCA_963618275.1 Bacteroidaceae bacterium
CTACATTATATACTGGTATAACAATACTTACTTTCTTCATACTTAATCCTTTATATATATTTTCTAATCTTTTCTTTTAAATATAATACAACATGATTTTTAAATAGCTTTTTACCATTTACAGTATCTAAATCATAAATATTTTTCTTTTTATCTTTATATGACATATTCTTATTTCTTAAAATCATGTAAGCATAATTATTAATTAGATTATTTTTTTTTGAAGTAATAATTTGATTAATCTCTTCTTCTGACTTTCCTATATACTCATATAACGTTTTCATATTCTGTAAATTAATATGTAAATGAGAAGAATTAACATTATACATAAGAGAAGTACTTTGATCCCTCATATAGTGATATAGAGATTGATTTAAAAAATATACATTTTTATAATGACTATGAATTATATATTCTAATATAAATTTGAAATCTTCTCCTACTGATATTGATTCATCAAACTTTATATCATTATCATGGATAACACTTCTTATAAAAATTTTATTCCACAACTGTTGTAGTAAATTTCTATTATATAATTCATCAATAGATTTAATATCTAAAATATCTATATTATTATCACTATAAGTAATATAATCAACACTTTGATTATATTTCATATCTTCATTAATATATCCACATAACACAAATGAATCACTATGTTTATCCCTTAAAGTTACTAATTTTAAAATATAATCAGATTCAATATAATCATCACTATCTACAAACAATACATATTTTCCACTACAATGTTTTAATCCTTTATTTCTTGTATAAGAAACACCTTTATTTACTTCATTATGATAATATAAAACATGATCGTACTCTTTAGATAAAACCTGACACTCTAATAAACTTTCATCTTTAGAACAATCATCAATCAATATAATTTCTACATTATCATAGTCATTTTTAATAATGCTTTCTACACATCTTCTTAGTGTCGATGCTGCATTATATACTGGTATAACAATACTTACTAAGTTATCCATTGTCTTGATCTCCTAAAACTTCATTTAATAAATGTAAATATAGTGTTTCTTCATTCATATTTGTTCTTTTATATAAATCAATCTTATATGTTAATTTATGCATAACATTATTTTTCGTAATATCTTTATATAATTCATCTGTGTATGGTCTATTTAATAGACCATACATATAAAAGATATCTTCATTATTATTTTCAACAGAATCAATCGTTTTCTTAATGGCAGGAATGTATTTATATCCTGTTAATAATATATAATCAATTAAAACATAGTCAGGAATATCATCGTAAACTTCCCACCATTTAAAAAATGCATCTCTCATAAAAGAAAATAATATATTATTCTTATTTCCTGCCATAGAAAAACCACACCATCTTCCTTTACAAGCTTCTCTTTTGCATTTTACTTCATCGTACATTTTTTGACAATAGAAGTCTCTTTCAAAATATTCTTTTGGAATATCACCTGTAAAAAATACTGTTGCATCTAACCAATAGCCACCATATTTACTCATTAAACAATGTCTTAATATATCAGACATTGTTGTCATAGTAATGATATTATTATTAAACTTATCGATGATATGCTTTGGCATATCTACATAATTTAAATAATTATCTAGTGTTATTAGATGAAGCTTTGCATTTTCAGGTATAATATCTTTTAACCTTTGGTGACACATCTTAACTAGTTCAGGCATACTGTCTTCTCCTTGCCACCAGCAACACCATATTGGATATTTATCTAACAGATTCTTTTCTTGATCTTTTTTTCGTTTAAATTCTTCTACATCAATCTTATTATATTCATTTACTAAATCTTTTAGAAAATTATCTACATACCTTTCTATTGTTTGAATATAATAAGGTCTTTTCCCTGGAGGAAAGATTCCATCTAAATATTCTAATAAAGCTATTTTAAGTCCAAAATTCTTATAATGGCTTTTAAAAACTTTATTTTCTCTTTTTACAAAAGAAAAAAAGGTATTTATTTTTCTGATTAAAATCTTCATAAAATGATACCTCCTTTATTTTAATAATTCATCTAATTTCTTATAATGATTAACACTATCTTTTACTTGTTTATCTACATTACAAATATACCTATTCTTTAAATTTTCAATACTTCTATTAAATAATGTTTTATTAAAATTTATTACTATGTTTTCACTAACTTCTCACTTAAGATTTATTAATAATAGATTTTACTTTATTAAAAATTTTAAATAACGGACTCATTAATAATAACTTCTCATACTCATTAAAACTTATTAAATATAATAATATTAAGTATACACAACTATAAACAAAAATGCATATAAAGAATAGTTTAAAACTTGATATTGAAACGAAATGTACAAATATAATACCTATTACCATCATAAATAAAGGAACTTTTGAAATAGATAATATATTTTTCCAAAATAAAGGAATATCAATTTTTAATACTTTATAATAAAATATATTCATAATTATTCCATGTCCAACAATAAATGATACGGATGTACAAAAAGCAGCACCTATAATACCATATTTGGGAATTAAAATATAAGTTCCAACAATATTAGCTAGTGCAATAAAAAAATACATAATTGCTCTAAATTGATGTTTATTTTTTGCAACAGTAACTGTTAATGCAATATTTTGTATAAGAGGTATTGATAATGGAAACATAGTCATAATTGCAATAACATATGCATCCATGTATGCATCTCCAGCCCAAAAATGAATAAATATTTTTCCAAAAACAACATATCCCGTTAAAGCTAATGATATAATATAGAATTGAATTCTACCAATTCTAATTAATAATTCATCATATTTATCACTTGTATTTTCCTTTGCCACCATTTGATTTACTCTAGGACCAAATACATTACCAACAGCTCCTGATAAATTTTGATACATAGATGTAAATGTACCACCTATATTATAGATTGCAATAGCTGCTGATCCTAATAAAGATCCTATTAAAACTTTATCTGTTGCCCAATACAGCATATCTACAATAGTACTAAGAAATACAAAAAAAGAAAAAGAAAATATATCTTTTAATAAATTGAAAGGTAAATTTTTAAAACTAATACGTACTTTTAATTTTTTTATACAATAATATATATATATAAAACAAAGTATTATAGAAAGTAATAATGCAATTACAGACATCCCAATTGATTTATACCCTAAATATAAAACTATTAAATTTAATATTGGTAATATCATTGTATTTATTAATTCTAAAAATCTTCTAAAAATATACTTTTCAAATGCTGTCGTCGTTGCTGAAAAAACACTTGATACAAATGAAACGGCTGTTGATATAGTCATAATAATAATCAATTTTTTTAAAGTACTAATTTCAGTAATTGTTAAGCCTTTACTAAACCAACTTGTAGAACCTATATATAATATAATTCCAGCAATCAAAACAATAAATGCTAAAAATATAAATACTAAGAAAAATAATGATATGATTTTATTAACTTTATCAAATTGATTTTTGGCTCTATATTGAGAAACATATCTTATAATAGATTGTCCCATTCCAAAATTTAATAATGCTAAATATGAAATAACAGAATTTGCTAAGCTATAAACCCCATATTCATTTTGACCTAAAATTCTTAGCATTATCGGTGTATAAAATAAAGGTATCACAAAACTAATAAACATAGTTACATAAGAGAGGATTACTCCCATTTTCAACTCATTTTTTTTCATCACAGAATATCCCCCTTAAAGTTTAACATTATCATAATCAGAAAGATGTGAATATTTTTTGGGAATCATATAATCATTACCATAAAAATATTTCAAATAGCCATCATAATCTTTCGGTCCAAAATAATTACAACCATCAAAATTATATAATTTTTTTTCATTAAAATAATTTTTAGGAATCATCGATTTTGTTCTATTTTCTATATAGCTCTTTGAATAATAATTAGTATTTTTTATTATATAAAAGTTTGACTTTTCAGATCCTAAAAAAGCAATAATATTATCAATAAAGCTATAGATATATCCTAAAAAAACATTATATATTTTCTTTTTTATATTCAATGATTTTTTAGGATCAAAAAAATTAAATCTTAATTTTTGTAATCTATAAATTAGATATAATTGTATATCGATTATACAGTTATATCTAGACGCATTAACTAATGGAAATAAATCTATCCAAATTCCTTGATTAATATTATCATATCTTGAATTTAATGCTGCTTCATGCATATATGTCCCATTTTTTCTTACTTTATAAAATATCCAAGGGGATATGATTTCTGTTTTGGGACATTGAAAAAAATAATTTATTTTCAATAATTTTATTATTTTCTTCATATTCTTCTTTATATCTTTATCCAAAACATATATGTCTATATCATCATCCCAAGGAATAAATCCTTTATGTCTAATAGCACCTAAAAAAGTACCATATGCTAAAGTATAACCTATCCCTGTTTGATTAAGCGTACCAACAACTTCTTTAAGAATTTCATTTTCAACATCCTGTATTTGCTTTATTTTTGTCATTTAAAATCCTCCAAATTATTCTTAACTTATGTTTTAAAATACTAAAAAATTTTTTTAATTTGTTTAAATATACTTTTAAGCCATCTAACAAAAATGACATTCTAATCATCCTAAAATATTTTTTTATATCTTTACTAAAAAAATATTTTATTATTTTTTTTTGAATGTAATTTTGAGGAATGATATTTTTATACCAAAATCTTATTTTATCATTATTAATCATAAAATTAATTATACTAATTATATCATCATACTTTTCTTTACCAAAACTCATATAATTTATTAATTCCTTATTTATTTGATTAAAATAATGCCTTGATATATTTTTTTCATCAAAAATAACATCATTTTTAAATAAACTTTCAAATAGATTTGCATTTTCTACTATCATTTCAATTCTTCTTTTTTCATATCTTCTAGATAATGAATTTTTTGTATCTATATAATGATAAAACGCTTCATCAAGAATAATCATATTTTCTATTTTAGATACATATATAGCAACAAATGGTTTATCTTCCCATGAAGTTCTAGTTTCATCAAAAAGAATACAATTTTCCTTAAGAATGCTTCTTTTATATAATTTATTACAAGCATATGGTTCTATAGAATATTTATTTGAAGTATCCAAATTTACAATAGATGGTAGAATATATTTTTTTATTTTTTCTTTATCGTATATTACTTTTTTTTCTAATTTATTTTGTGTACAAGAATAATTTGATTTTGTATAGTAATACTTTAAACCAAAAACAACCAAATCTGCATTATATTTATTTTGATATTCGGATAATTTTTTTAATGTATTAATATCAATTCTATCATCTGCGTCTAAAAATAAAATATATTTACCAGACGCTCTTTTAATTCCTCGATTACGAGCAACTGATAATCCACCATTTTCGTAATGATACAATTTAAACTTTGGATTATTCTCACTATATTTTTTTAAAATTTCAAATGTATTATCTGTGGATCCATCATCAATTAATATTACTTCATAATCTAAAAAAGTTTGGTTTTTTACACTATCTAGTGTATCTATTATTTCTATTCCCCTATTAAAAATAGGTATGATTATAGTAAATAAAATTCCATCCATAATTTAAATTTAACCTTCCTTTCATAAATTACTAGCGAGTTACATAATAAAATTTAAAAATTTAAATTTTTATTATAACAGGTACTCTCTTATTTGATTTCGTTAAAACTTTTTTTATTTTATATTACTATATAAATATCTGTAAAATAAATATTAGCTATATTTTTATAACTTTGTTTAATTATTTTACATTTTTCTTCTAGAGATTTTATCTTTAAATAGCAACACTTTATTTTGTTAATTCATCACATCGTCTATTCTTTGAATGTAATATTATAACAAGTAATTAAATAAAATCATTTTTCTACTATTCATTCATAATTAATTTATTATTTATAATAATTCATCTAATTTTTCAAATTGTTTTTCAGCTTGCTTTTGTAATTCATCAATATTAACTAAATAATTTTCATCAAGATTTTTCTTTGAAAAATCATAATCTAATTTATTAATATCCTTAATATCAATATAATTTCCTTTAAATTTAGTATCATTTAATAAATTCAATGTTTTGTTACTATATATAATAGGAAAAACAGGTTTATTTGCATTCATTGCTAAAATGATAGAATGAAATCTAGTTCCTATGACATAATTAGATTCATTAATTTCATTTAATATTTCTTCTCTATTTTCGCCATTGTACAATAATGTTTTAATATTTTTATCAGGAATTTGACTAAGAATTAATCTAACTGTTTCTTCATCACCTTCATTTTTGCAAAATGAAGAAATTACAACTTCGTAATGGTCTTGAATATAATGATTTATTATTTTTACAAGAGAATCTACATAGTCTTCTTGTAATTGCGAATTTATTCCTAAATCACTTTTATCTTTACAATTAATAACAGAAACAAAAATTTTATTTTTAGAAACCTTTGATTCCATTTTTTGAGTAAAAATGATATCTGGAGCATATCTTACTTTTTCATTTTTATCAAAAAGTTGAAAAGAATTTTGATCTCTAAAACATACATCGTTCATTTTATAAAAAACATCATTCATAGCATTTTTATAATCTATATTTTTGTATGGGCCAAAATTAGCACCTAATACATAAAAAGAATAATGAGATGCTTGATAATCCCACCATCCAACTATATTTTTCCATGTTGGATATTCAATAAAAATTGATCCTCCAATATAAACAATTGCATCACATCTATTTTTTAAATAAGATTCATATCTTGAGTAACCGCCATACCATACATCTTTTAGTTTTATTAAGATAAAACTATCTTTATCAATTATTTTTAAATTTGATAAATTTTTAAAATTATTTTTGTTTTCTTTATTAGAAATCATTATAAATTTAACATGTGGGTATCTATTAACTAAATTTTCAATAAATAAATCATCACCTAAATTTATTTTATCATATGCATATAAAAATACTTTCTTCATATTTTCCCCACTTTCTTATACATTAATTTTTAAATAATTTCTTAATTTAGCCGTCATTTTAAGTGATATTTTCATAAAAACAAACCATATCTTTTCTTTAAAATTAAGCTCCATTTCTATTTTATCTTTTTTTAATACTTTAAAATATTTTTTAATAATGAGTGTTGCATTTTTCTTCACTTTTTTATCTTTTATTGAACACGTTTTTTGTAAACAATATACTAAATAAAAAATTAAACTTTTTTTACATATAACAGCTAAATCAATATAATTTTTTTTATAAAAATTATATTGTCTATATCTAGCTTCTAATCCATCTAATCTTTTTATAGAATAGCTTTCCCCCATAATACTTGTATTTCTAATTAAATAACAATATTCTTTACTATCTACATAAGAAATTTTATTTGCCTTTGAAAACAATTGATATGTAATAAAATCATCTTCATTAAGCTTTCCTACTTCAAACAGTAAATTTTCAAATAACTCTCTTTTAAAAAGTTTATTCCATACCATTTGATTTAAATTCTTTTCTTCTATTAAGTTTTTAAGGGCATCATGAGCATCAAATGATATTACTTTTGGATTTTTATTATTTATAATTTCTCTACAATCATCATCTAATACTCGTTCATAATTACATTGTACAATATCACTATTTGTATCTTTCATAACTTTCATTAATTTTTGATACATGTTAGGTAATATCCAGTCATCACTATCAACAAACGCAATATATTCTCCTTGAGCAATTTCTAAACCAGCATTTCTTGCATCAGATAATCCACCATTTTCTTTATGAATAACCTTTACTCTATTATCTTTTTCCTTCCATTCATCACATATTTGAGAACAATTATCTGGTGAACCATCATCTACTAATATAATCTCTAAATTTTTATATGTTTGATTAACTATACTTTCTATACATCTATTTAAGTATTTTTCAACATTATATATTGGCACAATAATACTTATTAATGGTTCATCCATTTTAAATACCTCCTTTAATCATATCTTTTAACTTGAAAATGTTTCTCATATATTCTATAAATAACATCATACATATGTGGAACATATTTAATTAATACATATAATATTTTATGTTTTTTTGAAAGTAATTGATAACTATTACAATTAATAATCTTTTTTCTAATCTTCTTTTTATCTTTACTAAACTGTTTTTCTTTATTGATAACAAGTGAATTATATACATTAATACATGTATATAAATAAACTCTTTTAGCGATTGCTTTTATCTCATCATTTTTATCATTTACAATGATTTCTTTAACTTTTATAGGATCATAAATTTTATTTAAATTTAACTTTTCTCTACTAGCAGAATTTTTTCTCACTATATAATGATATTTACATTGATCTTCAAATACTGATAAACGGGATTCTTTAAATAAATAATAATTCATTAATAAATCTTCATTAATCTTTATAGATAAATCCATTACATCACTATCTAATAAATCTTTAAATAAATTTTTATGAAAAATCTTATTCCATAATCCTGGTTCAATAAATTTTCCTTCTAATAAATCTTTTAAACCGGTTGAATTATCTTGTATAACAATACGTCCCGTATTGTAAAAATAATTGATTTTATTTTCAAAGACCATTTGATAACCACAATGTGATATATCTGCTTGATATTTTAAAGCATTTTTCAAAAGCATTTCATACATATCTAATTCTATTTCATCATCACTATCCACAAAACCAATCCATTCACCATTAGCGCTTTTGATACCATTAATTCTTGCATAAGATACTCCTTGGTTTTCTTGATAAACAGGTACAATATTTTTATATTTATGTGAATACTCATCTATTAATGATTTTGTGTTATCTTTAGATCCATCATCTATAACAACAATTTCAATATTTTTATATGTTTGATTTAAAATGCTGTCTAAACATCTAGACAACCACTTTTCAACATTATAAGCAGGAACTATAACTGAAATTAATGGATTCTCGTTCATAATGATTCCTCCTGATTTAATAATTGAATTAGCATATCTTCAACCGCTTTTACAGTATTTTCAGTACTAAAAAAAGAACCTCTTTCTTTAGCTTTTTCCTTATAATATTCTAATTTATCTTTATGTGTTAACATATATTTTAAGCCATCATAGATACCTTGTTCACTATTTTCTACAACCATTCCATATTCATTATTATATCCTAATAATTCTTGTGCTCCAGAACATAGTGTACTTACAACAGGTGTACCAACTACTAACGATTCTGTTACTGCTGTACTAAATCCTTCTCTATGAGAAGAACATACATATAAATCACAGTTTGCTACATATTTATATGGGTTATCTCTAAACCCTAAAAATGTAAATGTATTTTCTAAATGATGTTTTTTTAAGTATTTTTCAATTTCATTTCTTTGTTCCCCAACACCTAAAATATAAATATGATGTTTTAATCCTTCATCTATCAATCTTTTGTGTACATGAGCAAGATGATCATATCCCTTAGTTTCTGTTATTTTCGCTACAGAACAAATATTAATCATATCTTTATCAAAAACAACATCATCTACATTTTCTTTTGCTTTTTGTTTTATCATATCTGTTTCATTTGTATTGTACAAAACATCAATATTATCAAATTTATTATTTGTAATATTTAAAAAACTTTCTTTTACAGTATTTGATACACAAATTAATTTATCAAATTTTTGATAAACTTGATCCGCTTCATTTTTATCTCTAAAACCTAATTTATATCTATTTTCATCATCCAACTGAATATGAATCCAACATATTTTTTTAGTATTATCATTTGGACAACCACTAATCACTCTTGCTGAAGGTCCTTCTAAATAAGATACAACAATATCATAGTCTTCTTTAATGAAAAATTTATATAATGTAGCTGGTGAAAATAATTTCATAATATGCGAATTACCTCTAAACATATACTTTAATCCTGGAATATACTTAACATTTTTTGAAATATTATTTTTATGTAATCCAACATCAAACATAGTTTTTAATGATACATCAAAAACATCTGTATCCATATTATTAACTAAATTTACAAGAACTTTTTCAGCTCCTCCAAATGATAAATCATGTATAAAAAATAATACTTTTATTTTTTTCATAAATTTCACCTTTTTAACTTCCCCTTTTAATTACTTCTCTTTTTAATAATAAGCCAAATGGTATCATTAAAACTGTTAATAACTTTTTAGGGGATTCTTTAATATAATGCTTATTTTTAGCTAATTTACTACTAGAAACATAATGGATACAATCCATTATGTTTCTTTTTAAAGAAGTATTGTATTGCATATAAAACTTTCTTAAAAAAGCAAATCCTTTAGGATTTCTATAGTATTGTTTCCACATAGAATTAGATGAACCATCTTCTTGATATTCAACATTACATAGCACTTCATTTAAAACAAGTAATTTATAATCTTGATCAATCAATAAATATTTATAATTTAAACCAACATATTTTTCTCCTTCAAAAACAGGATATTCTGGATATTTATTGATGACATCTGTTCGATAAACAAGTTTCTTATCACCTTTACCACCATTAGCGTAATATCCAGATAATGTTGTGTCTTTTAAATTATCAAAATCTTTACCAATTAGATTGCCACTTAAATCACTATCTAAACCTACAATTCCTGCATAATTATCATTTTTGTTTTTATTCCAAAATGTAAGTATTTTATCTATCGCATTTTCAGCTAAACAATCATCTGAATCAATACATACATTTAATTCAGTTATTATATTTTGATAAGCAACATTATGGGCGGTATGCATACCACCATTTTCTTTATAAATGTATTGGATAGTAAATTCTTTTTCTTCACTTATCCATTTTTCTACTAATTCTTTTGTATTATCTGTTGATCCATCATCAACAATTAACCATATAAAGTTTTTATTACCTTGTTTCTTTAAACTTTCATAAGTTCTAGGTAATGTATATGCTCTATTATAAGCAGGTGTAAACACTGTTATTTGTATATCTTTATTCATGTCCTTTCACCTCACTTAAATAAAAATTTTCTAACCATTTAACATTAGAATTAATATCATAACCAGCATCTTTAATATATTTAGAAGTATCTGTTCTTTCAAAAGATTTGGTTACTTCTACTATTTTATTGACCCATTTATTTACATTATCATCTAATGATAATGACCAAACATTAGGTGTTATCTTACATTGATCTGGCACATTATTAGATTTAATAATCGGTAATCCCGATGCTTGTGCTTCTACTAATGTAACTGGTAATCCTTCATAATGTGATGGAAATAGAAATATGTCCATGGATTGCATTAATTCATTGACATCATTTCTATTTCCTAAAAATAAAACTTTATCTTGTAAATTTAACTCTTTTACTTTTTCTTTAATTTTATCTTCTAAATTACCAGTTCCAACGAGTAGTAATTTAAATTTCTTATCTTTTTTATTTAATTCATGAAATATATCAATAATAAATTCATGATTTTTAGGATAATTAAATCTTCCTACATGACCTATTACTACTTCATCATCTTTTATAAACAATATTTTTCTAACATTATTTCTTAATAACTCATCATATTTGAAATTTTGACTATCAATAGCATTATTCATAATTTCATAGGATTTCCCTTGAAACATCCAATCTCCTGCTTCTTTTCCACAAGCAAAAAGATGTGTTGCATATTTTGGAATACTTCTCATATAAAATCTTTTAATTAAATATTTTATATTTTTATCTTGGCTTGTTGAATGGGCATGAGCAATTCTAGTAGGTATATCATTTTGACAAGCCACTTTTAACGCAATTGAACTTAAACAATCTTGATGTACATGAATAATTTGATATGGATGTTCTTTTAAAAATTGATCAAGTTCTTTCTTATAATTTCTACTAAATGGATTAAGTCTTGGTAAATGATAAATATGTCCACCCAATTGTTTTATTTCTCGATCATAATCAGCTTCAAAATCTCTATGCACTAAAAAATCAAATTGTATTTTACTTCTATCAATATGTCGATAATAATTCATAATCATGGTTTCTAGTCCACCACGATTCATCGTTGTAACTACATGTAAAACTCTAATTTTATCTTTCATATTTTGCTCCAATCAAATAAGAAATCTAACTATACTTTTTAAATATTCAATAAATGGCAAATAAAAGTATGATCTATCAAAATTTAAATTAATTACATTTGCATAATAAAAATATGCTAGAAAGCCAATTATACATAGTACCTTCATAATTTTTTGACTATCTTTTGTAAATGCTCTAAATAAATGTGGTAAACATAATGCCTGAAAAATTAAAAAGTAGTTAGCTAAACGTGCAAAATAATTTGCTGTTCCAAATAATCCAATAAACATAATCTCTGCATTCAACATCGTTAAATTTAAAATAATATTATCAATTTTAGTATTGTTATCTTGTTGATATCTCTTGGTTAAAAAAGATAAAATAACTGGTACCCAAATAACAAGTAATCGAAAAATATTGATACTTTCACCAACAAAAGTAGATGCATCATATTCTTCACCTAACAAAGTGGTAATATCAACTACTGTTCCAAGTAAAGGTTGTAAACTAAATCCAATAACAGCAAATAAGATTAATAAAACGTAAGTTTTTCCACTCCATGGGTTAAATGTTAAAAATGGTACAACCAAATACATTAAAGAATATGGATGAAAAGTAGCTGCTACTAAGATCCAAAAAATAAAAGCTTTTCTTTTATCTTGCATGATTCTATCAACAGCAATTAAGCAAAATGCAACAGCAACACATTGTTTGATGGCTGCCATAGTAAATGTATAACAACCCATTGTAAAAAATAGGAAAACAGATAACCATATATCATCTGAATATTTACGAATGAACCATAGATAAATACAAACTGTTATAAGTGCATAAAACATCAAATAGTTTTGAGTTGAAACCCCAATTGTTTTTAAAATAGTATTTGTTATCCAAAATCCTGGATTTGCTCCTAAACTAAAATTAAGTGATAATATATTTCCTAATCCTGGAGATAAACTTTCATACATATGTCGATACGTACCAGTATCGTTATAACCAGTTCTTAAACCAACAAAAACAGCTAATACAATGGTTAAAAGAATAAAAAAGAGTTTTTCTTTTCTTTTATATTCTCGATCTCCATATCTATTAATACTTACCTTTGAATTTTTATCAGAAATGTAAGAAGCAACAAGCCCAAAAATAAACACTGGCATTAACTTATTCATCTCTATCCCTCCTTACATCATCAATTGTTTAAAAGTTTCATTCACAACTTTTCTTTTATCAAATACTTCTTCTATATGTTTTCTAGAATTAAATCCCATTTGTACCTTTTCATCATGATTTAATTCTAGAAACTCTTTCATCTTTTTATATAAATCTTCTTGATCCTTTACATTACATAAATAACCATTTTCATGGATTGCTTCTAAGCAACCATGAATATTACTTGTAATAAGTGGTCTACCCATAGCAGCACATTCTAATAATGTATTAGCCATCCCTTCATGATAAGAAGGTAAAACAAAGCAATGTGCTTTTTCTATAAATGGTCTTACATCATTTTGATAACCATAATAGTTTACAATACCTTTATTAACATATTGATCTATTACTTCTTTATAGTTATCTTCATAACCACCTAATATATCTAGAACTATGTTGTATCCTTCATCAACTAATCTATTTGTTGCATAAAATAATTCTTCTATTCCTTTTTCTTTCATAATTCTTCCAATAAATAAAAAATGAAGAGTATCTTCATTTTTTGGATATTCTTTAAAAGAAAAATCTTCTAAATTAACTCCTGCTCCATTTAAACAAACACATTTATCTTCTTTTAATATCTTATTGGAAATAAAGACTTCTTTATTTCCAATATTTTCAAAGAAAACAACTTTAACTTTTTTACATACAAATTTATACCATGAAACAACCATTTTTTTTAAAAAGCCTTCATTTTGAAAAGCAGTACCTAATCCTGTAATATTAATTGCATACTTTCTTTTCAATATTCTAGCTATTGTACCACCGTATAAATTAGGTTTAATAGTGTATGTTACAATAAGATCAGGATTAACCTTTTTAATCATTTTAAAATAAGTTACTAATAATCCAAAATCTTTAACAGGATTCATTCCTCTTCTATTAATAGGTGTTTCTATTAAAGAAACACCTATTTCTTTTAAATCTTCTATATTGTCATCAAAAGGAGTAGATGCATAAACTTGATACCCTTCTTGTATCATCTTTTCCATTAATTCTTTTCTAAAGCGATATAAACCACCTGAATTATTTGCTAGTATGAGTATTTTTTTCATTTAATCACCATCCTTACTGGTGAACCAACATATGTTCCACTTGTTTTTATATCTTTAATCACTACACTTCCTGCACCAATAATACATTGACTTGTAATAGATATATTGTTAATAACATTTGTACCTGTTCCTAGCCATGTACTTTTACCGATATGAACAGTTCCTGCTACATGTGAACCAGGTGATACATGAACATAATCTTCCAATAAACAATCATGATCAATAGTTGAAGCTGTATTAATAATACAGCCCTTCCCTATTTTAGCAGAAGCATTAACTACAGCATTTGCCATAATAACTGTTCCTGCATCAATTGTTGCAGTTTGATCTATAACAGCACTAGGATGAATTAAAGTAGTTTGATTGATATTTTCTTTTTCTAAAATGTTTGATATTTTTTCTCTAATTTCATTGTTTCCAACAGCAATAATAAAATCATAGTTTTCTTTATATTTAACAATATCTTCTGTTGTTCCTAAAACATCATACATTCCGTTTTTCTTTTTAGTTTTATCATCATCTAAAAAAACAATTTCTTGATAACCATTCAACTTTGCTATATCAGCAATAACCTTACCATGTCCACTTGCTCCAATAATAACAATTCTATTTTCCATACCCAGTACCTCTAAACTCTTCCATTGTCACAGATGTTCCCGATGAAATACCTTCTCTACATAAAACAGTTTTAACTGTTTTAAAAATAATCTTTATATCTAACAAGAAAGAAAGATGATTAACATAATAAACATCTAAATCAAATTTTTCTTCCCAACTAATAGCATTTCTACCATTACATTGTGCCCAACCAGTAAATCCTGGTTTAACATCATGTCTATGTTTTTGGTGTTCATTATATCTAGGTAAGTATTTAACTAATAAAGGTCTAGGTCCAACAATAGACATATCTCCTTTTAAGATATTAAATAATTCTGGTAATTCATCTAAACTTGTTGATCTCAACATTTTACCAAATTTTGTAAGTCTTATTTCATCTGGAAGAAGATTTCCGTTTTCATCTTTTTCATCTGTCATTGTTCTAAATTTATATAATGTAAATATTTTTTCATTTTTACCTGGTCTTTCTTGTTTAAAAATAACTGGGGAACCCAGTTTTGTTTTAACAAGGATTGCTGTTATTAATAAGATTGGACTTAAAACAATAATTGCTAGTAATGATAAAACAAAATCAAATAATCTTTTAAAAAAATATCTATACATTATTTAAAACATTCCTTTATGACTTCAATAATCTTATCTTGTTGTTCTATTGTCATCTTATTATCAGATGGTAAACATAAACCTCTATCAAAAATATCTACATTAACAGGATCAGCTACACTTACAAATGAATTCATACGATAAATAGGTTGCATATGCATTGGTTTCCAAATAGGTCTTCCTTCAGCATTAATAGAAGTAATAGCTTCTAATATTTCTGTTGGACAAGATTTACCTTTTTCCTTAATATATAAAGCTTCATTTTCACTTCTTACTTGTTTACACATAGCATCCTTATTAATAGTCATACATGAAAGCCAATAATTAGCTTGACAATCATCTGGCATAGGATTCATTGTTACTGGTAAATCTTTAAAACCTTCTTTATATCTTTCATAAATAGCTTTCTTTTGATTAATATGTTCTTCTAAATATGGAAGTTGTCCCCTTACAACTCCAGCAATCACATTAGACATTCTATAGTTATAACCTAATTCTTCATGTTGATACCAAGCAGCATTTTCTCTTGATTGTGTAGACCATTTTCTAGCTCTATTAGCTGCTGATAAATCGTCAGTTAATAACATACCACCACTTGATCCTGTAATAATCTTATTTCCATTAAATGAAATAATGTTATACATTCCAAAAGTACCAGTTTGTTGCCCTTTATATGTTGCTCCAAGTGATTCTGCTGCATCTTCTACAAGAATAGCACCATGACTATTACAAATATCTTTTATTTCTGTAAGTTTTGCTGGTGTTCCATATAAATTAGCAACCACCACAACTTTAACATCAGGATATAATTCAAAAGCTTTTTCTAAAGCTTTTGGATCCATATTCCATGTTTCATATTCACTATCAATAAATACAGGTATACCACCTTCATAAACAACTGGATTAACAGTTGCTGAAAAAGTCATATCTGAACAAAATACTTTTTTGCCTTCAAGTAGCCCATGACCAACTTCAGCTTTCCCATAAGCTTTTAATCCAGCAAGTTTAATTGCTAGATGTAAAGCAGCAGTTCCACTTGAAAGTGCAACTGTTCCTTTAAGTCCAAGGAATTCACTAAATTTTCTTTCTACTTCATTAATATTTTCTCCAACTGTTGACATCCAATTGGTTTGATAAGCTTCCGTTATATATTTTAATTCATCTCCATGCATTGTAGGTGATGAAAGCCAAACTTTTGTTTTTAACGGTTCCATTTTTCATGCCCCTTTCCCTATAT
>CAVESC010000070.1:0-16530 GCA_963618275.1 Bacteroidaceae bacterium
TTATACACTTTTTTAGGGTAAAACTTATTTTCTCTTTTAATTTTTATTCAGATTAATCTCCTCTTATCCTAAAAAAATATCCATCAACATCATAATGACAAATCCACTTAAAACGCCAAAAGTCCCAATATGACTATGCTTTCCTAGTTGTGCTTCAGGAATTAATTCTTCAACCACGACATACATCATCGCTCCTGCCGCAAATGATAAACAAACAGGTAAAATCGTTTGCATAAGATGAATTGTAAAACCAGCAATAACTCCAGCAATGGGTTCAACAATTCCTGAAAGACTTCCATAAATAAAAGCTTTCATGCTTGACATTCCACCTTGTTTTAAAGGTAGTGAAATCGCTGCTCCTTCAGGTAAGTTTTGAAGTCCAATTCCTAAAGCTAAGGCAAGTGCTGAAGCAAATGTAATACTTGAATTACTAGCAGCAATCGCAAGAGTCAAACCTACTGCAAAACCTTCAGGAATGTTATGTAAAGTAACAGCTAAAACGAGCATCGTATTTTTGCCTAACATACTTTTAGGTCCTTCAGGCTTGTCCTCATTTAAATGTTGATGAGGAATCACATGATCTAGAAAAAGTAAAAATAAAGCTCCAATAATAAATCCTCCACCTAAAATAAGGGCACTATTTTGACCATTGGCATCAGCCATTTCTTTTGAAGGAATAAGTAAAGACCAAACAGAGGCAGCAATCATAATTCCTGCCGCAAATCCTAAAAAGAGTTGTTGATAAAAATCTTTGACTTCATCTTTAAAGAAAAAGACCAATGCACTTCCTATAGTTGTCATTAAAAATGTAAATAAAGTTCCAAGTAATGGGTAAAGTATTGTATTCATAAATCCCTCCTTTTTCTTTTATTATAAAGATTTTGAATATTTTGCATAATGATATGCTAAAATAATTATGTTTTTGTTATAATAAGGGCAAATGGAGGAATTTTATGAAAGATGGATATATAAGAGTTGCCAGTGCATCAATCGATACACTCATTGGCAATGTTAAGCATAATGCTAGTGAAATTAAAAAAGTCTTAAAAGAAACAAGAGAAAAGAAAGCACAAGTTGTGGTTTTCCCTGAACTTGTTTTAAGTGGATATACATTAGAAGACCTTTTCTTACAAAATCGTCTTTTAAATGAATGTCTTGTTCAATTAGAAGAAATTATGCATGATACAAAAGGACACCAACAAATTGTTGTTATTGGTTTACCTTTCCACTATCAAAATAATTTATATAATGTATCTGCTGTTTTATATGATGGAAGTATTTTAGGAATTGTCCCAAAATATCATATTCCAAACTATAATGAATATTACGAAGGAAGACGTTTTACTCCTTGTTTTGAAGATAATATTGAAATTGAACTTTTTGGACAAATCGTTTTATTTGGACGTAAAGTCGTTTTTGCTTGTCAAAGTTTACCAAGTTTTACTTTAGGTGTAGAAATTTGTGAAGACTTATGGCTTCCAAATGCGCCAAGTAATGAACTTGCTTTAAATGGCGCAACTGTTATTTGTAATACATCTGCCAGTAATGAATTAACAGCTAAAAAAGATTATCGAAGAAACCTTGTTTCAATGCAATCAGCAAAACTTGTTTCTGGTTATGTTTATAGTAATGCTGGTAGTGGCGAAAGTACAACGGATGTTGTCTTCTCTGGACATCATTTGATTTGTGAAAATGGAACAATTATTAATGAAAGTACTGGTTTTGATGCTGAAGTGATCTATGGTGATTTAGATGTAGAAAAACTTGTCAGTGAAAGAAGAAAAATGACAACTTATCAATCTCATCATGAATATGACTATATTTATTTTGATATGGATTTGATTGATATTGAAACAAATCATTATTATGATCCTCATCCTTTTGTTCCAAGTAATCCTGCACTTCGAGAATTACGTTGTAAAGAAGTCTTTGAAATCCAAACAAGAGGTTTAATGCAAAGACTAAAAGCAACTCATATTGATAAAGTTGTGATTGGTATTTCTGGTGGTTTAGATTCTACCTTAGCTCTTCTTGTATGTGTGATGGCTTTTGAAAAATTAGGTTATGATAAAAAGAATATTTATGCTATTACTATGCCTTGTTTTGGGACAACTTCACGTACGAAAAACAATGCTTTAGGTCTCATGGAAGAACTAGGTGTTACCAGTCAAACAGTTAATATTGCTGAAGTTGTAAGAATGCAATTTAAAAATATTGATCAAGATGAAAATGTACATGATGTCACTTACGAAAATGTCCAAGCGCGTGAACGTACTGAAATTTTAATGAATAAAGCAAATCAAATTGGTGGACTTGTCATTGGAACAGGTGATTTAAGCGAAGTTGCTTTAGGTTGGTCAACTTATAATGGTGATCATATGTCCATGTACGCTGTCAATGTTTCAGTTCCTAAAACACTTGTGCGTTATCTTGTGGATTATGTTTCATCACTTTATAAAGGACAAGTTCTTGAAACAATTTTACAAGATGTTTTAGATACCCCAGTATCTCCTGAACTTCTTCCTCAAGAAGATGATAAAATCGTTCAAAAAACAGAAGATATCGTAGGTCCTTATGAACTTCATGATTTCTTTATTTATCATATGGTTCGTTTTGGCGATGAACCTCGTAAACTTTATAAAAAGACAAAACTTGCTTTTAAAGACAAATATGATAAAGATACTATCAAGAAATGGTTACGCTTATTCTATTGGCGTTTCTTTAGTCAACAATTTAAACGTAGCTGTATTCCAGATGGTCCAAAAGTTGGATCTGTCGCTTTATCACCTCGTGGTGACTGGCGTATGCCAAGTGATGCCAATGTTCAAATTTGGCTTGATGAAGTGGAAAAAATTTAGAACTGCTTGCAGTTCTTTTTTTTATTAACTCCTTATTTTATCCTTTTAATAATAGTTTTCACTAAATATTTAAATCCATCTATGATAAAATAAAGCAAGAGGTGAAATTATGCATATTTATAACTCAAATCACTACAGTTCAACAATAAAACAAATCATCAACGATTGTCTACTCTCTGCAAAAGAAAATCCTTTTGCTATTCATTATATTATTGTTGATGATCCTAAATACTATGAAGAAATTTTCTTAAAACATACAAATGCCCTTTTTAATATTGAATTAATGACATTATCAATGTTTTATCAAAAACTTCTTCAAACATATCATCAAGATTTTAAAAAGAAAACAGATATCCAAAATCTTTTAGAAATCATAAAAATGAATAAAGAAGATCCTTCTTCTTTATTTCATGCAAGTGCAAATCATGTTTTAACGGCTAAACAAATATTAGAAATTTTTAAAAATTTCTATCTTTATAATATTCAAGAAACAACAAAAGATTTACCAAGTCTTTCAAAAGAAAAAATGAATACGCTTTTTCATTTATATCATCAATTTGATCAAAGTCATTTTTTAGAACACGATCTTATTTATTCACTCATTGATGAAAAATGTCATGACTATTATTATTTTCTAACAAATCAAGTAACCATTCCTAAAAATCAAGCACTTATTAAAAAGCTTGATCAATATGGTCATGTCTTTATTTATCAAGATACAAATGAAAATGAAATTCTTGATTATACCGGTTATGTCACAAATCATTTATTTGATTCATCACATGCAAAAAGTGATTTTGAACATCCTTATCAAATCTTAAAAGCATCGACAATTCAAGAAGAAGTAAAACAAGTTGTTTTTGATATTAATACTTTACTTGAAAAAAATTCTTTACGTGATTTTGTGATTTATTATCCAAATGATGATTATTACCGCCATCTTTGTCGTATTTTAGATCAATTTAATTTGGCTTATAATCGAAAAGAAACAATAACGAATCCAGCTTTTCAAGTCGTTAACATGCTTTTACAATACTGTTTAAGTAAAGATGAAACATATCTTTTAGATGCAATCAGTTCTTTATATTTAGTAAATTTCCAAGATCATCAATATGTATCCTATTTAAAAAATACATATACTTTACAAGGTTTTATCGATGATGAAAATTATCTAGCATTAAAAAATGCCACTTTAAAGATTCAAGGGCATGATTTATCATCCTATTCTTTATCTCTGGTTGATTTTATTGAACAGGCTTTTTGTAAAAATGAACTTGTTTATAGTTTACTTTCAAGTTTAAAACTTGAAGGGAGTGAACCTCTTTCTTTAAAAGAATACGTTAGTTTACTTCAAGAAATGTTTTCTAAAAAAACACATTCTCTTAAAGAAAGCTATGATAGTCTTTATTTACTGAATTACAATCAACCCTATAGTGAACTCTTACAAACAAAATATATCTATTGTTTAGGATTAAATGAAACAATTATTCCTCAAGAATTTAAAAATACACATTTACTTTTAAATCAAGAAGCTCTTGCTTTAAATTATCCTACAACTTACGATGCATTGAATAAGCATCAAAATACTTTAAGACATCTTTTTTCTTGTCATCATCAAAAAATTGTTTTAAGTTACGCTTTAAGAGATTTAAATGGTAGCGATTTAGTTGTTTCATCAATTATTCAAAAATTAACAAAATTATTTACAATTCCAACTTTTAAAAAACATGCACTTATTCATCCAGCATTAAAAGAAGATTATTATTTAAAAGGTTATCAAGATGAATCATTACCTGTTTTAAATCATCATCTATTGGTTTACAAACAATCCCATCATCAAGTATTACCAATGCATATCAATCATCAACATAATCCTCTTTCAGCAAGTAAATTAGAGGTCTATAACCAATGTCCTTATAAATACTATCTACAATATATGTTGAAAGTAGATCAAATAAATGATTCACAAATACAAAGCAATGAAATTGGTACTTTAGTTCATTATGTTTTAGAAAAAAATCATCATTATTTTAATAATTATCAAGCTAAAAACTTTGAACATTTAAAAGAAGATATTCATTCAAGTATTCAAAGGTATTTAAATGAAAATATGTTAAAGAAATATTCTTTGAAAAAAAATCAATTCTTTCTAAAACTGATTGAAGATGATTTATATAATACAATTATCGTTTTAGCTAAACAGATGCAACATGGTTTATTTGAACTTTCTGCTTGTGAAGAAAGAGTTTATGATAAGATTCAAGATATTGAATTAAAAGGTTTTATTGATCGTGTTGATTTATATCAAAATTATTTAAAAGTTATTGATTATAAATCTTCAAATAAAGAATTAAATCTAGAGTTAGCACGTTTAGGTTTTAATATGCAAATGTTGATTTATTTAGAAATGTTATCAAAGAATAAAAACTATGATAAAGGCGCTGTTTTGTATTTTAATACGAAGAAAAGAATGTTAAAAAGTGAAATTTCTATTTTAGAAAAACAAGATCCTGAAAGTTTCTTTAAACTTTATAAAATGGATGGCTATAGTGTAGATGATACGTATCTAGAAATTGATCATGAAATGGAACAAGAAAGTGATATTATTAAAGTCAAACTCAAAAAAGATGGTAGTCCATATAGTAACGCTAAAATTATATCCCATGATGAATTAGATGGTCTGCTTCAAGAAATCACACTACACATTCAAGGTCTTTACCAACAAATGATTACGGGAGATATTCGTATTTATCCAACACGTAGTGATAATCCAAATATTGATATGCATATCAACCCTTGTCGTTTTTGTCATTATAAAGCTATTTGTAATTATGATATTTTCTATAATGAAGATCATCAAATTGAATTAGGA
This sequence comes from Bacteroidaceae bacterium, assembly GCA_963618275.1. Lineage (GTDB taxonomy): Bacteria > Bacillota_I > Bacilli_A > Erysipelotrichales > Coprobacillaceae > Faecalibacillus. The sequence continues at coordinate 5,731 of CAVESC010000070.1, forward strand.
GGTCAAAATGAAGAAAGATAAAAGTTTAAATGATGAACAAAATCTCGCAGTTTATAGTCGAGGAAGTTCTATTTTAGTTTCCGCACCTGCTGGTTCTGGAAAAACAAAAATTCTTGTTAATCGTATGATGTCTTTAATTGAAGATGACCATGTAAATGTCGATTCTTTACTTGTTTTAACTTTTACGAAGGCTGCTGCTTTAGAAATGAAACAAAGGCTCGTAGAGAGTTTAAATAAAAGAATTCAAGTTGTTGATGATTCTTTAAAAGCCCATTTAGAAAAACAAAAGCTATTATTAAATGATGCTTATATTACAAATTTCCATTCTTTTTGTAGTGATTTATTAAGTCAATATGGCTATACAATTCATTTAGATTCTAAGTTTGAAATTCTTGAAAATCCTACTTTAATTAAAGAAAATATTTTAAATCAATGTCTTGAAAAATGGGTTCAAGAAAAAGAATTTTATGATTTTTATCAAGAAAATTATACTGGTTATCAATTTAATTCTTTTAAAGAAATTCTTTTCCAATTAGATAATTTATCGCATACAGTTTATCATTTTGATGATTATTTAAAGCAAGTAAAGATAAATCTTTATGATCATGTCATCAATGATCAAACAATTGAAGATACTCCTTTTGAAGAACCTTTAAAGAAAATATTACAAGAAGCTTTCCAAGAAGCTTATAATAGCTATTTAAAATTAGAAGATTATTGTCAAACATATGGTTTAGGTTTTTATTTTGAAGAAACAAAGAAATTACCTGCACCACATACTGTTTTAGAAAACTATTTTCAAAATTTAAAAGAATGCTTTAACCAAGGAAAATATTTTTCAATGGGGATAGAAATTGAAAAACACCGTGCAGCTAGTTATAAAGATGTTGACGATTCAATCAAAGAAACTTATAAATCTTTATTAGATCAAACAAAAAATACTTTTAGTAAGGCTTATCAAAAATGTATGCCTTCTTCGATTGAAGAATTAAGTGAGGTTTTAAAAGTTTCTTATCACCATTTAGAAATCTATTTAAAATATCTTAAAGAATTTCAAAAAGAATACCAAGCTTATAAAAAATCACTTTCTTATTTAGATTTTAATGATCTTGAACAATATACCCTTCAATTATTAAGTGAAAATCAAGGAGTTGCTCAAACTCTCTATCAACAATTTCATGAAATTATGATTGATGAATATCAAGATACAAATGAAATTCAAGAAAATTTGATTTTATTGATTTCTCGTTTTCAAGAACCAGAAATTAATCGTTTTATGGTTGGTGATATGAAACAATCGATTTATCGTTTTAGAAAAGCCGATTTAGATATTTTTAATGAAAAATATCTTACTTATGGTCTTAAAGATAATAATCAAAGAATTGATTTAAAATTCAATTATCGTTCAAATAAAATTGTTTTAGATAGTATTAACTATATCTTTAATGCAATTATGGATCGTCGTTATGGTGGTTTGGAATATGACAATGATCCTCATGCCCAATTAAATTACGACTTTTTACGAAAAGAAAAATGTGATACTGATGAAAAGTTACAACAAGCCATGTTACGTTACGATCAAGAAAAACGTTTTGATAGTGAGATCATGTTGGTTTTAAAACCCGAAGATGAAACAGTGGATATGATTGAATATGAAGCAAAAATGATTGGTAAAAAAATTCATGAGATGGTTGGTCATCTTGAACTTGATTTTTATACTGGAAATCGTCTAGCAAAGTATCAAGATGTTGTTGTTTTGATGAGAAATGTTGCTAATTTTATAACTTATAAAAAAGTTTTTGATGCTATTTCTATTCCTAATTTAATTGTTCTTACTAAAGGATTTTTTGAAAGTAATGAAATTTTAGATTGTGTTTACTTTTTAAAAGCACTAGATAATTGTTTAGATGATCTAGCACTTATTTCTTTACTTAAAGGAAATTATAAAAAAACACACTTTGATGAAAACTGGCTTTATCTTCATAAAATAGAAAATACATCTATGTATGAATCTTTAAAACAAGCAACAGATCAAGAAGCAATTGATTTTTTAAATTACTATCATGAAATGCAAGAATTTGCTAGAAATCATCCAGTTTATGAAGTTTTAGAAAAATTTATTAAAGAAAATGAATATGATCTATTTATTAGCTCTCTTTATAATGGAAAACAGCGTTATGCCAATGTTCAACTCTTAATTGAAATGTTGAAAGCAGATGAAAATCTTTCTTTATACCAAATTGTTCATAAATTTGAACAAACAATGACTTTAGGAATTGATTATAAACCTGCTACTCTTTCTAGTGATGGAGATGCTGTCACTTTTATGACGATTCATCAATCAAAAGGTCTAGAATTCCCTATTGTAATTGTTAATCAAATGAATCATCAATTTAATTTTGCTGATGGAAAAGCTCCTTTAATTCAAGATAAGAATTTAGGAATTATTTTAAATCCTCATCAAAAACAAGATTTAGGAGACTTCCAAAATGTCCTTATAGAATACCCACATCCTTTACGTGGTATCTTTTCAACAGTTCTTGATAATGAAACCATTAATGAAGAAATGCGTATTCTTTATGTAGCTCTTACAAGAGCTTCCCAGAAACTGATTTTAACAGGTGGTTTAAAAGAAATTACTATGATTGAAAAATGGCAAAAACAAGTCATTGATTATGCTCTTGATGGTTCATGTCATCTTTTACCAGCAACGATTCGTAAATCAAATCAAATGTTGAACTGGATCATGCTTGCTATTATACGTCATCCTGATTTTATTCAACAATGTATTGATTTATCGCTATTTGATGAAAAAATTAGAAATTATTATGATTTAGATCAAGTAAAGAATAATGCTTTACAATTAAAATTGTATCAAGAAAACAAAATGCAACTTAATACATGTCATTCTAAATTTCATACATCGATCATTGATATTCACACAATTGATGAATATATTTATCCAACAAATAAAAAGGAAAATAATGATCAAGAATTATATTTAAAAAATAGTCAATTTACTTATCAAAACAAAGCACCTTTTGATAAAACAGTAGCTGTTACTTCTATTGTTGATGATGGCAATCGTTTTTTTGAAAGAGATGATGAAGAAAATGAATCATCTATGAAGGCAACGGATCGAGGTACTCTTGTTCATTTATTTTTAGAGTTATATCCTTTAGAAAAAGAATTAAATTTTGAGGATTGTTTTCAAGAGATTATACAAAGATCTATTTTCAATGATGAAGCGAGAGCTCTTTTAAATCAATATAAAGTGCATTTAGAAAGTTTTGTTGAAAGTGATGTTTATCAATTAATGTTAAAGAGTTTATATTGTTATAAAGAAAAAGAATTTTCTTTTTTAAATGAAAACAAACAAATTATTCATGGTATTTTTGACGTTTTATGTATTAATGAAGATAAAATAACAATTATTGATTACAAAACAGATACATTAGCTAAAAATAGTTCTGATGATCTTTTAAAAGAACTTCATCAAGGACAAATGTATTATTATAAAAAGATTATGAAACAAATGTTTCCAAATAAAGAAGTGGAAGCTATTGTTTATTATTTACACATTCATCGTTATGTTACACTTTAGGAGGTTTCTATGAAGATATTAATTGCAAGTGATTCATATAAAGGAAGTTTATCTTCTTTAGAAGTATCAAAAAATATTCAAAAAGGTTTTAAAGAAGTTTTTGAGGATGTTTCTTTTCAAACACTATCAATGGCTGATGGTGGAGAAGGAACAACACAAGCTATTGTTGAATCTTTAAATGGTCAATATGTTACTATTGACTGTCATAATGCCTTACAAGAGCCTATTCAAGCAAGTTATGGTATTACTAGTCAAGGAGCTATTATTGAAATGGCAAGTGCTTCTGGACTTCCTCTTGTTAAAGAAAAAAGAATTAGAGAGGCAAATACCAAAGGAACAGGTGAACTAATTAAAGATGCCCTTGATCGTCATTGTCAAAAGATTTATCTTGGTATTGGAGGTTCAGCAACCAATGATGGTGGGATTGGAATGGCTCATCATTTAGGAATTCGTTTTTTAGATAAAAATCAAAAAGTTTTAGAACCTATTCCTAAAAACTTACCTTTGATTGAAGATATTGATACAAGTCATCTTGATCCTAGAATAAAAGATACTCAAATTATCGTCATGTGTGATGTTACAAATCCACTTTGTGGAAAAACAGGTGCTAGTGCTATTTATGGACCTCAAAAAGGAGCCGATGAAGAAGATATTCAATTTTTAGATCAAGGATTAAAACATCTTGTAGAAATATGTATTAAAAAAGGTTATCAAGATTACAGTAAAGAGGCTGGTTCAGGAGCTGCTGGTGGTTTAGGATTTGGTTTAATGACTTTTTTAAATGCTAAATTACAAAGTGGAATTGAAACTGTTTTAGACGTTGTTCATTTTGATGATTACGTTAAAGATTGTGATCTTGTTATTAGTGGTGAAGGACGTATTGATCATCAATCAATGTATGGAAAGGTTCCAACAGGCGTTAGTCAAAGAGCAAAAAAATATGGTGTTGATACGGTTTGTATCGTTGGTTCAATTGGAGAGAATGTAGGAAATATTTATGATTGTATTACAACCATTGAAAGTTGTATCGATCATTGTTGTCCTTTAGAAGAAGCTTTAGAAAATGCTGGTGAAAATGTTTATAAAGCAGCTTTTAGACTTGCAAGAAGCATTCAATTAGGACAAAAGATGCGTCATTAAACGCATCTTTTTTGTTTCATAAAATTCCAAAAAGCAATTCCAATAATAATCATATAACCAATTACACTGTAAAAATCAGGGACTTGATTTAATAAGAAAAATCCAAGTACAGCCGCAAAAATAACTTGCGTGTAATCATATATTGATATTTCTTTAGCTGGTGCATACGTATAAGCATTCGTAATTGAAAATTGTCCTCCTGCTGCCATTAACCCAGCCATCAATAAACACCCAATTTGTTGAAGTGTCATTGGTTGAAAATGAAAAATCAAATAAGGAACAACAGATAGACATGAAAACAATGAGAAAAAGAAAACAATTTTTGCTCCAGCAACACCTTGTTGTCCTAATTTTCGAACACAGGTATAAGCAATCCCTGCTCCCATTGCTCCTAAAACACCAATGAATGAATTAATATTACTTACAAAATGAATAGAAGGTTTAATAACAAATAAACTTCCTATAAAAGCAATAACAATCGTTATTTTTTGCGTTGTATTTGCCTTTTCTTTTAAAAATAATGAAGAAAAGATAATAACAAAGAATGGTGATAATTTATTAAGCATCGAAGCATCACTGACTAATAAATGATCTACTGCATAAAAATTACATAAAATACCTAATGTTCCAAAAATAGAACGTAAAAGCAACATCGGTATATCTTTCTTTTGATACTTAAAACCTTCTTTACTTTTAATTAGAATAATAAATGCAAAAAGTGCTGCAATTAAATTACGAAAAAAACTTTTTTGAATAGATGATATATCACCTGATAACTTAACAAAAACATTCATACTTGCAAAAAAGAATGCTGCCATCATAATAAATAACATTCCCTTTTTTGTATCGTTCATAAAATACCCCCTTAAAACAAAAGAATAAGGACACTGTCCTTATTCAGTAATTTTAACAACTTGATGTGCTTGAAGACCACGATCTCCTTCAACTAATTCAAATTCAACTTTTTGTCCAGGATCAATTGTTTTAAATCCTTCTTGAACAAGTTGTGAATAGTGGAAGAAAATATCTCTTTCTTCACCTTCCATGTTGATAAATCCAAAACCTTTATCTTTGTTAAAATTCTTTACAATACCAATAGCCATGAACACTTCTTCTCCTTCTTTTTATCTATCTACTATTTTACATCATATTGCTTATCTAGACAACCACATTATTCCAAAATTAAAACATTTTTTACTATACTTTGGGATAATAAATCATCTATTAAATCAGTTGGTGAAATAATACGATACTTAAAAACTTGTGTTTGTTTAGAAACTGTGATATTCATTTTCTTTAATGCACAAACAACCAACTCGCTACAGTATAATGCTTTGTCGCTTGATAAATCCATTTGATAATCATAAGGATAATTCAAATAGTCTAAAGCATTTTTCAAAAACTCTTTAATAAAAGTTTTGTCCTTTAAAAAACGATAACAAGTCATTGCTTTTAAATAAGATTCATTTTTTAAATTAGCCATCTGATCAAAAGTACGTAATTGTACTCCTCCCACATTTGCATCTAAAACAACAATCTCATTTTGAGTTTTATACATCCCCATGATTTTTTCATAATATGGAAAAGAAGAATCCAAAAATTCTTGAACTTGCTTTAAACTTCCTAAATAAATAAGTGTATGCTTCCACCTACCAGGTATTGCAATATTCGAAATATAATGACTATTTTCAATGTTTACAATATCCCCACATTGTAATTTTGAAAAATTTTTCGAGACTTCTTCATAACTAAAATTCTCTTTTTGAGTTGATACCTCGATATCTTTTTTTTGTGTACATCCCACAAGACATAAACATAATATCAAAGTATATATTTTATACACATCATCACCTAGATCATACTTAAACTTACTCTTTTTTTATTTAAATCCACATCTATAACATTAACTTCTACAATATCCCCTATACTTAAAACATCTAATGGATGTTTAATTCTTTGTTTGGACATTTTTGATATATGCACTAAACCATCATTTTTTAATCCAATATCAACAAAAGCTCCAAAATCTACAACATTTCTAACAGTTCCTTCTAAAACCATTCCTGGTCTTAAATCTTCTATATGAAGGATATCTTTTTTTAGAAGTGGTGTTTGATATTGATCTCTAATTGAACGATTTGGTTTAATTAAACAATCAATAATATCATCTAATGTATATTGGTCAATTTTTAATGTTTCTATAACTTCTTTTTTATTAATTTTTAATAATTTTTCTTTAAGTTGATCTGTTCCAAGATCAGCTAATGATAATTGACATAAATTTAATAAATCTAATGCTTGTTGATAGTTTTCAGGATGAATAGCTGTTGCATCTAATGGATGATCACCATCTAAAATACGTAAGAAACCTATCGCTTGTGTATATGTCTTTGCACCTAATTTTTTAACATTTTTTATTTCATTTCGATTATGAAATTTTCCATGTTCATTTCGATATAAAACGATTTGTTGTGCTACACCAGCATTTAATCCCGCAACATATTTAAGTAATGACTTAGAAGCCGTATTAATATCAACACCGACATTATTTACTGTTTTTTCAACAACGAAATCAAGTTGTTCTTCTAAATCTTTTTCAGGAATATCATGTTGATATTGTCCAACTGAAATTGCTTTTGGTTCAATTTTAACAAGTTCAGCAAGTGGATCTTGTAAACGTCTTGCAATTGATACCGCAGATCTTTCTTCTACATGATAATCTGGAAATTCTTCTTTAGCAATTTGACTAGCAGAATAAACAGAAGCACCTGCTTCAGAAATAATCGCAAATTCTACATTTAAATGATGTTCTTGAATAAGTTTGGCAATAAAGGCTTCTGATTCTCTTGAAGCTGTTCCATTTCCAATAGCAATAATTTCAATTTTATATTTTGAAATAATATCTAATAAAGTTTTAATATCTTTATCATAATTATCTTTAGGTAAAGTAATAAAGACTTTATCTATGTGTAAGACTTTACCTGTTTGATCAACAACTGCTAACTTACATCCTGTTCGATAAGCAGGATCGACCCCTAAGACCATTTTATTTTTTAATGGTGCTTGTAATAAAAGATTTTCTAAATTGACTGAAAAGACTTTTAAAGCTTGTTCATTGGCTTTTTCAGTCAATTCTTTTCTTATTTCTCTTTCAATTGAAGGAAATAATAATCTTTGATAACTATCTTCTACTGCTTTTTGAATATAAGGTAAAAGATTTGTTTCTCTATTTCTTGTCACACCTCTTGTAATGTATTGTAAATAATAATCTTTATCTCCTTCTATATTTACATTAATGACCTTTTCTTTTTCTGCACGATTGATGGCTAAAATACGATGTGACACTAAAGTTTTCACTTTTTCTTGATAGTTATAATACATTTCATAAACTTTATTTTCATCATCGTGTTTTTTCTTTTCACTCGTTTTTAAAATTCCACCTTTATAAAGCATATCTTTTAAAAACTTACGATATTTTATATCATCTGCAATATCTTCAGCAATAATATCTAAAGCTCCTTGGATTGCTTCTTCTACATTTAAAACATCTGCATTTAAATATTTTTTAGCTTCTACTAAAATATCTCCTTTATTTAAAGCTAAAATCCATTTAGCTAATGGTTCTAAACCTTTTGCCTTAGCCATCGTCGCTTTTGTTTTTCTTTTTTCTTTATAAGGACGATATAGATCTTCTACTTCGCTTAATTGTGTCGCTTTTAAAATATCTGCTTTTAACTTTTCATTTAACATCCCTTTTTCATCAATTAAACGAATAACATCTTCTTTTCTTTTTAATAAATTGACTTGATATTGATAATATTTATCAATTGTACGTATTTGATCTTCATCTAAAGCTCCTGTTTTTTCTTTTCGATAACGAGCAATAAAAGGAACAGTATTACCTTCTTCTAATAAAGATAACACTGCTTCAATTTGATGTGTTCTTACATTTAATTCTTCACTAATTGTTTTAATAATTTCTTGATTCATATAAACCTCTTTAAATACTTGTATATTCTTTTAAAGTATAGATAATATCTTGGTAAATTTCATCACATAAATAATCTTTTAATTCATCAATTGAACACCATTTATAATCAGTATGTTCAAAAGAAATAGAAACATGATCATCTTCAGTAGATGCTAAATAACCTATTCCTACTGTTTGATAATCCTCTCTTATCTTGGTAAAAGTATATGCTGGTTTAACAACATCTATCGTTAAACCTGTTTCTTCCTTTAGTTCTCTTTTTAAAGCTTCATTTGGTGTTTCCCCATATTCTAAACCACCTCCAGGAAGCTCCCAATACCCTAACCCATCACTAGATGGTCTTACTCTTTTCATTAATAATACTTTTCTTTTAAAAACAACTATTCCTTTTACTGTAATATGAAATCTTATATTTTCCATTGATATTTCCCCCTATACTGTCTTTATCATAACATTATTTTATCAAATATGTTTAAAAATTATTATGAAAAATGTATAATATGTGCTGAGGTGATTTTAAGATGATTAACTTTAAAGAAGAAGTCGAAAAAAGAAAGGACCAGCTTATTCAAGATATTGAAACATTATGTGCAATTCCTTCCGTTTATAATGAAAAAACAATTGGTGAAAACCAACCTTATGGAAGTGAATGTCGACAAGCACTTGATGCAATGTTAGCTATTGGTAAAAGAGATGGCTTTGTTGTACATGATGAAAATGGTTATGCTGGACATATAGATATTGGTGATCAAGAAGAAAGTTTTGGTATTTTAGGGCACTTAGATGTTGTTCCTGTTGATCCAAGAGGATGGGATAGCGATCCATTTAAAGTAGTTCAAGCTAATGGTAAACTTTATGGTAGAGGTGTTGCTGATGATAAAGGACCTTTACTTGCTGGATATTATGCTGCTAAAATCATTCATGATTTAAATTTACCTGTTAAAAAGAAAATTCGTGTTATTTTTGGTTGTGATGAAGAACGTGGATCTTCTTGTGTAGCACATTACTTTACTAAAAATCCATATCCATCTATGGGATTTACTCCTGATGCTGAATTCCCTGTTGTTTATGGTGAAAAAGGAATTGTTCGTTTCCATATTACTGGAAATGTTAAAAAAGATGGATTGATTGCTATGGTAGCTGGAGATCGTGTAAATATCGTTCCTGGTGAATGTGAAGCAATTATTGAAGGAAATTATAAACAATATGAAGAATCATTTAAACAATTTTTAAGTGATCATCATGTAACAGGTATTATTGAAGAAGAAGGAAATTGTACAAAGCTTGTTTTAAAAGGAAAAAGTGCACATGCTTCTTTACCAGAAGAAGGAATCAATGCTGTAAGTTTACTTGCTACTTATTTAGATACTGTCATTAACAATAAACTTGTTCATTTTATTGCAACTTACTTAAATGATTATTATGGAAAAGGTTTACAAATTAATCGTGAAGGATTAATGGGTAAATTAACAATGAATTTAGGTGTTGTTAAATATGTTAAAGAAGATGCTGATATTGAATTAGACTTACGTTGTCCTCATGAAATTGATTTAAAGAAGATGTGTGATGGTGTTCAAGAATTATGTCAATCTCTTGGATTAAACTTAGAAAGTGATATTCATGAACCACTTTATATTGATCCAAATAGTGAACTTGTTCAAAAGCTTCATAAAGCTTATGTTGAAGTTTCCGGTGATACAGAAAGCCAACCACAAGCAATTGGTGGAGGAACTTATGCTAAATCTATGCCAAATTGTGTAGCCTTTGGATGTGAGTTCAAAGATGAAGATAATGCAATTCATGGTAACAATGAAAATATAAAGATTGATTCATTATTAAAATCAACAGAAATCTTTGCTAAAGCAATTTATGATTTAATTAAAGAATAGTAACTAAAAGGATGTTAGTTTTGAAACTAACACCCTTTTTATTTTTTCCAATTTAATAAAAATGCTGAATTAACAATAACTAAAACAGAACCTGCATTATGAACCAAAGCACCGACAACAGGGCTATGTTAGACGAAATGTGTGTTATTCATTAAATAACATTTGCCTTATGGACA
>CAVESC010000071.1:0-16250 GCA_963618275.1 Bacteroidaceae bacterium
ATAAGGCAAATGTTATTTAATGAATAACACACATTTCGTCTAACATAGCCATAAATAATCAGTTAAATAATATTTATAAAATAATTTATTACTTTTTTATAATTTTTGTTATATATTTAGATAAGATATTTTACTATATTCTTATGAAAGGAAAAAGATACAAAATGGGCATTTTTTTAGCGATAGATCTTAAATCATTTTATGCATCCGTTGAATGTATTGAAAAAGGTTATGATCCTTTAGATACAAATCTTGTTGTTGCTGATGCAAGTAGAACAGAAAAAACAATATGTCTTGCTGTTTCTCCTTCTTTAAAGAAATATGGTATTTCAGGAAGAGCTAGATTGTTTGAAGTGATTCAAACAATTAATCGTGAAAATAATAGAAGGTTAAAAGAAAGTCATTATTTTAATGGTGAATCTTATTTAGAAAGTGAACTCAAAAATGATAAACATTTAAAAATTGCATATAAAATAGCTACTCCAAGAATGTCTCATTATATGAATTGGAGTCAAGCAATATATAAGATTTATCTTAAATATGTTTCTCCTGAAGATATTCACGTTTATTCAATTGATGAAGTCTTTATGGATATAACACACTATATTCATATTTATCAAAAAACACCTAAAGAATTAGCTTCGCAAATTTTAAGTGATATCTATGAAACAACAGGTCTTATTGCAACAGCAGGAATAGGGACGAATTTATATTTATGTAAAGTAGCCATGGATATAGTTGCTAAGCATATAAAAAAAGATAGTAATGGACAACGAATTGCTTTACTTAATGAAGAAAGATATCGCAAGTATTTATGGAATCATCGACCACTTACAGATTTTTGGCGAGTAGGGAAAGGCTATGCTAAAAAATTAGAAAAAGAAGGACTTTATACAATGGGAGATATCGCAAAATGTTCACAGGGTGCAGATAATGAATACTACAATGAAAAACTTCTTTATGATTTATTTGGTGTTAATGCAGAACTACTTATTGATCATGCCTGGGGTTATGAGTCATGTACGATGAAAGATATTAAAAGTTATAAGCCTGAAAGAAATAGTATAGGAACAGGTCAGGTTTTAAGTTGTCCTTATAATTTTGAAAAAACTAAATTGATTGTTAAAGAAATGTTAGATTTATTAGCTCTTGATTTAGTGGGAAAAGGGTTAGTTACAAATCAAATTGTTTTAACTATTGGTTATGATAAAGATAATGATTATCAAGGAGAAATGATGATAGATCGTTATAATCGAAAGATTCCTAAACATGCACATGGAACAATTAATTTAAATCGTTATACTTCATCATCAAAATTGATAATTAAAGAAGTAATAAAAAAATTTGATGAAATAGTAAATAGAAATTTAATGGTTAAAAGAATTAATATTTCTGCAGCTAATGTTTTATATGAAGATGAAGTCAAAGATAGGATTTATCATCAACAGTTGAATTTATTTGCGAATAATCAAAATATAAATCAAAAAGATGAAAGAGAAGCTTTAGAAAAAGAAAAAAATTTACAAAAAGCAACACTTAAAATAAAACAAAAATATGGTAAAAATGCAATTCTTAAAGGTATGAACTTGGAAGAAGGAGCAACAACAAGGGAAAGAAATGAAATCATAGGAGGACATAAAGCATAATGGCTACAATAAAAAATATTCATGATTATAGTGATATCATAAATCTTCCTTATAAAAAATCTAATAGATATAAACATATGTCTCAAAAAGATCGTGCAGCTCAGTTTGCTCCTTTTGCCGCACTTACAGGACATAAACAACTTATTTATGAAACACAAAGATTAACAGAAGATAAAAAAGAACTTGATGAAAATAAACAAAGTATTTTAAATCAAAAATTACTTCATTCTATAGAAACAAAAGAAGAAATAAAAATTACCTACTTTAAAAAAGATTCAAAAAAATCAGGTGGAGATTATTTGATGACCATTCAAAGCATAAAAAAGATAGATCCAATTTATAAAACAATTACGCTTCAAAATGGTCAAATTATTAAAATAGAAGACATTTATGAAATCGAACAATAGGTCATATTCATTGAAACAATTATTTATTAGAGATATAATATTTCTAAAGAAAGAAGGGGTGAATATGAAGGATATGAACGCATTAAATCATAAGCTACAAACCATGACAAGAAAGGAGTTAGAAGCAATTTGTAAATCACATAATTGTAAAATTAATGATGATAATTTATCGATTGCTTTACATTTGATGAAGAATAATCCTTCATCAATCCTAATCGAAGAATATCAAATTATATTTCTTATTGAATTGAAGAAAGAAACTTCTAAAGAAATATCAGATGAATTCAAAGATATCTTAAAACATGATTTCGTTCATGAAATCGAATTACTTCATTAATAGCACGAAAGTGCTATTTTTGTTATGACAATTTATGCTATAATGATGAAAATTAGTGAGGAGAAATGTATGAAAAAAATTGAAAATACAGTTATAGGTCTTATTTTCATCATTATTGGAGTTATTATAGGATTAAATGCTTTTCATATTACAAATATAGATTTATTCTTTGATGGATGGTGGACATTATTTATTATTATTCCTTGTTTTTTTGGCTTATTTAAAGATCAAGATAAAACAGGAAATATCATAGGTCTTATTATAGGAATCTATCTTTTACTTTATTGTCAAGGTATAATAAGTTTCCAATTTGCATGGAAATTAGTAGTTCCTGTTATCTTTGTATTAATAGGATTAAAAATGATTTTTAAAGATACTGTTACCAAAAAGAAACCTCATCAAAATATTTATGATGGTAAGTTATATACAGGTGGGAACTATGATGTTACTTTTAATGGATTAATATTAGATTTATCAAAAGCCTATTTAAATGAAGAAACAACAATTACAATTTCAACTTTATTTGGTGGTGTTGATTTATATTTACCTGATGATGTGAATATTCAAATACAATCATCTAATTTTTTAGGTGGTGTTGATCTTCATAAAAGAGAAAATAAAATTGAAAATACAAAAGTTATTTATCTTAATGCACGTTGTATTTTTGGTGGTATAAATATTAAATAAAAGGAGTAAGTAGAATGGAAAGAAATTATCCAGAAATTGTTATTTCAAATGAAGGTGTTACTTGGCTTGATAAAGGTCAAATGTGGATGTATAAAAATAATTTAGAACAATGTGATCCTAGAATTAAAAACGGTGAACTTGTTGATATTGTTACACGCGATGGAAGATATTTAGGAACAGGTTTTATTTCTTTAGAAAGTCATATTACTGTGCGTATTTTATCTAAAAATAGAAATGAAATAATTGATCGTAAGTTTTTTACAAAAAGAATTCAACAAGCATATGATTTTAGAAAAACAGTTGAAGGAGATAATTTAACTAACTGTCGATTGATTTTTGGAGAAGCTGATTTACTTCCAGGACTTGTTATTGATCGTTACAATGATATTTTAGTAAGTCAAATTAGTTCTTATGGTTTAGAACAAATTAAAGATATGATTTATGAAATTGTTTTAGATGTCTTAAAAGCAGATGGACAAGATGTTAAAGGCATTTATGAAAGAAATGATATTCAAATCAGAACTAAAGAAGGTTTAGAACAATATAAAGGATATTATAAAAATAAAGACTTACCAACACAAACAATCATTAATGAAAATGGTTTGTTATTACATGTAGATGTAGAAAATGGACAAAAAACAGGATATTTTTTAGATCAAAAATCGAACCGTTATTTACTTAGAAAAATAGCTCATGGAAAACGTGTTGTTGACTGTTTTAGTCATACAGGTGGTTTTGCCTTAAATGCTGCTATGGGAAATGCAAGCCATGTTGTTTCTGTTGATGTTTCTAAAACTGCATTAGATCAAGGATATCAAAATGCTAAACTAAATCATTTGGAAGATAAAATTGATTTTGTACAAGCAGATGTTTTTGATTATTTAGATGAATTAAAAGAAAATGAATTTGATATTATTGTTTTAGATCCACCAGCTTTTACTAAATCAAGAAGAACTGTTCAAAAAGCTTATAATGGTTATAAAAGAATCAATAAACAAGCAATGAAAGTTTTAAAAAATGGTGGTTATCTGATTACATGTAGTTGTTCACGTTTTATGGAAACAGCAAATTTTGAAAAAATGTTAAGAGAAGCAGCAAGTGAAGCAGGCGTTGTTTTAAAACAAGTCTCTGTTACTCAGCAAAATGCTGATCATCCTATTTTATGGACAATGGAAGAAACATCTTATTTAAAATTTTATATTTTCCAAATTATTTAAGAGTTAGATTTTTTCTGACTCTTTTCTAAATTATTTCCTTGGAAATAATTTATTGCAACAAAATAACAGAAAGAATATAATACATATTGGGTGAAAAAGATGGATAAAAGTACAAATGCGGTTGCTTATGCGCCGGGATATTATATTCGAGATATATTAACAACTTTAAATATCTCTTATAACGATTTTGCACAAAAGATGGATATGAACTTAGATGAAGTCACACAACTTATACTTGGTGAATGTGAACTTAATGAAGAGATTGCTAAAAAACTAGAAGCATTTTTTCATGTAGAAGCTTCACGTTGGCTTACTTTAGAAAAGCAATATCGTATGACAAAGAAATGATTACATTTCTTTTTTCTTTGTCAAAATATGCCTTATAAGCATAACATAATCTACAATATAAGTATTGGAATAATAAAAACAAAGAAGATAAAATATCACTATACATTTAAGTTATAGTAGATTGCACAATTATTATTGTACATCTTGAATTAAAAGAAATAGAATAGTAAACAGGAGGGATAATATGAAGAAAAAGAAAACATTTGATATGTTAAATGGTTCTATTTGGGATAAATTAATACTTTTTGCTTTACCATTAGCAGCAAGTAGTATTTTACAACAATTATTTAATGCAGCAGACGTTGCTGTTGTCGGAAGCTTTGCTGGAAGTGGAGCATTAGCAGCCGTAGGAGCCAATGGACCAATTATCAATTTATTAGTAAACTCTTTTGTAGGGTTATCAGTAGGAGCAAATGTTGTTATTGCATCATTCATTGGACAAAATGATGAAAAGAGAACATCACTTGCAGCACATACATCGATTTTAATGTCGGTTGTTATTGGGATTGTTTTATTGTTTATAGGATTCTTTTTTGCAAGACCAATTTTAGAGTTAATGTCAACACCAGATGATATTATTAATCTTGCTGAAGTATATTTGAAAATTTATTTTATTGGTGTTCCTTTTGTTATGCTTTATAACTTTGCTGCAGCAGTGTTAAGAAGTAAGGGAGATACACAAAGACCACTTATTGCTTTATTTATTGGTGGAGTCATTAATGTTATTTTAAATTTATTCTTTGTTGTTATTTTACATATGTCTGTAGAAGGAGTAGCTATTGGAACAGTTGTTTCTAATATCTTTAGTTCAATGTTGTTACTTTATTGGTTAACACATGAAACAGATGCTTTAAGAATTGATTTAAAACAATTAAAGATCAATGGTGGAATCTTAAAAAGAATTGCGAAGATTGGTGTACCAGCTGGTTTACAAGGAATGGTCTTTTCAATTTCCAATGTTTGCATCCAATCATCATTAAATGCTTTAGGATCAGATGCCATTGCAGCAAGTTCAGCAGCCTTAAACTATGAATATTTTGCTTATTATATTTTAAGTTCATTTGCTCAAGCAGCAGTTACCTTTATTGGACAAAACTATAGTGCTAAAAAATATGATCGTTGTAAAAAAATTACAATTCAATCATTTGTATTAGGCGGCATTTCAACAATGGTTGCTTGTATGTTATTTGTAATCTTTGATCATTTCTTTATTAGTTTCTTTACATCAGATGTTTCAGTTGCTAGTTTAGCTTATACAAGAATGAAAATTATTTTACCATTCCAATTTCTTAATATGTCAATTGAAGTTTTCTCAAGTGTTATGAGAGGTGTAGGATATTCAAGTGTACCAGCAGGTATTTGTGTTGCTGGAATCTGTGGAGTAAGACTTGCTTACTTATATACAATTTATCCAGCAATTGCTTCATATGATAACTTATTAATTATTTATCCAATTAGTTGGTTAGTTACAGTATTAGCTTTAGCACTTGTTTATTTCATTCATGTACGCCCAAAAGTTTATCATCATCAAGCAGCCAATTAAGGCTGCTTTTCTTATCTCTACGATGCGTTTGTTTACTTTTTATGTAAATATACATAGAATGCAAGTGAGGTGAAAGTTATGAATCAAGAAAAAATAGGAAGTTTTATCGCTCAAAGAAGAAAAGAGAAGAAGCTTACACAGGCTAAGCTTGCAAGTTATCTAGGAATTAGTGATCGTACTATTTCTAAATGGGAAAGAGGAAAAGGTCTACCAGATCCTATTTATATGTTAGAGCTCTGTCAAATATTAGGCATTTCAGTCAATGAACTTTTAACAGGAGAATTTATTGAAGAAAGAAATTATCAACAAAAAGCAGAAGATAATTTATTGATGATGGCAAATCAAGAAGTGAAACAAACAAAGAAAATGTTTTTTTATGAAAATGTCATTGGTATTGGATCAACTATCATATTTCTTATACTTATTTTTATGTCTGTTTATTTTATTGAAAATAGTGTATTAAAAGTCATCTTGTTTATCTTAAGTTTTATTTTTTTGATTGCTGGCGTATCAATTGCCTTAAAAATAGAAACAGAAGAAGGTTATTATGAATGTCAAAAGTGTCATCATAAGTATATTCCAAGTTACCAACAAGTCTATTTTGCAATGCATTATGGAAGAACAAGATATATGAAATGTCCACATTGTCAAAAAAGAAGTTGGCAAAAAAAGATTTATTCAAAATAAAAATTCGCTATAATAAAGATATAAAAAGAAAAGGAATTTGAAAGATGAATAAACATGTAGAAAAAGCAAAAAAATTAAGAAACGCTATGCCAATGGTCCATAATTGTGCACAAACAATTATGGAAGTTTATGCAGATGATTTAGGAATCAATAAAGAACTTGTAAATCATTTAGGATGTAACTTTGGTGGTGGTATGAAATGTGGAAGTGTTTGTGGTGCCATTACTAGTGGATTAATGGTTTTAGGAGCTAAAGGAATTGATTCACCTGCAAAAGTGAATCAATTTATCAAAACGATTTCTAATAATCATCAAGGACTTATTAATTGTACAGATTTATTAAGAGAAAATGCTAAAAATGGAGGACAAAAGAAACCTCATTGTGATGGCATGATTCAAGAAGTAATAGAACTTATTGATCAAATGGAGAAAGAAAATGATTGAAGAAATTGAACGAGGAATGATTTTATATACCCAAGGAAATAAAATTAAACATGATGTTGCTCATTTTCTAAAAGTACATCAATATGCACGTACTATTGGAAAATTAGAGCATTTAGAAAAAAGAGAACAAGAAATACTAGAAGTAGCTGCCATTGTTCATGATATTGCTTGTCCAATGTGTCGAGAAAAATACGGAAATTCTGCAGGATATTTACAAGAACAAGAAGGACCAGCTTTAGTAAAAGATTTCTTAAAAAATTATTCTTTAGATGAAGCGTTTATTGAACGTGTAGCTTATTTAGTAGGACATCATCATACGTATAAAGATGTAGATGGTTTGGATTATCAAATTTTATTAGAAGCTGATTTTTTAGTAAATGCGGATGAAATGAATTTAACTAAAGAAGCTATTGAAAAAATGAAAGAGAATGTTTTTAAAACAAAAACAGGAATAGAATTATTAAATCATATTTTTGAACTATAAAATGTGTTATAATGAAAGTCCTTGGCAGGGGCGTGAAAAAACAATGTGAAAACATTGTTTTTTCTTTTTAAGAAATAATTTTGTTTTTTATATAGGCTTTGTTATAATAGTCGCAAAGGTAGGTAGAAAAATGTATAAATTAATAGCATTAGATTTAGATGGAACATTAACAGATAAAAATAAAAATATTTTAGAAGAAACAAAACAAGAACTTATTAAATTAGCACAAAAGGGTGTTATTATTGTTTTAGCTTCAGGAAGACCAACAGCTGGTATCTTTAAAGAAGCAAAAGAATTAACTCTAGATCAAGTAGGAGGATATTTATTATCTTTCAATGGAGCAAGAGTCTTAGATTATAAAACAAACGAAGTTGTTTATGAACAAACATTATCAAGTGAAGTAGCTCATGAAATGTATGATCGTGCAAAAGCCTTTGGTTTATCACCACTTACATATAATGCGACTGAAATCATTACTGAAGATATTGGAGATCATTGGATTCAATTAGAAAGCTTCACAACAAAAATGAATATCAAACATGTTCAAGATTTCAAAAAAGAAGTGAACTTTGATGTCAATAAAGTATTAATTACTGGAGAACCTGCTTATGTGGCTCAAATCTTAGATGAATTCAAAGCACCATATGAAGGAAAGATGTCTATTTATAGAAGTGATCCTTATTTTATTGAATGTATGGCAAATGGAATTGATAAAGCAGCATCTTTAGATGTTTTATGTAAGAAATTAGGAATTAAACAAGAAGAAACAATTGCCTTTGGTGATGGATATAATGATTTATCATTAATTGAATATTGTGGATATGGTGTAGCTATGGAAAATGCTGTAGATGAAGTAAAAGAAAGAGCAAACTATATTACTTTATCTAACAATGATAATGGAATTGCTTATTGTTTAAAACAATTAGAAGAAAAAGGACTTATTTAAACTCTTAAGAAATTAAGAGTTTTTTAAAATGATAAAAAAACAAATTGCTTTTCATAGCAAAGAAATAGAAGAAGTTTATACACTTTATCAACAAGCATTTCCAAAAAATGAACAAATGGATTTATCTCGATTATTTGATGAATTACATTTAGGAGCTATTTATGGCTATTATCAAGATAAACAACTGGTAGGTTTTGCTATTTTATGTATTCAAAGTCAAATAGCTCATATTTTATATTTAGCTGTAAAAAAAGAATATCGTAATCAAGGTATAGGAAGTTATATTCTTAATGATCTTGCAAAACAGTATGCCAATAAAAAAATCATTGTAGATATTGAAAAAATTAAAGAAACTGCTAATAAGGAACAAAGAATAAAAAGAAAACAATTTTATTTAAAAAATGATTTTCAAGAAACAGATGTCTTTTATACTTGGCAAGATGAAGATTATGTTATTTTAAGTAGAAATGGTATTGTTCATAAAAAAGAATTCTGGGATTTTTGGGATTGTTTAAAGAAGGAGAAAAAATGAAGTTAGTAGAGCCTAAACTATCATATATAGAAAAATCAAGTTTTGAAGAATGTTTACAAGAGATGAAATTTCAAGATGTTTATATTGATCAAAATATTTCACAAGAACTAATCATTCAAGATTTAACTTTTGATGGTTGTCTTTTTGAAAATATAGATTTTACTAAAATTTCATTAGATCATCTTGATTTAATAGATGTTACTTTTGATAAATGTGATTTATCAAATCAAAATTTTGATCATCAATATTTAAATCGTGTCCAATTTAAAAACTGTAAATTAATAGGGACCTCTTTTATAGAAACAAATTTAAAAGATGTCTTATTTGATCATTGTCAGGGACGTTATAGTAATTTATCATCAAGTCAATTATTAAATGTCATTTTTGATCATTGTGATTTACAAGAATCATCTTTTTATGATGCAAACTTTAAAAAAATACAATTTAATGAAACAAATTTAATACAAAGTGAACTTGCTTCTTTGCATCATAAAGGATTAGATTTATCTACATGTCAAATACAAGGAGCAATGTTTGATCTAGCAAGTTTAAAAGGATTAATTATTAATGATTTTCAAGCTGTAGATCTCATAGGAATTCTAGGTGTCAAAGTAAAATAAAAATGTTGTCTTCTGGCAACATTTTTATGCTATATAAGCAAGTAATAATTTTAAAGTATTTTCTACAGCTTGAAGATGTGTTCTTTCCATTCCATGACTGGCTGCTACACCTGGACCAATCAATGCACCTTTAATATTTTGTCCACCACGTAAAGCAGCAGAAACATCACTACTATAATAAGGATAAATATCAATAGCATATTGTAATTGATGAGAGTTTGCAAGGTCAATAAGCTTAGAAGTTAAATCATAATCATAAGGACCACTACCATCTTTGGCACAAATACTAACATCATATTCACTACAAGCTAAATCTTCACCAATACATCCCATATCTACAGCAATTAATTCATCAATATCAGGATGAATATAACTACTACCATGTCCTACTTCTTCATAAGTAGAAATAATGATAATGAGATTATGTTTTGGCTTGATGTGTTCGTTAGCTAAATGTTTAAGCATTCCAAATAAAATAGCGACAGACATTTTATCATCTAGAAAACGTGATTTAATAAAACCGGATTCAGTAATCACAGTTTTAGGATCATAGGCAATATAATCACCATTTTGAATACCTAAAGCTTGAACATCTTCTTTATTTTTAACAACTTCATCGATTCTTACATGCATATTTTCACAATCTCTTGGTGCACTTTTAGCATCTTTATAAACATGAATAGCAGGAAAATTAGAAAGAATAGTTCCTGTATAACATTTTCCATTTCTTGTATGAATACGACAATATTCACCATCTAATGTAGGAATAATAGGTCCACCTACATTTGTAAAAGCTAATGTTCCATCGCTTTTAATACTTCTAACCATTAATCCTAAAGTATCCACATGTCCACAAAAACCAACTGTATAATCATCTTGACCATCAACATAGATTTCTAAATTTCCTTTATTTGTTTGTTGAGTACGAAAACCTAAAGTTTCAGCTTCTTTTTGACAATAGTGAATGACTTCTTTGGTATAACCAGAAGGACTATCAATTGTCATGATTGCTTTTAAAAAGTTTATGATATAATCATTCATTTTACTACCTCCTAAAGGTATTATACCATAATAAATTGTACTTGATTTCATACAATTTAATTGACAAGTATGTTGGACTTTGTTATTCTTGAAAAGACAAAATAGAATAATTGGTAGAGGTGCATGAATCAAGAGTAATTGTTGATAATGTTTGGTGACAGTCAATAATGAAAGGGAAACGTGCCGAAGGAAGTAATAGCACCAAATATTATTTACCTGGGAGATTATAAAATATATAATTTCTTGTCACTTTTTTAGTGGAGAGCTATCTTGTATGTAAGTACTTTGATATTCTCAAGGTACTTTTTTTATGGAGGAAAAGAATGAGTTATGTAAAGACAATATGGGCTTTATTACCGCCCGTAATTGCAATTATTTTTGCTTTAAAAACAAAAGAAGTTTATATTTCATTACTTATTGGGATTATTTCAGGAACTTTATTATTAACAAATTTTCATCTAGTAGAAAGTTTGAATTTATTATTTGATACAGTTGTTAATTGTTTAAGTAAACCTTCTAATATTGGTATTTTAATATTTTTAGTAATGTTAGGAATTATTGTGACTTTGATGACGAAAAGTGGTGGTAGTCAGGCTTATGGAAAATGGGCTAAAAAGAAGATGAAATCTTCTAAACAATCTTTATTTTCTACTTTTATTTTAGGAGTTGTTATCTTTGTTGATGATTATTTTAATTGTTTAACAGTTGGAAGTGTTATGCGTGAAATTACAGATGAATTTAAAGTTTCGAGAGCAATGCTAGCCTATATTATTGATAGCACAGCAGCACCTGTTTGTATTATTGCGCCTATTTCATCATGGGCTGCAGCTGTAAGTGGCTATACCTCAGGGGATGGTTTTCAATTATTTTTAAATACAATTCCTTTTAATCTTTATGCTCTTCTTACAATAGCGATGGTTTGTTATGTTATTAGTAGTGAATTTCATCTTGGAAAGATGAAAAAACATGAATTGGCTGCTCAAAATGGTGATGTTCATTTTGGAGATGATTCTTATCAAACAAATGAAGAAATTTCTTATAATCAAAATGGTAAGGTTTTAGATTTAATTTTACCTGTTATTGTTTTAATTATGAGTTGTATTATTGGCATGATTTATACAGGAGGATTCTTTGATGGAAAAGATTTAATTACTGCTTTTAGTCAATGTGATGCTTCAAGAGGTCTTGTTTATGGAACATTTGTTACCTTGATTTTTGTCTTTATTTTATATATTCCTAGAAAAATTATTTCTTATAATGAATTTGTAGAATGTATTCCTGAAGGGTTTAAAGCAATGGTTCCTTCTATTTTAATTTTAGTCTTAGCGTGGTCTTTAGGAGATTTAGTTTCTAATCAGTTACAAGCAGGAGCATTTGTGTATAATACGTTACAATCAGCTTCTATTTCAACAGCTATTTTACCAGCATGTTTATTTATTGTTGGGGCAGGTCTTTCTTTTTCAACAGGGACATCATGGGGAACATTTGGGATTTTAATTCCGATGGCTACTTCATTATTTCCAGAAGGGTCAACAATGTTAGTGATTTCCATTGCTTCAATTCTTGCAGGAGCTGTTTGTGGTGATCATATTTCACCTATTTCAGATACAACGATCATGGCTTCTACAGGAGCGCAATGTAATCACCTTTATCATGTGACAACGCAAATTCCTTATGCCTTAGTTGTTGCCAGTGCTTGCTTTATTGGTTATCTTGTTGCTGGATTTACTCAAAATATGATCTTAACACTGATTGCTGGCTTTGGATCATTAGTTGCAATTATTTTTGTTATTCGTCTTTATCAAAGAAAAAACTCATAGAAATATTTGAACTTCAAAATATATTATGGTATAGTGTTGCGGGTGATAAAAATGAAAAAGAGAAAGATATCTTTAATAATGAAAGTCATCGCTGTTATTGCTTCTGTTTATGGAATGTTGCAATCATTAGATCATTGGATGTTTTTTACTTATTTTACGAATTTATCCAATATCTTTATTGATATAATGTTAGTGATTTTCATTATTTATGATTTAAAAAAAGCAAAATATATACCACAAGGAATGTACCTTATTAAATTTATGGCAACGATTTCTATTACATTAACATTCTTTGTTTATATGTTGTTACTTGCTCCAACGAATAGTCAAGGATTTATAGGGGCATATTTAAATAATGGAGCAGGAAGTTTATGTGTGCACTTTATTACACCAATTCTTGCAATTATTGATTTTCTATTATTTAGTGAACACTATATCCCAGATGAAAAACATGTTTATTATTCAGTGGTACCACCACTTGTTTATGTAGGTTATGTAATGATTTTAGGACAAGTTTTTCATGTTAGATGGTATGGTGATATGTTGGCTCCTTATAATTTTTTGAATTATGGAGCACCAACAGGATGGTTTGGTTTTGATTTATCTTTATTAGGTTCAAAAACATTAGGAATTGGAACTTTCTATATGATCGTTGTTTTATTAATAATTTTTATTGGTTTAGGGACTTTATTTTTAAAATTAAAGAGAACAAAGAAAGATTTATATTAATCTTTGTTAGAATTATTAAAAGATTGTAATAATTTGGGATTATCCCTATTATTACAATTTTTTTGTTATGATACACAGGCAAAAATGATATTATTTTAGTTTTTTGAAAAAAACAAAAGAAAAAATTGAATTGTGATAAGATAGTAAAGATTTATAGAGGGGGAAATTTATGGATATCATGGTTGTCTTTCAAACAATGTTAAAATTGTTTTTATTACTTGTTTTGGGATTTGTTTTATTTAAATGTCATATTTTTGATGAATATACAAATAAAAAAATATCATCTTTAATTGTTAATGTGGCTTCACCAATGTTGATTATCAGTTCAATTGCAGGGGTTGAAGGGAATAATAAAAGTATTGTCTTTTTAATGATAGGTGCAGGTATTTTAATGTATATCGGCTTTATTATTTTAGGGAAAATCATTAATCGAATTTTTCCATTTCCTAAAAAAGATTGGCCTGTTTATGAATGTATGGTCGTTTTTGCGAATACAGGATTTATGGGTTATCCTGTTTTATTAGATGTTTTTGGACAAGAAGCTGTTTTTTATGCTTCACTTATTCACATGGCATTTAACTTCTTTGTGTATACATATGCGATTATGTGTTTAACAAAAGGTGATGATAGTGAATTCAAATTGAATTTTAAACAATTATTAACACCAGGAATTATTTTAATTTTTGTAGGAATATTTATTTACTTATTTGATATTCAACTTCCAAGTGTCCTTATGGATACGATTAATAGTGTTGGTTCACTTACAGCACCACTTTCAATGATGATGATTGGTTCATCATTAGCTGTTTATCCAATTAAAGATAGTTTTACAGATTGGCATAGTTATGTCTTTGCTTTTGTTCGTTTAATTATCGTTCCTTTTGTGACAATGATTATGTGTCGTTTATTACATATTGATTCATATTATGCTAATATTACAATAATTACAAATGCGATGCCAGTAGGTTCAATGGTTTTAATGCTAGCAACACAATATAATGCCAATGTAAAAATTGTTACAAGAAATATTGTTGTTTCAACGTTGTTATCAGTGATTACAATTCCTATTGTTGTAGCAACAATGTTATTATAGGAGAAAAATATGAATTATAAAATTTATGATCAATTGCCTCAAGAGGCAAAAGAAATTAGAATTAAAGTTTTTATGGAAGAACAAGGATTTAAAGATGAATTTGATGATTTAGATGATATCTGTCAACATCTTGTTGTATTTGAAAATGATCAGCCAATAGGAACATGTCGTTTTTATTATGATGAATCTTTAAAGTCAAATGTACTAGGAAGAATTGCGGTCATTAAGGAATATCGAGGGAAAAAAGTAGGACAATATATTGTGAATACTGCTTGTTCTTTAATTCAAGGAAATGTTTGTTTACATGCTCAATTACAAGCTAAACCTTTTTATGAAAAATTAGGATTTGTTGCTTATGGAGATATTGATTATGATGAATATTGTCCACATACATGGATGAAAAAATAATAAATATATGCGTGTAAAGATAAGGTCGCATAGATGGTAGATGTTGTGTATCTACCTTTTATTTTTAGAAAGATATTATATGGTTAAAAAGTGATATAAATCAGTTAATTAACTATTTTTTATGATTGAAAAATAATTTATGTTATAGGTATAATCTTTATAGAAATTGAAATAGGAATGAGGAAAAATGTTAATTAGTGATAAATTAAAGACTTTTGATTTTACAGATTCAGAAAAAGAGATAGTAAAGTATTTTTTAAATCAAAAAGAAGAAATAGAAAATAAATCAACACGAGAAATATCAAAGAAATTATATTGTTCGCCATCATCGATTATACGCCTTTGTCAAAAATTAGGATTTACTGGATTTGAAGAATTTAAAAAAATGTATATCGAAGAACTTCATTATTTAGATTCGAATTTTTCAAGCATTAATCCTAGTATACCTTTTTTGATAGAAGATAATATACAAACAATATCAAATAAAATGTGTTCACTTTATCATGAAATAATTGATGATACACATTCTTTGTTAAACCATGATGTGTTAAGAAAATCATTAAATTTATTAAAAAATAATAAAAATATTTATATTATTTCTTCTAGTTCACAAAATGATCTTGCTTCTACTTTTAGAGATAAGATGGCTAGAATAGGAAAGCATGTAAATATTTATCAACATATTGATGAACCTTATTATGAAACCTGTTATTTAAATAAAGGAGATGCTTGTTTTATTTTAATTAGTTATACAGGTGAAACACAAAATTGTGTAAGAATGGCAAGAAAACTAAATGAAAGAAATATTGATTTTATTACTATTACTTCATTTGGAACAAATACTTTATCTTCTTTGTCACATTGTATTTTACATGTTTCTACAAGGGAAAAAATTAGAAATAATTTAGGGACTTTTTCTATGAATTTATCAACTCTTTATTTATTAGATTTATTATATAGCATGTATTTTAGTTTGAATTATGAAGAAAATAAAAAGAAAAAAATTGAAATTTCAGATGAATATGAAACTTTTGTATTGTCACTTATTAGAGATACAACGAATGATTTAATCAAATAGGGAACACTGTTCCCTGTTTTTAGTTGAATTATATTTATTTTGTTGGAACAGTGTAACTATAAAATTTCTCTTTGTTGATTTGAAAAATATATAAAATTAGAATAATCATGTAAAAACAAGGAGGATATAAAAATGAGTAAAAAACCTGTAAAAATTGTAACAATTGGTGGAGGAAGTAGTTATA
>CAVESC010000072.1:0-15532 GCA_963618275.1 Bacteroidaceae bacterium
TTACTATGTGTGCCTTGGAGCTGCAGGCGGAAAGGAATGTAAGGTTAAAATGCAATTTATGCCTTTACCTGTTTTAATGCTTGCAACATATAATCAAGATGGTAAAGCCAATGTTATGAATGCTGCTTGGGGTGGTGTTTATGATTATAATCAAGTTTATGTATCACTTTCTAAACATAAAACAACAGATAACTTAGAATTAAAGAAAGCTTTTACTTTATCTTTTGCGACAAAGAAAACAGAAAAGATTTCTGATTATTTTGGTGTTGTTTCTGGAAATAAAGAAGATAAGATTGAAAAAAGTGGTGTGCATGTAACTCCATCAAAACACGTAGATGCACCAATTATTGAAGAATATCCACTTACTTTAGAATGTACTGTTGAATCTTTTGAAGATGGAAACTTAATTGGAAATGTTGTGAATGTTTCTATTGATGAAGATTATTTAGATGAAAATGGTAAGATTGATGTAGATAAGATGGAAATTATTGCTTTTGATATGGTCAATAATACATATCGTGTTTTAGGAGAAAATGTTGGTAAAGCTTTCAAAGATGGTTTTGATTTATAAAAAATAGTGCATCAAACGATGCACTATTTGTAATTATGATAGTAGCGCTTTGGTAAAGGAGCGTGTTTTTTATAGCTTTGAATATATAACGGAAGATAGATCAATGCTTCTTTTAAGGCTTGTTGGTAGATTTTATCAAGAATATCATTATATCTTTCCATTTCTTTGTTATGATGGTAGTTAATAATTAAACCTTGAAGTTTATGAAAATTGAATGTGAGATGGAAACATCCATAAATA
Source organism: Bacteroidaceae bacterium (assembly GCA_963618275.1). GTDB lineage: Bacteria > Bacillota_I > Bacilli_A > Erysipelotrichales > Coprobacillaceae > Faecalibacillus. The sequence goes on from CAVESC010000072.1 coordinate 812, forward strand.
AGTCCTCTTTTTAAAAAGCTTGGTGCTTTTAATAAATGATCAATTCTTTTTAATCCTTTAAGAGCTTTTTCGATATCTAAATAAGATAGTTCAAGGAAAAAGGATTGAATAGTACATATTTCTTTTTCATGAAAGCGAATATGTTCATAGATTTCTTTATGTAATGGATCTTGATGATTTCTTTTTAAAAGAAGACGGTCATAATCGGATTCTATTTCAAAATGATCCATATTTGTATTTTTAATCATCTTTTTAATATAAGGATGCATTTGACTATCCAATAAATAATGACAAATAAAACCAAGAATATAAGCAAGCTGTGCTTCACTTTGAATAATATCTTGTGCCTTTTCAAAGAAAGTATTAGCTTTTTCTTGATGCATCTTTCTTGCTATTTTATACCATCTTTCATAAAAGAAAATATCAGGACCATGAAGACCAATTAAAAAACAATTTTCATTTCTTAATAATAAATCTTTAATATTTTGATCATCAAGATGTTTATAAACATCTTTACCAAAACAATAATGTGTATATCCAGCAGGCATTAGAGAAGTTCCTTATATTGATCTTCTTTAAAACCAACAAGAACCTTATCTTCTGTTTCTAAAATAGGCCTTTTTACAAGCATACCATTTGTAGAAAGTAGCTCTAATTGTTCATCTTCACTCAAAGTAGGTAAAACATCTTTTAAATGTTTTTCTTTATAAAGATTTCCTGATGTATTAAAGAATCTTTTAAGTGGTAATCCACTCTTTAAATAAAGTGCTTTTAATTCATCTTTACTTAATTTTTCTTCAACGATATGTCTTTCATCAAATTCAATTTGATGATCAGTTAAGAATTTTTTAGCTTTTTTACATGTAGAACATTTTGGATAACAAATAAATAACATAAATATCCCTCCTGAAACCATCATATCAAAATTACTGCTAAATGAAAAATAATAAGGCTTATTATTGTATACTATTTAAAGATGTGATAAAATCTATTCAAATAAAGATAGAGGCGCAAGATGTTATGAGATTATTATTATTTGATGCAACAAGGTAATGAAGGAGGAGCACTTGCCGAAAGATTGTATCTATTGCATGAGGTATAATCTTGGGTGTCTAGGGAAGACCTATTCAACTGTCATTATCTAAAGGTAATGGGGAGCTATCATTGATAACGAATTTTTTTGTTGCAATGATACTCATTGCAATTTTTTATTTGTCACTTTTTATGAAAGGATGAATAAAATATAGGGAGGAAATTATGAACGATATTATTGAAGCCATAAGTTGTGAAAGAGAAATCATTCAACTTAAGTTATTAAATGTACCAAAACATCCTAAAATGATTGCGAAAATCTTTTCTATATTAAAAGATGAAGATATTAATGTAGATATGATTTCACAAGTTACGGTAGAAGATTTTGTACAAATTGAAATTACATTAGATCAAGAATTCCAATTAAAACTAAATCAAGCAATCATGAAATTAAAAGATGAATTTAAACAAATTCAAATTTATCAAATTAGAAAATACGCTAAAGTTGCGGTTGGGGGAAAATTGGTGGAAACAACACCAGGTTTAGCAGCTGAAGTATTTGATGTCTTAGGACAAGCTAATATTCATTTTTATCAAATTACAACAAGTAAAAGAACTATTTCTTTAGTTATTGATAAAGAGAATTTAGATCAAGCAATTCAATTATTAAAAGAAAGATTTCATATCGAGGAGGATAAATAAATATGACAATTTTTGAAGGAAGTGCAGTAGCACTTATTTTACCAATGTTTGATAATGGAGACATTGATTATGAAGGATTTAAAAAACAAGTTCAAAGAATGATCGATGGTGGTGTACAAGCTTTACTTGTTAATGGAACAACAGGTGAAACAGCTACTATTACGATTGAAGATGAATTTAAATTATTAGATATGACACTCGAACTTGCGAAAGGAACAGGTGTTAAAGTTATTTGTGGAGCTGGTTCAAATGATACACAAACAGCTTTAAAGAAAGCACGTTATGCTAAAGAAAAAGGGGCAGATGCGATTCTTGTAGTAACACCTTATTACAATAAAACAAGTCAAAGAGGTTTAATTCAACATTATACAACAATTGCTGATGCAGTTGATATTCCAATGATTTTATATAATGTACCAGGAAGAACAGGATTAAATATTTCAGTTGATACTGTTGTTGAACTTGCTAAACATAAAAATATTCAAGCAATGAAAGATGCTACAGATAATATTGCTTATGCTATGGAAGTTTTAGCTAAAACAGCTGATTTAGACTTTGATTTATATTCAGGATGTGATGATAATATTCTTCCATTTATGGCAGCTGGAGGAAAAGGAGTTATTTCTGTAACTTCTAACTTATATCCAGAAGCAGTAGAAAAATTAACACAATTAATTTTAAAAGGAAATCTTAAAGAAGCTCAACCATTAGCTTATGCTTTAGATCCTATTTCACGTTTATTATTTATTGATGTAAACCCAATTATGCCTAAAGCAGCTCTTGCTAAAATGGGAGTATGTGGAGAACATTTAAGATTACCATTAGTAACAACAACTGATGAAAATAAAAAAGCATTATTTGATGCAATGGATGAATTTGAAAAATTGGGGTATTAAGATGAAAGTATTATTATATGGATATGGTTTGATGGGTAAAAAAGTTGCTCATCAATTAAGAGAAAAAGAAGATTTTGATTTAATTGGTGTGGTTTCTTATGAATTTGATGAAAAAGCACCAGAAGCAATGTATAGTAATTTAACAGAAGTCCAAGATCGTGCGGATGTGATTATTGATTTTTCACATCCAAACAATCTTGATGATATTTTAGCTTATGCTAAAAAGAATAAAACAAAAGTTGTTTTTGCAACAACTGGTTTTTCTAAGGAACAATTAGATAAGATTGAAGAAGCTTCTAAAGAAATAGCTATCTTCCAATCTTATAATACAAGCTTTGGAATTCAAATGGTCACTAAAATCTTAAGACAAGTCGCTAAAGAATTCTATGATAATGGTTATGATATTGAAATCTTAGAAAAACATCATAATCAAAAAATTGATGCACCATCAGGGACAGCAAAACTTTTATATGAAGTAATGGAAGATGAAATTCAAGGAACAACACCTGTTTATGATCGTAGTTCACTTCATGAAAAAAGAAAAAAAGAAGAAATTGGTATTCAAGCCCTTCGTGGTGGAACAATTTTTGGTGAACATGAAATTATGTTTGCAGGATTAGATGAAATTATTGAAATTAAACATACTGCTTTATCTAAAGATGTCTTTGTTCAAGGTGCTTTAGCTGCAGCTAAAGCTTTACAAGATAAAGAAGCTGGTCTATTTACATTAAAAACACTTTATTAGGGAGATAAGAAATGGTTTTACAAACTGAATTTGCACAAATTAAGGGAAACGATTTATACATAGATGATGTCAAAGCAACAGATTTAGCAAAACAATATGGAACACCACTCTATGTTATGTCTGAAGGACATATTAGAAAACAATTTAATACATTAAAAACAAAAATGATTGATAAATATGAAAATACATTACCATTATTTGCATCTAAATCATTTTCATGTAAAGCAATCTATAAATTAGCTATGGAATATGGAGTAGGGATTGACTGTGTGAGTGCTGGAGAAATCTCTGTTGCTTTAAAAGCAGGATTTGATCCTAAAAAGATCTATTTCCATGGAAATAATAAATTACCTTCAGAAATTCAATATGCATTAGAAAACGGCGTTGAAAACTTTGTTATCGATAATTTCTATGAAATTGAACTTGTTGAAGAAATTGCTTCAAAATTAAATGTGATGGTCAATGGTTTAGTCAGAATCACACCAGGTGTTTATGCGGGTGGACATGATTATATCCGTGTTGGAGCTAAAGATACAAAATTTGGTTTTTCAAGTCATGATAATACATATTTAAAAGCAATTAAAAAAGTTATTGATGCACCACATATCAATTTCGATGGAATTCATTGTCACGTAGGTAGTCAAATTGAAGAAATTCAAGCTTATGTACTTGCTATGAATAAATTCGTAGATATCGCTTATGAAATCTATGATATCTTTGGAATCGTTATCAATAAATTAAATGCTGGTGGTGGTTTTGGTATCCAATATACAGCAAGTGATCATCCACTAGAATTTGATGATGTTGTTTCAACAATCATGGATATCATCTATAAAGGTTTTGATAAAAGAGATATGAAAAGACCAATGGTCTTAGTAGAACCAGGACGTTATTGTGTAGGTAATGCCGGTATTACTTTATATACAGTAGGTTCTTATAAGTATATTAGAGATATTAGAGATTATATTAGTGTTGATGGTGGAATGACAGATAACATTCGTTCATCATTATATAACGCTAAATATGATGCCATTATCGCTAATAAAGCAGGACAAGAAGCAGATCATTTAGTAACAGTTGCTGGTAAAAACTGTGAATCAGGAGATATTTTGATTAAAGATATTATGTTACAAGATCCTCAACCAGGAGATATTCTTGCAATGTTCTCTACAGGAGCATATCATTATTCAATGTCTTCTAACTACAACCAATTACCAAAACCTGCTGTTGTCTTTACATACCAAGGTCATTCTAAAGAAGTTATTCGTAGACAAACTTTTGATGACTTAGTAGCTTATGATGTAGATTAATATATAAATAGACCCCAAGGTTGAATGCTTAACTTTGGGGCTTTTAATTTGAAATTAATCAATAAAATTTTTTTGTTTTATAGAATGAATATTAACAAATGTGAAAAAATATAATTATAAATTTTATATTGAAAATCAATGAAATAAATACTATACAATGGTAAAATAGGGTATCTAATATATAAACTTTTTTGAGGAAAGGAGCTTTAAAGATGATAATAAAAAATATTACTAATCAGTACCTTATTGAAAGTGAAGAAAATCAGTATTTTGATCGTAAAAGTGCAAGAATAAAACCCGTAGACATTCTTAGACATATAGTTGCTTTTGCAAATGCAAATGGTGGAGTTTTAGCTATTGGGATAGAAGATAATGGAGAAATCTCTGGTTTTGATGGTATGAATACACATAAAGTAAATGAATTTTTAGAAGCACCTTATTTAATTGATGGAAATGTGAAAATTAATTATGAAGAGAGAGTAATTGAAAATAAAAAAGTCCTCTTATTTGAAATAGAACCAAGTGAAAATTATGTAATAAAAACTAAAGATTCTAAAGTGTATTTAAGAGTAGGTGATAAATCAAAACTATTAAATCATGAACAAATAATTCGATTAGAATATGATAAAGGTGAGAGAAGATTTGAAGATTTAGTAGTAGAAGAATCTACATTTGAAGATGTTGATATCGAATTGCTTTCTAAATATAAAGAAATTTTAAACACTAATTTATCTTTAGAAGAAATTCTTGAAGCAAGAGCTCTCATGAAAAAAGGACATTTAACTTATGCTGGGATATTACTGTTTGGAAAATTTCCTACAAAATATTTACCTAATGCGCGTGTTAGGCTATTAAAGTTTGAAGGAAATAAAATGGAAACAGGGAAAAGGTTAAATATTATTAAAGAAATCAATTATGAAAATGCAATTCCTAGAATTATAGAAGATATAAAGCGAGAAATGCATTCTCAATTAAGAGATTTTCAATATCTAGCAGAAGATGGTATGTTTAAAACAATTCCAGAATATCCCGAATTTCCTTGGTTTGAAGGGATTGTTAATGCGATAACACATAGAAATTATTCATTACAAGGTGATTGTATTAGAATCTCATTATATGATGATCATTTAGAAATTTTTAGTCCAGGCAAATTACCCAATATTGTAACACTTGAAAATATGAAATACACAAGATATTCTAGAAATCCTCGAATTGCAAGAGTGTTAACAGAATTTGGATATGTTAAAGAATTAAATGAAGGAGTAAAACGTATATATGATGAAATGCAAGAATCATTTTTAAAAGATCCAATATACACAGAACCTAATTCATCATCAGTTTTATTAACTTTAGAAAATAGTATTGTTTCTCGAAAAGCAAGAATAGAAGAGAATAGGAATATTACTTTTGATCCAACTACTCTACCAGAAAAACAATTATTGGTTTATGGTATTATATCTAGTCATCCAGGATTGAATGCAAAGCAAATTTCAGAAATATTAACATTAAAAAAGAGTAGTATAGAAACAGCTATTAAAGGATTAAAAAAGAAAGATATAATAGAACATACTGGAAGTAGAGCTTATGGAGGGTATGTGGTAAAAAAATAAATTAGTATTAGGACCACCGAAAGACCACCGAAAGACCGCCGAAAGACCACCGAAAGACCGCCGAAAGACCGCCGAGATGAAAAAATTTGTTAAAGGGAATACAAATAAGTGTTCTCTTTTTTATATATTTATAACTTAATACATTGTAAAATATATGTAATAAATTGTTTAAGGAGATTCTTTTATGAATATTACAGGTTATAACTTAGAAACATTGAGGGAAAAAATAAGAAATTTACAAGAAGAAAATAATAAATTAAAAGAATTGCTAAAAAAATCAAATATAGTATTTGATGAAAATATGAATACTCTAACAAATGATATAACTGAATATAATGAAGATCAGGGTGCTTGTATAAAAGACCAATACATTACAAGTAAAATGGCTGCAATATTTTTAACTATATTTCAAGGTAGAAGAGATGTTTATGCATTAAGAGGTTCACGAGGAGGTTATTTTCCACAATGTATTAATAGATGGAATAATGTTTGTCCTAAACAAAATAACATAAAAATATCATGTACAGATTGTCAACATAAGCAATGGAAAGAATTAAACAGAGATATTGGATTAAACCATTTACTTGGTTATAAAGATAATTGTACAGATGTAATAGGCATTTATCCTCTTTTAGAAAATGACACGTGTAAGTTTATTGTTTTTGACTTTGATAATCATGCTGAAGAAAATATAGATAATAGTGATTGGAAAGATGAAGTGAATGCTTTAAGAAAAATTTGTGAAGAAAATAATATTGATATTTTAATAGAACGCTCTCGTTCTGGAAATGGGGCACATGCTTGGATAATATTTACAGAATTTATACCAGCATCTTTAGTAAGAGATTTTGGCTATCTATTAATAGAAAAAGGAGCTGCATCAATTAACTTAAAATCATTTAGATATTATGACCGAATGTTTCCTACACAAGATCATAGTCAAGGGCTAGGAAATGTTATAGCACTTCCGTTGCAAGGTAAAGCGTTGAAAAATGGTAATAGTGCTTTTGTTGATGAAAATTGGAACGCTTATTATGATCAATGGTTGGTTCTTAATAAATTTAATAGATTAACAAAAAATGATATTGAAAGATATATTAAAAAATGGAAGATTGAATTAGCAGAAGGTAAAGGATTGTTGATAAATCTTAATCGAGAAGCAAGGATTAAGCCATGGAAAAAAGAGGAGACCTTTTATAAAGAAGACGTTGTAGAAAAAATGACAATTGTACTTGCAGATGGTATTTATATAGATACTTTGAATTTAAAACCGAGGATTCAAAATCAAATAAGAAGTTTAGTTGCTTTTGATAATCCAATATTTTATAAGAATAATAGATTAGGTTATTCAAATTGGAATCAACCTATGGTTGTTTATATGGGAAGAGATGTTAATGATTATATTAAAATTCCTAGAGGATTAATGGAAAAGATTATCGAAAAATGTTCACAGGCTGATATTTTATATGAGATTGTTGATAAAAGAGAACGAGGGAAACCAATTGATGTAGAATTTAAAGGACAATTAAAAGACAATCAAGTTATAGCAGAAAAAGAATTATTAAAATATGATAATGGTATTTTAAATGCAACAACAGCTTTTGGGAAAACGGTTGTTGCGAGCCATATTATTTCAAAAAGAAAAGTAAGTACATTGATTATTATGCAAAGCGTCAATTTAATTAATCAATGGGTAGAAGAATTACACAAATTTTTAGACATAAACGAAGAATTACCAACTTATCAAACCAAAACAGGAAAAATAAAAGCAAGAGCTGATTTGATAGGAGTTCTTTATGGAAATAAAAATACATTAACAGGGATAATAGATGTTGTATCTGTCAATTCAATTTATGATAAAAATGGAAAAAGTAAGTTAAAAGATTCCTATGGTATGGTGATTGTTGATGAATGTCATCATGGAGCGTCAGCCGTATTTGAAAGTGTACTAAATAAGGTCAATTCAAAATATGTTTATGGTGTTTCAGCTAATGATAAGAGAATTGATCGATTAGAAAAGAAAGTATATATGTTAATAGGACCTATAAGACACCAATTTACAAGTAAACAAAGAATAGAACAACAAAATATAGATCATTATGTTTATCCACGTTTTACCCGTGTTATTAATTTAGGAGATAGTAAACAAGATATAAATAGTGCTTATTCATTAATAGCAAAAAGTACAATAAGAAATGAAATGATTATTTCAGATATAAAAGAATGTATAAAAAATAAAAGAACCCCTATTGTTTTAACTCGTTATAAAGAGCATGCTAAATATTTATATGATATTTTGAAGAAAGATGTGCTAGATAATACTTTTTTGATTTATGGTGATAACACACAAAAGAAAAATGAAGAAGTAAGAAAACAATTGTTGGAAATAAATCAAAATGAATCATTTATTTTAGTTGCTACTTCACAATCTGTAGGTGAAGGGTTTAATGTTCCAAGATTAGATACACTCTTTATTACAACACCAGTTTCGGGAGAGCCATTAGTAGAACAATTTTTAGGAAGAATAAATAGAGATTATAAATTTAAAGAAAGTGCTATTGTATATGATTATGTAGATTTACATATTAGCATTTTTAATAATATGTATAAAAAGAGATTACGAGCTTATAGAAAAATAGGATTTGATGTTATTACAAATGTAGTAAACAATAAACAAGAAGTTCATCATATTTATAATTATAATGATTACTTTGAGATATTTGCGCAAGATATTCATGAAGCAAATAAAGAAATAATTGTATGTAGTCCACAATTAGATGAAAAGAAAATATTTGAATTTATTGATTTAGTAAAAAACAAACAAGAAAAAGGAATTACAGTAATAGTTATTACAAAAAATCCGAATGATTTACAATTTGATAACCCTGATTATGCAAATTATCTTATATATCATTTAAAACAAGAAGGCATAATTGTTGAATTATATGAAAATTTAGATAATCATTATGCTATTATTGATCAAGAGATTGTATGGCATGGAGGAATTAATTTATTAGGTAGACCTGATATATATGATAATTTAATTAGACTAAAATCAGCTGATGTTGCAGCAGAGTTATTAATGTTAGATAACAACGAATAAGATTAACATGATAATTATAATAGAAAAGTTTATGTAGAAATACATAGACTTTTTTAATGATATTATTTGATTAAAATTTATAAAAAAAGATCTTCTAAAAAGACCTTTATTTTGCGGTTGATTCTCTACGAACAACTTCGATAGGTAATATATATCTTTTTTGTAATTCTTCCGTATTTTCATTATTCATCAAATTAAGCAATAAATCACAAGCAGTTTTCGCAAGTGTTGGTGTATTTTGTTTGATTGTTGAAAGTGATGGATGAGATGTAGAAGCGATAAAGATATCATCAAAACCAATCAATTTAACTTCTTCAGGAACTTTAATATTGTTTTCTTGTAACGCTACAAGTGCACCATAAGCTCTCCAGTCATTTGTCGCAAAAATGCCATCAAAAGGAATTCCACTTTTAATCAGTTTGTCGATTGCTTGTCTTGCTCCTTCGTAGTTTGCTTGATTAGCGTCTACAAGTATTTGTAATTCTTCTTTTGGTTCAAGATGATGATCTTTTAAGGCATCTAGATATCCTTTAAGACGTTGTCTGTTTACAGACAATGATCTATTTCTTGATAAAATCACAATATTTTTACATCCTTGATTAATTAATTCTTCAGTTGCTTGATATCCTCCAGAATAGTGATTAGATTCTACATAATAAGCTTCACTATGATCTTTAGGTTTACGGTCAATACATACAATAGGAATATCTCTGCTTAAAAAATGAGTAGGAATTTCTTCAATTCCAGAAATACATATAATTCCATCTACCATTTTTGAATCAAGAGATTTAAAATAAGCAATCTCTTTTTGTTCATCTTGAGATGTATTACAAATAAAAACAGAATAATTATTATCAAAAAAATGTTTCTCAATTGCTAAAGCTAATTGAGAAAACCATGCATTATCTATATTAGGAACAATTAAACCAATTGTTTTAGACTTTGATGTTCTTAGACTTTTTGCTGCAATATTTGTTGTATATCCATATTCTTTAATAAGTGCTTCTACTTTTTCTTTTGTTTCTTTTGAAAAACGGCCGTTATTATTAATTACCCTTGAAACAGTGGCTACGGAAACATTTGCCATTTTCGCAATTTCTTTAATTGAAATACTTTTTTGGGCCATAAAAGAACCTCCCTTACATTAAAATTATAAAGGAAAATGTGGTGTTATTCAATGAAATTAAGGACTTAATATAACGTCACAATATATGCCATATATTTGTGTGGAAACGTTTACTCAGTCTTTTTATAATGTAGTTACAAAAAGATAGGAAAACGTTTACCTATAAAAGGAGAGGTTATATGGAAAAGTTATTATGTCCAAGTATGATGTGTGCAGATTTTGCATCACTAAAAACAGAAATAGAAAATCTAGAAAAAGGTGGAATCGATATCTTTCACTTAGATGTGATGGATGGAAGCTTTGTGCCAAACTTTGGAATGGGATTACAAGATATCGAATATATCTGTAAGACAGCCACAAAACCATGTGATGTGCATCTAATGATTGAAGAACCAGCAAAATATGTAGAAAAGTTTGCACAACTAGGAGCAAAGATCATCTATATTCATCCAGAAACAGACTTACATGCCTGTAGAACATTACAAATGATTAAAGATGCTGGAGCCAAAGCAGGAATCGCAGTCAATCCAGGGACATCATTTGAAACAGTAAAGGACTTACTTCATTTATGTGACTATGTGATGTTGATGAGTGTGAATCCAGGATTTGCAGGACAAAAATATTTAGATTTTGTAACACCAAAATTTAAAAAGTTTGTAGAAGAGGCAAAGAACTATGGAGGATATGATGTCATGATTGATGGAGCATGTTCGCCAGAGAAAATAGAAATGTTGTCTAAAATAGGAGTTAAAGGATTTATTTTAGGAACAAGTGCATTATTTGGAAAAGGAAGAAGTTATCAAGAAATTATTGAAGAATTAAGAAAATTATAGAGGAGGACTATTTATGAATATTTTATTAGTATGTGCAGCAGGAATGTCAACAAGTTTACTTGTTAATAGAATGAACGAAGCAGCAGCTGCAAAAGGTATTGAATTACATATTGAAGCTCATCCAGTAGGAAGTATTGATCAATATGGTGATAATGCAGATGTTATTTTACTTGGCCCTCAAGTAAGATATGAACTAAAAAATGTAAAAGCTAAATATCCTAATAAACCAGTAGAAATCATTAATATGCAAGACTATGGAATGATGAATGGAGCTAAAGTTTTAGACTTTGCTCTAGAATTAGGTGGAAAATAAGATGGTAACACGTTTAATTAGTGCGACAGGTGATGAAATTAAAGAAATGTCACCAATGGATTTAAAAGAATCAATTTTTAAATCTGAAGGTCGTGTGGTAATGGGACAACATTTATTATTTGCTGGGCCTGGATTAGTAAGAGGTGTTACAAATAGTGAATTAATGTTTGCTTTTGGTGCAGATATGGTCATGCTTAATACTTTTGATCTTGATGATTTAGATAATAACCCTGGATTATGTGGTTTATCTTTTCAAGAATTAAAAGAAAAATGTAGAAGACCAATTGGTATTTATTTAGGATGTCCTAAAGCAGGAAGTGAAGATGGTGGAAAGAAAGCACTATACCGTCGAGAAGGAATGCTTGCAAGTGATGAACATGTCAAAAAATGTATTGAACTTGGAGCTGACTTTATTGTTTTAGGTGGAAATCCGGGAAGTGGAACATCTATTAGAGATGTTGTCGAAACTGCCAAAAGAATTAAACAAAAATATAAAGATCAAATCTTTGTTTTTGCAGGAAAATGGGAAGATGGTATTAATGAAAAAGTCTTGGGCGATCCACTAGCAAATTATGATGCCAAAGAAATTATTAAAGAATTAATTGATGCAGGAGTAGACTGTATTGATTTACCTGCTCCAGGTTCTCGACATGGTATTAGTGTAGATATGATTCGTGAACTTGTAGAATATATACATTCATATAAACCAGGCACACTTGCAATGACCTTCCTTAACAGTTCGGTAGAATGTGCAGACCCAGATACGATTCGTTTAATAGCTTTAAAAATGAAAGAAACTGGAGCAGATATTCATGCTATTGGAGATGGTGGATTTAGTGGATGTACATCCCCAGAAAATATTCATCAATTATCTGTCTCATTAAAAGGAAGACATTATACTTATTTTAGAATGGCAAGCGTCAATAGATAGAAGGAGAAAAGAAAATGAAAATAGGAATTGGAAATGATCATGTAGCAGTAGAATACAAGAAAGAAATCAAAAAATATATAGAAGAAAAATATGGCTATGAAGTAGTCAACTATGGAACAGATAGTACAGAAAGATTCAACTATCCAGTATCAGGAGAAGCAGTAGCAAATGCAGTAGTAAGTGGAGAAGTAGATAAAGGAATCGTTATCTGTGGAACAGGTGTTGGTATTTCATTAGCCGCTAATAAAGTCAATGGAATTAGATGTGTAACATGCAGTGAACCATATAGTGCACTTTTATCAAGACAACATAATAATACAAATATGTTAGCTTTTGGAGCAAGAGTTGTAGGAATCGAACTCGCAAAAATGATCGTAGATGCATGGCTTTCAGGAGAGTATGAAGGTGGAAGACATCAAGTACGAATTGATATGTTAAAAGAAATCGAAGAAAAACAAAAAAATAAATAATTAATAAACTAATAGCATTATTTATAACACGCACGATATTTTTCCTCTCTTAAATATCACATAAATAATGCTATTTTTATTTAAAGGAGAATCTTTATGAAATTTAATGAAATAATGCATCTTTCATTTTATACAGATCAAATGGATGAAATGAGAGATTTCTATGAAAATAAATTAGGTTTAAAAGCTAAAATTATAATGCGTTATGAAGCATATAAAGGAAAAAAAGATAGAGGTGCTTGGGCTCAAAGAGCTGAAACAAATCCTAAAGATATTGCCTATATCTTCATTGAATTAGCTCCAGGACAATATTTAGAACTATTTCCTAAAGCAGATCATCAATTAGAACATGAAGTACCTGATACACGTTTAGGTTATTCACATTTTGCATTAATGGTAGATGATATTCATGAAGCTCGTGAAGAACTTGTTAAAGCAGGTATAGAAATTGATATTGAACCAAATAAAGGACAATCTGAAACATGGCAAATGTGGATTCATGATCCTGATGGTAATAAATTTGAAATTATGCAATATACAGATAAATCATTACAACATCATGGTAATATTGAAGAAGATCAAAAAAAATATGGTAAATAACCATATTTTGATGATGAATAATTTTTAATTAGATTAGCGGTTTAGCTAATCTTTTTTTCGTTGTGACAAAAGAAGTACAAGAATATCAAGCAAATAATGTAAAGAAACGCTATAAGGAAGAATGTCAAAGTATTTATCATACGAAGAAAGATATAAACATTCATTAGCTAACTTAGCTAATGTTTGATCATTTTTTCCGGTAATTGCGACAAAACGTATATGATTTGTCTTTAATATTTTTGCAGCATCAATCATTGTATTATTATTACCAGAATGACTAATAACAAAAGCAAATACATCTTTGTTATGAACAGTTTTTAAATATTGTTGACTGATTGTATTATATGCTTGAGCACGAAAACCTAGATTATTTAATTTCAAGCAGACTGCTTGAATTTCTGAGTAATTCACATCATTTGCATAAAAATCTAATTGTTTGGCTTCTAATACATAATTAACAATTCTAACAAATGTATTTTTATCTATAAGTTGCTTTGTATCTTGATAAATATGTTCATAAATTTGAGGTAAGAGATTAATAGCATCGGTTGTTGGATTTTGTTGGATAATCTCTTTAGATGATATATTTTTTTCAAGTGTGAACATCTTAGTATAAGTGAGTTGAAATTCATTATAACCTGAAAAACCTAATTTTTTAATGAATCTATTAATGGTTGAAGGACTTACGTAACAATGTTCACTTAATTGTTTTGCATTGTACGACATGATGCATTCAGGATTGTTATCTATATATTGTACAATTTGTTTTTCTAACATACTTAATTTAATACCTTGAAATATATCTTTAATCATTTTATTGCCTCCTAAACGTATATATTTTAACAAAGATTTTAACAATGTTCATTATTTATGAAATTAAATTTTAATTTTATAAAATAAAACCGGCAGACAAATTCTAAACACTTGACCTTTATTGATAATAAGATATCAAAAAATAAAATATAAGTAACAAAAGAAAAATAGGAGGAAAAAAGAATGTTAGTAGTAGCTTATATTGGATTTGGAAACAGTGTGTGTAGATATCATCTA
>CAVESC010000073.1:0-15476 GCA_963618275.1 Bacteroidaceae bacterium
AAAAATGATTAGAAAGAGATATTGTTTATCTAAATTATTTTCTTTATAATTTTTTATAAAGGAGAAAGGCACTATGAATACATATTTTAATGAAGTAAAGAAAAATTTTGGCTTTGGTTGTATGAGACTTCCTATGAAAGATGATAAAGTCGATTACACTTTAACATCTAAAATGGTTGATTATTTCTTAGAACAAGGATTCAACTATTTTGATACTGCTCATGGATATTTAGGAGGAAAAAGTGAAATTGCTTTAAAAGCATGCTTAACTTCTCGTTATCCAAGAAATCAATATATTTTAACAGATAAACTTTCAACACATCATTTCAATAAACAAGAAGAAATTCGACCTTTATTTGAAAGTCAATTAGAAGCTTGTGGTGTTGACTATTTTGATTTTTATTTAATGCATGCTCAAAGTGATGAAATCTATGCAAAATATAAAAAATTACATGCTTACGATGAAGCAAGAAAATTAAAAGCAGAAGGAAAAATTAAACACTTTGGAATTTCATTTCATGATAAAGCAGATGTTTTAGATATGATTTTAACTGAAAATCCTGATATTGAAGTCGTTCAAATACAATTTAACTATGTAGACTACGAAGATCCTGCTGTACAAAGTAAAGCATGTTATGAAGTATGTCGTAAACACAATAAGCCGATTATTGTCATGGAACCTGTTAAAGGTGGTAACTTAGTTAATTTACCTGAAGAAGCAAAACGCATTTATGAAGATTTAGGTGACATGTCACCTGCAAGTTATGCTTTACGTTTTGCTGCTGGATTTGATGGAATGATGATGGTTTTATCAGGAATGAGTGATATGGCACAAATGCAAGATAACTTAAGTTTCATGAAAGATTTCCAACCATTATCTCCAAAAGAACAAGAAGCAGTTAAACAGGTAACAGAAATCTTTAAAAGTAAAAACTTTATTCCATGTACAGCTTGTCGTTATTGTATGGAAAAATGTCCAAAGAACATCGCTATTCCAGATTTATTTGCCTGCTTAAACGCTAAAAAAGTTTATGGAGATTGGAACAGTGATTACTACTACAACAATGTTCATACAGTCAAAAACGCAAAAGCAAGTGAATGTTTGAAATGTGGCTTATGTGAACAAATTTGTCCACAACATTTACACATTAGAGATTTACTTGTAGAAGTCGCACAAACTTTTGAAAAAGAATAAAAAACAAAGTGAACCAATAAGTTGAAATAACAACTTTTATGGTTCACCTTTTTTATTTTGGATCAGCAGATTTTGTAATCACCTCAAAACCAATCTCATCATATCTTACATCAAAATCAACTAAATATCTTTTTACTTGCGAAAAATATTTTTTCTTTCTTTTTCTTAAGAAATCTACAACATCATCGTCAAGTATATCAAGATTAATATTTGGAATAGCCTCTTCATCCCAAACCATCATTGAAAGTTTCAAACATGATTCTAATTCATCCGGATCCATACTTAATGGAGACAAAGGACCAATATAATCTAAAAAGATATTCGAAAATTTGTCTTTTTTCAAATCTCTATATGTAAATATTCGACATTTTGACATCAACTCTTTATCCTCTAAAACAAGTTGATAAATATGTTCATAAAGTTCTTCACTATATTTTAAAGAACGATCACTATGAGAATTAATATTAATAACTAAATCAATATATTGTTTTCCATAGATTAAAAATATACTTCCATGAAATTTAATATTAAATGGAATAGCTTTTAATGTTCTTCCGTGCTCATTATCAAACACATGTACATGATAGACTTGATCAGTTTGTTCACAATAGATAAAAGCCATGCCTTTATCTATTTCAATAACATGCATATCTCCAAATATTTCATTTTCCCATGGTTTGAAAATTTCTTTTTCTGCTTCACTCAATGAGTTTTCACTTAAATATTTTTTTAAAATTTCTTTATTGGTATTATGTTCTTCCATTCCTAAAATAATTTGTTCATGTTTAGGTCTATCTAATTCTGTAAAAACATTGTAAATATATTTCTTATAAACATATTCAAAATAATTTGTTCTTAATTTTACTGCTCTTTTAATTTTTAATTTATTTGCCATCCCTACATCCTTCTATCTTTAATTTAAATAAATTTTAAATATTTAAAAGCGTTATATAAACCATCATGATCTACATCATCCGTTACATAACTTGCTACTTTTTTAACTTCATCATTTCCATTACCCATTGCTACGGAAAAACCACAAGCTTCAAACATTGGAATATCAACTACACCATCACCAAAAGCAATAGCATCTTTTGGATCAACATGTAAATATTTTAATAAAAGATGAATTGAATTTTCTTTATCAAATCCTTTAGCACGCGTTGCTCCATATAAAGCAAGCTCACCTTTACCGCCCCATGTATCAACCGTCATATCTGAAAATTCTTCTTTAGCATCTAAAAAATCTTGATAAGATTTTAAAACGAATGCTGTTTTATTAACATCATCTCTAAATAAATTTTCCCCACTAATCATGTGTCTTGAAAGTGATGGTAAAGGTTTATCTGAGTAATCTTCTTCTAATCCATAAATATATTTATATCTTGTTAATCGTGATTTTTCTTCATAACCTTCACTTAAAAACATTCCATCATTACATTCTAAACGGAAAGCTAAATCTCTTTCATTACACCAATTTACAAAACGTGTGCATTGTTCTAAAGTTAATGGTTGATGAAAGATTACTTTATTATTATACTCAACATAGCAACCATTTCCATAGATGACACCATCAAAGTTTAAATCCATATCTCTTGCTTCTATTTCACAACGACTACATCCTGTACAAATAATAACCTTATGTCCATTCTTTTGTGCTTGTTCTACTGCTTTTTTAGCTGAAGCAGGTAATTTTGTTTTATAATCAATTAATGTTCCATCAACATCTAAAAATAAATATTTCATATATTATTTCCTTTCTTTATTCTTACTAATTGTATCTAGAAAAGAAAACGTTTTCAACAAAATATCACATTAATTTTCTAATAGTGTACTTTAATAAAAAACAAAAGGAATCCTTTAAATTCCTCTAGTACATCCTTGAGCCATTTTTTATTTTATCGATGTGTCTTTGCTCTCACGCATCATCATTGATCGGTCATTTTTTATATTACCGACGAATCAGAACCGTCACTCGTCATCATGGATGTTTTAAAATCTTCATCATATTCATAGATAAAAAACTATTACTTTATAGATGTTCATACTACTTTTCTAATTCATTAATAATTATATTTATTTTTTCATTATAAAGGGTAAATAATTCTTCTTTTGCAGATTCTATATTAGAAATCATTTCTTCTTTTGAAATATCTTTTTCTTCCATCATATCTAAACATTTTGCTACAGTAACACGATTACTTTCATGAATACTTCCCATCAGCATCCACATACATTCATTCATAGTATCTTTATTATCCATACAATATCTCCTCGTATATTTTTTACAAATTAAACTTATTTATTTTCTAAACTCGAATATTATTCAATTAACTTTGGTTGTATTTCAGAATATGTCCATAAATCAGGTAATTCATCAAGTAAAACAATCTCCTCCATTTCAATATGCAAACTTTCTTCAAAAGATTAATGTCTGCATAATAAAACATACCATGATGTTCTTCCCAAGTATCATTAGCTCTATTTTTTCCAATAATCGAATAAAAAGATATTGGTTTTATTTTAAAATCATTGCCCCTGTTTCTTCATGTAAATCTTCTACTTCCTTTAATTTTGATTATAGCACATATAAATAGAGGAATCATTACAAATTCCTCTATTTAACATAATATTTATAAATCAAGTGCTGTATGATATCCTCTATATACCGCATGAGTAATTGTTGAAACTTTTTCAGCATCACCAATCACGTCTACACGCAATGCACTGTCTTGAAGTTGTTCAACGACATCTTTTCGTGAGCGTTGACCTAACGCACAAATAACCGTTTTTCCTTGAATTAAAACTTCTTGATTATCTTTATCTAAACATAGAACACCTTCTTCAGTAACTTTAATACCTCGAAGTCCTGTATGTACAGTAACATGTTTTTCAAGTTCTTTTAATAATAATGGTCGATGTCTTACATTGGCATCAGGTGCTAATAGATCTCTCATTTCTACAAGTTCTACTTTTTTACCTTCATTTCCTAAATGAATGGCACATTCACAACCAGCAAGTCCACCACCTAATACAACAACACTCTCTTTGCATTTTTCCTTTTGTTTATAATAATCATTTACAATAATAACATTTTCATTGTTGATTCCGTCAATTGGAGGAATAAATGGTCTTGAACCAACAGCAATAATAAGAGCATCTGGTTTTACTTTTTCAACATATTCTTTTGTTACTTCAGTATTTAATAAAATCTTAGCACCAGCATCTCTTGCCATTTTTTCATAGACTTGAATCAATTGATACATTTCATATTTAAATGGAAGTGCTTGTTCGCTTTTTAAAATACCACCTAACTGTTCTTCTTTTTCACAAAGAAGAACATCATGTCCTCTCATTGCAGCTGTATAAGCTGCATATAAACCACCAGGTCCACCACCTGCAATTAAAACTTTCTTTTTCTTTAAAGCAGGATAGATTTCATTACCTTCGATTTCCCTTCCAATAAGTGGATTGACCGTACATCTTCTCGTAGAAGTTGAAGCACGTTCTGCCATACATGTAAAGCATCTTAAACAACGTACAATTTCATCATCTCTATTTTCCATAACTTTTTCTGGAAGAAATGGATCTGCCAATAATGCTCTGGCCATTTCTACAACATCTGCTTTTCCTGAAGCAATAATTTCTTCCATTTGTACAGGATCATTTAATCCTCCAATTGTGGCTACTGGAACTTTAACATGTTTTTTTATATTTTCAGCAAGATAAACATTACATCCATGTTTTTCAAACATAGATGGATGTGTTTTACCAAAAGTTCTTTGATATGTTCCTGCCGAAACATGTAAAAGATCAACATAAGCTTCTAATCTTTTCGCAATTTCTATTCCTTCATTTAAATCATAACCTTCTTCTACAAATTCAGCACCACTCATTCTAAATTCAATTGGAAAAAGTGGCCCAACTGCTTCTCTAACTGATTTTAAAACTTCAATAGCAAAACGACATCTATTATCTATATCTCCACCATATTCATCTTTACGGTGATTAAACATTGGTGATAAAAACTGATTAATAAGCCAACCATGTCCACCATGAATCATAATCATTTCAAAACCTGCACGTTTAGCCATCATAGCAGTACGACCATAAGCTTCAGTAATTTCTTTAATCATTTCATGTGTTAATTCATGAACTTTTATGCCATCCGCTCTTGTAAGTGCTGAAGGTCCCCATTGACACATTTCTTTTTGTTTTGTTTTATCTGTCATATATGTTCCTGCATACATTCCTGAATGAGATAATTCAATAGAAGGTATACATCCATGTCTTCTAATAGCATCTGCAGCGTAAGTAGCACTTGCAAGTGAATTTAAAATTGTAGGATCTAAATGATACGCATGACTTCCATCTGTTTGAGGATGAACCATACATTCAGATACAGTAACTGCACCAGCGCCACCTTTAGCACGTAATTCATAAAAAGCAATTGATTTGTTTCCAATACAACCATCATTGGTAATATCTGTTCCACCCATAGGTGCAGAAAACATTCTGTTTTTAAATGTGACATTACCTAAAGTAATAGGTTTACAAAGATTAGGATATTTTTTCATTATTCTTTTCTCCTTTTAATGCATTTTTTATGCATTCTTCTATATAATTTTCACCGAGTTCTGTATTAATTGTTAGATCATAGTTTTCAGCCATGCCCCAAATTTTATGTGTATAATAATGATAATTTTCGGCACGATATTTATCTTCTTTATAAATTTTATGTTTCGCATCTTTTTCAGATAAACCTAAACGATTCTTAACTTTTTCAACCCTTAATTCTAAAGGTGCACTAAAGAAAACTTTTAAAACAGCAGGATCATTTCGTAAAACATAATCTGAACATCTTCCAATAATAACGCAATTTCCTTTTTCAGCAATTTCTTTAATCACTTTTGATTCTAATTCAAATATTTTATCTTTAGGTGCTTCATAAGTTAAATCACCATAAACATAGACTTGATTAATCAAATCATAAAGCACATTATTAGGCATTGATTCTTCATTTTTATAAATAAATTCTTTGGTCATTCCTGATGTTCCAGCAACCATTTCAATAATTTCTTGATCATAAAAATCAAAATTTAATTTCTTAGCTAATTGTTGACCAAAATCATGCCCACCACTTCCATATTGTCTACCAATAACAATAACACTTTTATTTGCAGAAATAGATGATACAATTTCTTCTTGAATAAGTTCTTGAGGAAATAAAGAGTTTTTAATAAATTCAAGTTTATTACCTAAAATTCTCGCTACAAAACCAACAAGCAATGCTGCAATAATTGTCCCTTCTCGTACACCGTTAAGTTTACCAAAGAAAACAAAAGAAAGAATACCAGCAATAACAGACATCGATGTATCAAAAATAATCTTAGTTGTCCCAAAATTCGTATTCCATGTTTGTACAATTGCTCGCACAAAAGATTCTCCTGGAAGCATAATCACATCTGCTAAAACTTCCAAATAAACACCAAATCCTAAAACAAAACAACCAATTAATAAAGCTACAATACTCATTAAATAATGACGAGGATCAAGCCATAAAAATAAGTACATTGTTAAATCAATAAAATAACCAAATAAAATAGAGACAGGTATTTGTAATAAATTCTCTATTTTAAAATTTTTTCTTAAAATAACTAATTGTAATAAAATCAATAATATACTGAATATAATTGTAAAATTACCAAGTGTTAAATCAAATTGTAAACTTAATACATAAGGAATTGAAGAAATCGGTGATGTTCCTAAACTTGCTTTAGTTACAAGACTTACCCCTAACGCATTAATAAACAATCCAATCATAAAAATAATATATCTTTTTAATTTTTCCATTTTATTTATCACCACCTACCCAAGTTTCTAAATTATTATAAATTTTATGATAAACTTTCATAAACTCCTCAAACTCCTCTTTTGAAATATCAAGCAAAGCATGCTTTTCAATTTCATTAAAAGTTTCATCTACTCTTTGTTGACATTTCTTACCTAACTCCGTCATAAAAATATGATAAGTACGTCTATTTCCATTAAGAATACGACGTTCAATAAGTCCTTTTTCTTCCATACGGTTAAGTATTGATGTTAAAGACCCTGCTTCTAAAAAACACCCCTTTGCAATTTCTTTTTGGCTACTTCCATCATGATCTTTTAAATAATCAAGTATTTTAGGTTGTCCAATGGTAAGACCTGATGCTTTTAAATTTTCTAAAAGTGCTTTTTGAACAAGCATTTGATTAGCCATAATCAAATAATGTAATGTTTCTTCCATCATCACCCCTCCAATAGTTAGAATTATAACAGTTAGAATTATAACTATTATGTTATAAAATGTCAATCATTCTTGTTTTAGACTCTATTTTTCATGTCATATTTGTGTCGTTGACGTCATAGGTCTTATCATTCATTGTTGGTTATCTATAATAATAATTGAAGGAGGGATTAGAAATGAATGAAACATTAATTATTGGTAAAAAAGCTACAAGAAAAAATATTATCGTTAATTTTATAGCCTTTATTTTTTATGGACTCATTGGTGGTATAGGAACAGGTGGTTTATTAACATTTTTAACTCCATTAAATCGTTCTATTTGTAATTTTATAGGAATCATTGCTTTCTTTGTTACGATGTTGATTGTTGTTCCTCTTGCAACCATTACTGACTATCTTGAAATTAATCCTATTTTTGTAAATTATTATGTTTATAAAGGATATCTTCAAATGTTTTTAGAAACAATAAATCTTATTATTGGAAAGCAAACATATCCTCAAAAAAAAATAAATATAAACGATATTAAAAATATCGAACTTTCATATGAACCTGTCTCTATATTATGGGCTCAAAAAGGTTATAAAATAAAACTATTATTTCATTTAAATAATCAATCAATAATATCTATTTATCCATCTGGGCATCCTATAAAAAATAAGGATTATGAAAAACTCTTTATTTTATTAGAAAACAAGTCTATCCCTATTATAGATAAACATCATTTAAGAAATATCTTAAAAACAAATCCGCTTGATGTAACAAATTATATTGAAAAACTTGAAAAAACTAAGTAAAGGTATCTTTTTAGGATACCTTTACTATTTTTTATCTATTATTTTTAGACAATCACTTATAGAATCAACCACATAGGTTGCCTTTTTATTTAAAGCCTCTATCCCCTTATCAATGATAAAATTATGTTTATTGATTTCAAACATTGATAAATCATTATAAGAATCCCCTATAACATAAAGATCATCTTCTTTTAAATGACATCTAGCTATTAATTCTTTGATCGCATTCTTCTTACTAACACCTTTAGGTAAAATATCGATATATTGATTATTTTTTTCAACATTAAATGATGTATTCTTTAATAATCGTTGGTAAATATTTTCAACAACCTTTAAATCTTTATTAACAATTTCTAGACAAATACCTAACATTTCATAGGACAAGTTAGCTTTAACCTGATCAAATAAATTATCCTGCCATTTCGGTAAATAAAGGCCTCCTTTTTCAAAAGATAAGCTAACACTTATTTGTTGATTAGAATATAGATGAAGTATCTCAAATATATTTTCTAAATCATCATCTTTATTAAAAGAGTGTTTAATAATCGTTTGTTGATTTTTATCTTGTATTAACGCTCCATTACATAAAATTACATATTGATAAGCTAAATCATAGTGTTGACTAAAAAAAGAAAATGTATTTTCATTTCTGCCTGTCGCTATGACAAACATATTCCTACTAGCAAAATCATTTATCATTTTTAAATCAATAGCTGATACCATTTTATTTCGATAGATAGTCCCATCTAAATCACTTACTAAAATTTTCATATAAGTACTCCTTTTTTAAAAGTTTCTTAATACTCATTCCAGTTTAAACTATTTCTTAATTTTATTTTCTTTTGTCCACTTTGAATTATACCAATTACCTTGCAAGGAAAATATTGATTAATATGATTTAATACCTCTTCTTGTTGATCAACATCAACTATAACAATATAACCCACTCCACAATTAAATGTGTTTAACATTTCTTGATCACTCACTTTTAAATATTTTTTTAAACAATGAAAAATAGGTGGCATTTTGATCTTCGCTAAATCAATATTTGCACATAATCCTTGAGGAATAACTCTTGTTAAATTTCTAGGAAATCCACATCCTGAAATATTTACTAATCCTTTGACTCTTTTTTTATCAATTAAATCTATTAAACTTTCATAATAACAGTATTGTGGTTTCATGATTTCTTCAATAAAACAATGTCCATCAATAACTTCTTTTTTTATTTCTGGTATTGTAGATATCAAAGTATCAATTAACGAATAACCATAATGATGAATGCCATTTGATTCAATCGCTAAAATAATATCTCCTTCAGTTATATAAGAAGTATCTATCTCTTTAGATTTATCTAAAATTCCTGTAATTGTTGTAGAAATAAGACAATCATTCAATTGTAGAGATTGTGATTTAATCGAACATTGACCTGTTAATAGTTTAATATCATATTTTTTAGAAAAAATATTAAAAGCTCTAATAATTGACTCTAATATTTCTTTATTTAAATATCCCATGATAAGTGTTTCTGTTAAAAAGAGTGGTTGAGCACCTATCATTAATAGATCATTTATACAAGTACATATAATATCTTCAACTATTTCTCGAATATAACCATATTCCATGGCAAGTTTTTGTTTAGTTACTGGTTCTTGTACTTTAGAAACAATTTGTAGGGATTTTTGAGAAAATGAATGATCATTTAAATCATAGATTGCCCCTCGAAATGCTGGATTATAAGAATATTGATTAAAAAGAGTTTTTAAATCTTGATTTATTAAATCAATTTTTGCAACATCAACTCCTGATTTTTCATATGAAAATACTGGCCACTTATCTTCACCTTTTAAAATTTCATCAACAGTTACATGAAATAAATCTGCAAGTTCATTTAATAAATCTACCGCTGGAATAGACAACCCCTTTTCCCATCTTGAAACTGCTTGAAATGAAATATTTAGCTGATCAGCTAATTGTTTTTGTGTTAATTGATACATTTTTCTTTTTTCAAATAAATATAAACCTATTTTTTTATAATCCAACATTTTTCATCCCTCACTTATATTTTAATTTCTAACTATCTTTTTTGGTATCATCGATTAGTTGAACTTCTTTTATTATAACTCAATTATTAATTGAACTCTTTAAATTTTATAATAAAAAAGGATTGAGTCCATTAAAGCATAGACAACAACCCCTCATTTAATTTTTATAATTCAGCTATTCCATTCTATTTTGTAAAGCCAATCATGATACCACCAATAGCAACAACAACTGTACCAAGAATCGTATGTAGAAGTTCTTTCTTTGACTTCTTTTCTTTTAAAATAACAAGTGTTGCAAATGTTGATACAACAACGGCCATTTGTGATAATGTAAATCCAATAGCGACCCCATTAAGTTTATTAGCATAAATCATCGCAATATTAGCACATGCCCAAACTAACCCAGGAATCATATTTTTAAATGTAACTGCATCAAATTTTTTGATGTCTTTTGATTCAAATAAGCTAAGAACCAAAGAACCACCAATCATTCCAATGGCTTGTGGGAATACTGCTTGGATTCCTCCTGCCCCTACAAAGGTTGGCGCACATGAATAACCTGTAAATCCTACAGCAGCAATTGCTAAAATAATAGCTCCTTTTTTTAAATCACATTCTTCTTTATTATCACTGTAAGAAGTAAGAACAGCACCACAAATGATTACAGCTAAAGCAGCAAAACCAATAAGTTTTTGATTTGTTTGCGCCCAATCACCCATGACAAGAACACCAAATAAAGAATTTAAAACAAGGTTGAAACCTGTAGAAATAGCAAAAGCTTTCCCTGTACCAAGAACTCCATAAGATTTATATTGCAGTAATTGTCCAACACTCCAAAATGCTCCTGAAATAATACATCCAATAACTAAAGAAGATGTTAACGCAGGATGCATGATAATATAAACGACTATTGCAAAAAGAGTTGCTCCAAGTGCTGTCCCTAATTGTTGTTGAATTGGTTTACCTCCAATTTTACCTACAATTGTAGGATTTAACCCCCAGCAAATCGCTGGTATAAGTGCTATTAATAGATTCATTATTCAACACTCTCCTTATTAGGATATAAAACAACTTCTAAGGCTTCCCCTTTACGCATTGCTTCTAATCCAATACCAAAATCATCTAAAGTTAAACGATGTGTGATCATATTTCTAAAATCAACAATACCACTATCTAATAATCTAACTGTTGGTTCAAAAGTGAAATGTCCAATATAGCTACCTAAAATAGATAAGTTATTCATAGCAATATCACTTTGGCAAATTGTTTGTTTTGCATTACCATTTAAACCAAATAAAAGAATCGTTCCTGAACGTCTTACACATGCTAAAGCATCATTTAATAATGTACCAACAGCATCAATGACAATATCTGCACCATAACCGTTTGTTTCTTTCTTTACATAGGCTGCAAGATCTTCTTTAAGTGGGTTAACAACTTTATAAGCACCCATATCTTCTGCATATTTCTTTCTAAAATCTGATACTTCAGAAACAATAACTTTACCAGCTCCTTTAAGTTGTAATAATTTCATGTAGTAAAGTCCAATAGGTCCGCCACCTAATACAACAGCTGTTTGTCCAGGAAGCATTGTTCCAAGTTTTTTAATACCACCCATACAACAGTTAACGGGTTCACAAAAAACAGCAAGATCATCTGGTAAAGAAGCAGGTACTTTTGTTGCACAGCTTGCAGGAAATACACAATATTGTGCAAAGACACCATCATCATCTACCCCTTTACCATTCATATTCAAACAAGTATTATAATGCCCTGTTTGACATTCTTCACAATGTCCACAAGGAACGTTATTATCAATTACAACACGATCTCCAATATCATACCCTTTAACATCAGGTCCCTTATCTATAATTGTCCCTACCATTTCATGACCAAGAATGATTCCTTTCTTTGCATCAACACCTGGTGGTGTAGATAAGATGTGGACATCTGTTCCACAAATAGAACAAGCATCTACTCTTAATAATAAGTCTGTACTCTTTTCTACTTTAGGAACAGGTACTTGTTTTACACTAAACTTCCCTACATCTTCATAAATAATCGCTTTCATTGTTTCCATATTATATCCCTCCTATGTGTGCGCACACACTATTTATGTGCTCGTGCACATTCCTTAAATTAATCATAATACTTTTAGACAATATATGCAAGTGCTTACATAAAAAAATAATGTATGAGAAGTACCCTCTATACATTACTTTTTTCTTTCCATTTCATAACAACATCTTTTCCATGATGTGCTAACCCTATATAAATAACTTTTCCAGTTAATTCAAAATCGTATTTTCTATCTTTGATTTGTTGAATAGCCTCATTAGCTAGATTTTCAAGAATTTTTTCACTATTCTTTTTATCCTCTTTGAAATATTTAAATTCTAAAATAAAAGATGTTTTATTTTTATCTTTTGCTTTTAAAATGATATCATTTCTGCCTTTTCCAACTTCTCGATTACTTATAACATCATATTGCGAAGAATAACATAAACACATTCCTAACATCATCATATGATAACTATTTTCACTCATTAAATCATGATAGCTAGGTATCATCAAAATACTTTGATATTGTTCAAGAAATGCTTCTGGTTTTTCTTCTATCAATTCACTTACGACACTGAATAATTTTCCATTTTTTAATCCTAATTGATATTCCGTTAAATTAATAAATTCTTTTCTTACTTCAGCATTTGGAATCATAATACAATATCTATCGTTATAACGATCTATGATTTGCTTAACCGTTAAATAACCCGCATTGACAAACAGTCCCCATAATGTTGAATTATCGGCCTCCTCATAAAAACTTGTTTGCATACTAACTATTGTTTCAATTTGACCATTAGTTATTAATTTTTCATATTCATTTTTAAAATCATCATCTGATTTTGTTATAGCATCTTTAATCATAACATTAGCACTCGTATTGACCCAATAGGGTATGAGTTCTTGTCTTTTAGCATAATTTAAAATTGACCAAGGATTATAAATTTCAATATTTCCCATCTTATAACCATCATACATTTCTCTAACTTTATCATCTAATTTTAAATGATAATATTCTAATATTTGTTGAGTCTCTTCATTATCAAAACCAAAGAAGTTATTATATCCATTATCTAATACAGTATAAACATCTAAATTGTTTAAATCACTAAAGATATTTTCTTTAGCAACTCTTTGAATTCCTGTAAGCATTGCATATTTTAAACTATTTGATGTTTTAAGTGAATTATGAAGTAAACTTGAAAGGCCACCCCTTACTTCATCATAAAAACAATTAACATGAGACTCAATAAAAGGCGTATCATATTCATCAACAAACACCATAACTTCTTTATTATAGTAACTTTGAAGTTTTTCCATTAAGAAAGAAATAGCATCTCCTATTCCTTCCAAACTTCCATTTAAATAGTTCATTAAAATATTTTCTAAAACATCGTGCTTATTTTGTTCATATTTTGACAGATTATTAAAAACATAATTATATCTATCCCATTCTTTCAATATTTGATCTTTTACTGTTGAAACAACAGATGTCTTATCTCTTTTTGCATCTGCAAAAGAAATGAAGATTGTTGGATATTGATTGATTTCTTTAGCATAAGGTGTATCCATGATTTTAGTACCTTTAAAGATTTCTTTTGAATCTTTTGTAATATCAAAGAATTCTGCCATCATAGACATATTAATGGTTTTTCCAAATCTTCTAGGACGTGTAATTAATGTTACTTGACTCTTTCTTTCTAAAAATTCTTTTATAATTAAAGTTTTATCAACATAGTAATAGTCATTTTGGCGTAACTTTCTATAATCAGATATTCCTATTGGTATTGCCTTCATTTCCATCACCCTTTCGTTTTTATTATAAACTATTTATAATTTGTTTGCTATAAGTATGTTCAGTTCACTATCATACAAATCAATTCAAAATAAAAATACTATTATAAATCTATTTAATTGATTTATAACAGTATTTTTAAGAAAAATTCAATAAAATAAAGAAATCACTCTAAATTATACTTATTATAAATATGAATAGGAAGATAGTTTTTTCCTTTTGGAAGTTCTATACCATAAATCAAATGTTCGCATACTTTATGTACACATTCATAGCTTTGCATATAAGCACTTTGATCAATGATATAAGTAACTTTCCCCTGTTTTAATGCTTCTTTATTTTGTGGCATCAAGTCAAAACCTAAAATATTGATATCATCATAACCTGATTGTGCTACAACTTCTCCAGCATTTGCAAGCCATGAGTCAACCATGACAATTGTCTTATAATATTTCTTTGAAAGAATTTCTTTTAAAAGTTTATTTGATATTTCAAGTTTATCTTCTGTATAAATTACATCACTCAATAAAATTTCAGGATATTGTTTCATTGTATCAAGAAAACCATTGACTCTTTGCGATTGTGAATGAACTGTTTTTGAACCAGAAAGAATCAATACGTTTTCTCCTGATCTTGTCAAATTACTTGTTAATCCAGCAAGACAAGTTCCTGCCTTATAATCATCAATTCCAATAAAACCAATTCTACAAGAATCTTCTAAATCAATATTTAAAGTCATAACTGGTATTTTTTTAACAATTTGATTTACTTTTTCAATAATTCGTGGTGTTTGTAATCCTGCAATAATCAAGGCATTTACCTTATTTTCTAATTCATCAAGTACATTCAAATATTCTTCTTCGTCTACACCATTAATATGTCTAAAATCAACTGAAATTGGATAATCTCTAAATTGAGAAATTGCTTCTTTCATTCCTGAATAAATCAATTGAAAAAATGGATTTCCTTTTTCAATCATAATCATCCCTATTGTAAGTGGCGTTTTAGAAACAGCTAAAGCTCTTCCTAACATATTTGGATGATAATCATTTTCTTCCATAATGTCACGTATTTTCTTTTCTACTTCAGGAGCAACACGTCCTCGTTGATGAATAACACGATCAACGGTACCTCTTGAAACACCTGCAAGTTTAGCGATTTGTGTAATTGTAATACTCATAAATACACTCCTTTAGTAATCATTATACTTCATTTTATAAAAAATACATCTATGAAATGCGGACTGATATTTAATAAGGTCTTATTATAAAGAAATTAATAAGTTATATTATAC
>CAVESC010000074.1:0-15207 GCA_963618275.1 Bacteroidaceae bacterium
AAGAATCTCTTCGTTAATTGGGAAAGATATGGATTCAATTGTTATTCGTATTCTTAATAACCATCAAAAATTATCATTAGAAAATATTAGTAAAGATAAGCATGTATATCATTTTTTAAAGAATATTGTAAAAAAAGAAAGTGGTTTATTTGTAATAAGTGGAGCCACAGGATCAGGTAAGTCAACTACATTATATGCGCTTTTAGATGCTATCAATCATAGTTATAAAAAAAATATCATTACTTTAGAAGATCCTATAGAAATTAATAAAGACTATTGTTTACAAATAGAAATTGATGAAAAAAGAGGAATTAATTATCATGAATCTTTAAAACAAATTCTACGACATGACCCTGATGTTATTATGATTGGAGAAATTCGTGATGAAAAAACAGCCCAATTAGCACTTACTTGTGCTTTAACTGGTCACCTTGTATTAACAACCATTCATGCTAGTAATTGTATCAATACAATTAAAAGGTTAGAAAATTTAAATATTTCTTCTCTTGATTTGGAAGATGTACTTCTTGGGATTATGACACAAAAATTACGTTTTAATCAAAATAATGATGTCGTCATTTTAAGTGAATTTATTGATTGTAACCATTTAGCTGGCTATTTTCATCAAAACAAACAAGAATATTATGATTTTTCTAAAGCTTCTTTAACTTTAAAGAATATAGGTGTTTTAAATGAAAAAGAAACTATTTAATTTAGTAGATTTATTTATTTTTTTCTTTAATCAAGGATATTCTTTACAAGAAACTTTAGACTTTTGTAGTATGTTTGATTACGAAAAAGAAATAATACAAATTAAAGAATATTTAAACCAAGGACTATCACTTGATGAAATATTTATGATATTACCTTTCCCTACTTTGTTTAAAGAATATTTTTCTTTTTTTAAAAATGAATTTACATTAGAAATAGCATTAAGTAAATCTCTTGATATTTGTAAAAAAAGAGAAGAGTACAAAAATATTTTTTTAAAAAAATTAGCATATCCTGTAATTTTACTTATCTTTTTATTTATTTTTTCTATTTTTGTTATTTTTTATTTATTACCGCAAGTAGAAATTTTATTTAACGATTTTAATATTCAAAAATCATTTATAATTAAAAGTTTATTTGTATTATTACATGCAATTCCCCTATTTTTGGCTTTATTTACTATAGTAAGTGCTATTTTAGTAATTTTTATATATCAAAGCGTTTCAAAGCAAAAATTTAATCATATAGAATTGCTTATTAAACGTACACACATAATTAAAAAAATAATTTGTAAATATTATTCATTAAAATTTGCAATTTATTATAATGAATTATTAATTCAACACTATGATACAACATCTATTATTGAAACTTTATATAACAAAATAAATGATAGTGATATTAAAATGATTGTTTATGAATTACATCATTTAATTCTTGAAGGTTGTGATTTTAAATCGGCAATTAATGAATTCCCATATTTCTCAAAAGATTTTAAAAAATATATTTCTATTATTCAAAATGCTCATGAAAACCATAATTTAGAAAATTATATACAACTTACTTTTATGCAATTAAATCAAATTATTTCAAATTTTATAAAAATAACAGTACCTTTAATCTATGGATTTGTTGCTACATTTGTAATTGTTGTATATATTTCAATAATTATTCCAATGATGAACGTTGTTTCAAATTTATAAAAAGGAGGATTTAAAAATTATGAATACTAATAAAAAAGGTTTTACACTTATTGAAATGATATTTTGTATTTCTGTTATCCTTGTTATTTTATTACTTGTTATCCCAGAAGTAACAAGTAAAAACCGTATTGTAAAAGAAAAAAGTTGTGATGCACAAATTGAAGTGGTCAATTCACAGATTATTTTGTATGAGATCGAACATGGAGAATTACCTACAAGTATGTCACAATTAACATCCGGAAGCCATCCATATTTAAAAGAAAAACAAGCTATTTGCCCATCTGGTCTAGCAATTAAAATAAATGATGGAGAAGCATATGTGTCAAAATAAGGGTTTTACTTTAATTGAAATGTTACTCGTTTTATCAATTATTATCTCATTATCAGCTCTTTCATTTCCTTATATGAAAAAGAAAATAACATATACGAGCAATGAAAGTCTTCAAAAACAGATATTAATGATTATCGACCAAGCAAAAAGCAAAGCTATTATTTCTCATGAAAAAGTTGATTTAACTATAACACCCCATGAAATTTATTTTTTAGATGAAAATCAAAAATGCAATTTGATATTACCTGACGATTGCTTTTTTAATAATATTAAAGATATTTATTTCAATAAAGACGGCAATATTAATCAAGCTAATCATATTGATTTGATTACTCCCCAAAGAAAATACATGCTTGTTTTTCATTTAGGAGCTGGTGATTATGAATTCCAATGAACATGGTTTTACATTAGTTGAAAGTTTGTTTTCCTTTACTGTTTTTATTACTGTTATTATTTTATTGGTATCTTTATATACTATAAATACTAAAACAAACACAAGAATTAACAACGAATATAATACCTATCAAGTAAATGAACAAAAAATTGAAGATACAATTCAGATTGAAGAAGGAATAGAACAATGTCTAAAAAAGGCTTTACATTAATTGAAGTTTTAATGAGTTTATTTATTACTTTATTGATCGTACTTAATTGTTCAATATTAGTCAAAGTTTTAAAATTTTCCAATCAATCAAAATATATTGATTTTTCCTTAGAAAATGCAATATGTTCTCTTAGTAAAGAGCTCATAACTGCCAAAAATATTGAATATGGTGACACATTATATTATTTCGATGAAAATGAAGAAGCTCATAAAATAATTCTTCAAAATAACAGACTAGTTATTACTCCTGGACATCACATTTTATGTCATGACATTAATTCTGTATATTTTGAAAATACCAATGGATTTATTAAAATAATTTTATCAAAAAACAATATAAATTATAGTTTTATTATAGGAAGCGATTATGAAAAAAATGAAGAATGATGGTAACGTACTACAAATTACACTTGTTTTGTTACTTATATTATCATTAAATATATTATCATTATGTCGTTTAACAATTAATAACAGTCGCAGTTTCCAATATTTGAAACAAACAAATGAAATAAGATTAATTGAAAATATTCTTATAGCTCATTTTAAATATGAAAATTTGAATAGCATTTTATTAAGTAACGATTTAGAAATTAATCATTATAATATTTCATATACAGTTGATGATATGGGAAACTATTATTTAATTGAAGTTAAGATAAAAAATATTCAAAATAAATTTAATAAAACTATTGAATTAGAATTAGATAGAGAAAAAAATTTTATAAAAAAAGTAGAATAAATTATTCTACTTGAAGATATGGATTGCTTTGCTTTTCTTGAAATAATGTTGTTGATTCGCCATGTCCTGGATAAATTTTGTAATCTTCATCAATTTTTTGAATTTTAACCATACTCTTTCTTGTATCAGACGATGAAGAAGTTGGAAAATCAAATCTACCTATTGAATTTTTAAATAAAACATCTCCTGAAAAAATAATATGGTATTTTTTCAAAAAAATAAAGCATGATCCAGCCGTATGTCCAGGTAAGTTTACAAATTCAAAATGAAAATGATCAATATCTATATAATCATTTATAGCATTGACTTTTGATTTAATTTTTAATGCATTATAATAATTGGATAAATTTAAATAATCATCATAAATCATATTATAATCATTTTGATGAACATAGACACTACAATTGTATTTTTCAACAAGTTGATCTATTGCACCAATATGATCAAAATGAGCATGTGTTAGAAGAATCGCTTCTAATTTTAAATTATTTTGAATTAAGTAATCTATAAGTTGATTTGCTTGATCTCCTGGATCTATTATAATTGAATGATTATCATTTTCTATTAAATAACAGTTTGTTGACATTTTTCCTAGTACAAATTTTTTAATTTTTAGTTCTTCCATAAAATATTCTCCAATAAAAAAATAAGCCGAAGCTTATTTTTTTTCTTTGTGTACAGTTTTTTTATTGCATCTAGGGCAATATTTATTTACTTCCATTCTATCTGGATGATTTCTTTTATTTTTAGTGTTGATATAATTTTCTTCGCCACATTCTGTACATTTTAAAATGATATTATCTCTCATGATTACACCTCCGCATCACTAAAACTTTCTTAGATATAATAACATATTAATTTATGAAATACTAGCATTTTTTTAATTTAAACCATATTTTTCTACATATTTATCTACAACTTGATGTGCAATAATTGGTGCAGAGGAATCAGCCCCTGATGAAGAACGATCTTCTCTAAATGCAATACTAGCAAATGCAACTAAAGGTTTACTATCTTCTGTTGCTGAAATATAGCCGATTTGAAGATGGTTTGGATGGTCAACACTATCTCCTCTGTCATATTTTTCAGCTGTCCCTGTTTTACAATAAACAGCATATGGCTTTGTAGACCAATAAGTATGTGAAGTTCCATCAGATCTTGTAACACAGGCACGCATACCAGCTTTAATTTGTTTAAATGCATCTGTTTGAGAAGAAACATCATCTTGGATATTTGTTTTAAATTTATAAGTTGTATATCTATTCCCTTCACCATCACTTTTAAATGATTCAATAAGGAAATGTGGTTGGACTTTTTTCCCCATATTAGCAAGTGTACAAGTATATTGAGCTAATTGAATTGGAGTATATGTGTCATATTGTCCAATACATGCATCTAATAAGTGTCCAGGAGCTATTTCTCTTCCTTTATAACCATCACTTTCATTTGGAACATCTAAACCTGTTTTAACACCTAAACCTAATTCACCAAAATCTCTTCTAATGGTAGAAAGAGTCTTCACAAATCTATTAAGGTCAACATTTAAAGCTCCATGAGGAACATAGTCAACACCCGCTAATTTCATTGCAATTCTAAACATATAAACGTTCGATGACCAAGCAAGTGCATCTATTTCGTTAATATTTCCCATTGGTTTCCATGATTTTTTTGCTTTAGTAGATCCTTTAAAATAAAGAGGTTCATCCACAAAATAAGTATTAGGAACAATAATATTTTCTTTAAATCCTGTATATAATGTACCCGCTTTAGAAGTAGAACCAATTTCTACAGCCTCTAAAAAGTTACCTGTAGAAATATCTTTAATCTCACCAGTTGCTTTATCAATTTCTTTGGCTGACATAACTAATATTTCTCCATTATTAGGATTCATCATAATAAAATACATTTTATTAAAATATTTATTAAAGCTATTACATGTTGTTAATTCATTTGAAATAAGTTCATCTGCAAAAGATTGTAGTTCTAAATCAATAGACAAGCGAATATTATCACCTTTTTCACCATTAACGTTATTTGTAATAATTGGATCCCCATTACTGTTATATTTAACAGAATAAGACGAATTAGATGCTTTCAATATATCTTCATATTGTTTTTCAAGTCCACTTGTACCTACTCTAGAATTACTTGTATATCCTTTTGCTGTTAATTCTGTTTTTAATTCTGTAGGTAAACCTTGTCTTTTAGTTGTAAGTTTTCCAATGAGTGAACCTAATTGTCCATCAACCATTGATTGTCGAGACCAACCACTACTAATTTGAATTCCTTTTAAAATATTAGTATTTTCTCCAATAACACTAGCCTCTTCAACAGTAATACCTTCTACGAGAGTCACAGACCCCGTTTTGCATCTTTTCATTAAATATTCAAAACGTGTTTGCTCTATCTCATCTTGTGTCATATTTTGATATATATAATCTGTAGTGAGTTTTGAAACCATTAAATTTGTTTTTGCTTTAGAATATTCTGTATCATCTGAATTTTCCTCTTTTAATTTTTTTAATTCACTATCACTTAATAATGATTCCGCCAATTTTTCATGAGCAATAATAAAATAATCCTTAATATTTCTTTCAGTTATATTGTTGACATTATTTTTAGAAAAATCTATTGTAAGGTTTTTACTTAAAAATTTTGCAATATATGTAATTTCCTTATCTGTGATTTTTTTAGGAGCATAATAATCAACACAAATAACATTTTGATTACCCATAATTTTCGTATAATTACGATCATATATTTCACCGCGAGGTGCATCATTCGTATATGTTGTACTGCCATAAGTTTCTAGTTTAACTTCTAAAGTATCAGCTTGAGTTAATTGAACATATGCTAATCTAATAATTAAGATTAAAACTAAAACGAGTGTTAATACAATTAATTCAATTAATCTTTTTGATACAATAATATCCGATTTACTATTTTGATACTTTTTTTCTTCATTAAAGCCATGAAACCTTACTGTAGCTGTTTTTCTATTAAAAAACTTGGGCATATTTCTCCTCCTTCCTTGAACAATTATATTATACTTTACATTATTAGTAAATTTTAATTAATCGATAATATAAATTTATTTCACATATTTAAAACAGCAATAATTTTTATTATAGACTATCAAATAATAACACAAATTCTATATTTGTTTAAGAAATGATAGAAAATAATGAGTAAAATAAAACAGGATCAATATACAAATACTATCCTGTTTCACACTTTTAATATTTATTAATATGTCATTTTGAATATTACATATTAAACTAGTTTTAAAATAACTATGAATCAATTATTCATCATCAACAGATAAAATCGCCATAAAAGCTTCTTGAGGAATTTCTACACTTCCTACAGCTTTCATTCTCTTTTTACCTTCTTTTTGTTTTTCTAAAAGTTTCTTTTTA
Source organism: Bacteroidaceae bacterium (assembly GCA_963618275.1). Taxonomy (GTDB): domain Bacteria; phylum Bacillota_I; class Bacilli_A; order Erysipelotrichales; family Coprobacillaceae; genus Faecalibacillus. Next base: position 6,788 of record CAVESC010000074.1, read on the forward strand.
CGTGAAATATCTCCACCATAACATTTAGCTAAAACATTTTTTCGCATTGCTTTAATTGTTGTTCGCGCAATTATTTTACCTTGAAGTGCTGCTTGCACAGGTACTTCAAACATTTGTTTTGGAATAATTTCTTTTAATTTTTCACAAATAATTTTTCCTCTTGCATAAGCAAAATCTTTATGAACAATAGATGATAAAGCATCTACAACATCACCATTTAATAAAATATCCATTTTTTGTAATTTACTTTCTCGATAACCAATTAATTCATAATCAAAAGAAGCATATCCTTTTGTGCTAGATTTTAATTTATCAAAAAAATCATATACAATTTCTGATAAAGGTATATTATAAATAATATTTCGTCGATTTTCATCAATATAATCTATATCAACATACTCTCCTCTTTTTGATTGGCATAATTCCATAATAGAACCAATATACTCATTTGGTGTCATAATTGAAGCCTTAACATAAGGCTCTTCAATATAATCAATTACTTGTGGAGATGGCATCATAGCAGGATTATCAATTTCAACCATTGTTTTATCTGTTAAAAATACTTTATATATTACAGATGGCGCTGTAGCAATAAGTTCTAAATCAAATTCTCTTTCTAATCTTTCTTGAATAACATCCATATGCAATAATCCTAAGAATCCACATCTAAATCCAAATCCTAATGCCTGTGATGTTTCAGGTTCAAAAACAAGAGAAGAATCACTTAATTGAATTTTTTCTAACGCTTCTCTTAAATTTTTATATTTAGAATTATCTACTGGATATAAGCCACAATAAACCATTGGATTTAATTTTCGATATCCTGGTAATTGTTCATGACTTTCATTTTCTAATGTTGTTATTGTATCACCAACATGCACATTTTGAATAGATTTAATCGAAGCGGAAACCCAACCTACTTCGCCACATACCAATTCATCTTTTTTTACTTCTGCAGGCGTTCTCACTCCTAATTCAGTAACTTCATAAGTTGCTCCAGTTGCCATAAATTTGATGGTATCACCCACTTTGATAGATCCTTCTTTTACTCTAACAAATACTACAACCCCCCTATAACTATCATAGAATGAGTCAAAAATAAGTGCTTGAGTAGGATGATTTATACTTCCACTTGGAGCAGGAACTTCTTTTACAATCATTTCTAAAACATCTTCAACATTTAATCCACTTTTTGCTGAAATACGCGGTGCATGATCAGCAGGTAACCCAATGACATCCTCAATTTCTTGAATTACACGTTCAGGATTTGCACTTGGTAAATCAACCTTATTAATAACTGGTAATATTTCCAAATCATTATCTAAAGCCAAATAAACATTAGCCAATGTTTGTGCTTCAACACCTTGAGCAGCATCTACCACCAACACAGCACCTTCACAAGCAGCTAAAGATCTTGACACTTCATAAGTAAAGTCAACATGACCTGGTGTATCAATTAGATGTAAAAGATAAGTATTACCATCCTTCGCTTTATATTGAAGCTGAACAGCATTTAACTTAATTGTAATTCCTCTTTCACGTTCTAATTCCATACTATCTAGTAACTGTGCTTTCATTTCTCTACTTGAAACTGCACCTGTCATTTCAAGAATACGGTCAGCTAACGTACTTTTCCCATGATCAATATGAGCTATAATTGAAAAATTTCTAATTTTATCTTGATTTATTGTCATTTATTTTCACCGACTTTCAATAATAGATTTTATCAAAAAACATGATAAATGACAATTTATTTATTTAAAATATTTGTTTAAAATCTCAATGAGTTCACCATAAATAATAGGTGCATTAAATTGGCAGTTATCCTGTGAAAATTTATTTGCTATAAGACGTCCTCTAACTGCGATAATCATTCCAATTTGTGCAACGTCACTCATCATATCTTCTAGTCCTTTCCATAAAGCAACAGAAAAGACATCAAACTTTTCTTTACCTATTTCTTCAGGAAATGGTCTTTTAATTTCAACATCAATAAAAGCCATATCTTCGACATGATAAACTTCTTTTACAATTTTTCCTACTAAAGAAATTGAATTTAACATATTTAACCTCCTTTAGTATTATCATAATCAAATGATAAAAATTTGCATCTTAAAACGACTGAAATGTCTATTTAAACGACTGAAAAGTTAATTAATTAAATATAATGTGAATTTTTATCATATTAAATAAAAAACATTAACTAAATATCAAAAGATATAAAAATTAATGTTTTTATTTTAATTTTATAATCTATCATTATTTTCCACTACAACAAATGCAATAGCATAATGATTTTCATGTGAAATTGAAACGTGACAACGAAAATTTTTAATATATGGTTTACCATTTTTATCATTTAAACAACAAATTTCTTTAAATGGCATGAATCCCACAGCTTTAACAAAAGCCTCTTTAACTGCAAATCTTCCACCTACAAACTCTCTTTTTGATTTATCATTTTGCTTTAACTGATATAATGTAAATTCATCTTCATGTAGAATTTTTTTTGCAAGTTGATCCAAATGATTTAATCTTCTTAAATCACAAATATCTACACCTATTCCACTAATCATAATTAATCCTTAAATTTTTTTTCATACAAACTCATTAATTCATCTAGTGACATATTATCATCAATCTCATCAATTAACGAATTTTGTTCTTCAGGTTTTTTTTGACCAAAATCTAATTTAAATTCACCTGTTCTTTCTTCAATAATTTTAAGTTGATCCTGCTCTTCTTCTACAATTTTGGCAATATTTCTTAAATTGTCTTCTACAGTTGGTAGCTTTTCTTCATCTAAATCTTTTTTTTCATCAACGTCAGCTGAAACTGCAGTATTTGAAGAAATTTCATTTTCTTCAACAGCAGTCAAAACAGCCTCACTTTCAGGATCTTCCTTTTCTTCAAAATTACCATAATAAGGAGAAATGACTTGAATAAGAGAATTATCTTTCTTTTTTGTTTTTTTAACAGCTTTTTTCTTTACTGTTTTAGTTGTCTCTTTTTTATCTTCATGCATACCAAACATAGGTGAAATAATGTCTTTCATTTCATAAGTTTTCTTTGTTTCTGGTTCCGCTACTTTTTCAATTTTCTTTTCTGTTTTATTAACATTTTTGGAAGTAGTTTCTTTTGATAATTGTTGAGTTGGATTTTTTTTAGATATACTTTCATCCTTTTTAAATTCTTCATCATAAATAAGAGGTTTAGAAAACTTTTCATTTCTTCTTTGTTCAACAATTGGATCTACAGTTTCAAAAATATCATCATCATTTGATTTTTTAAAAAAATGTTTAAACATAATAACTCCTTCCTTCAATTTTATTTACTTAATTGATTGTATAAATGCTTCTATTTCTTCTTGTGTTTTTCTTAATTTACTTACAAAACGTGCTGTTTCTTTTCCATTTTCGTAACTTACAAAAGAAGGAATTCCTAAAATATCTAAATCTTGGCACAATTCAATAAAATTATCCCTATTAATACTATAAAATTTAAAATTTGAATATTTCTTTACAACATCTCCTATAAACGGTTTAATAAACATACAATCCGGACACCAAGATGCTGTAAATAAAATAATTGATTTATTTTGAATAGCTTTTTCATATTCTTCTAAAGAATTAATTTCTATTAATTGATCCATTTTTTCACTCCTTAATATCATGAATAATCATTTTATAGATTGGTCCATTTACTGAAAATTTTCTTTCATACTCTGTCATAATATTATCATCAGCTTCTGGAGAATTATGTAAATCTAAAGAAACATAATCTAAATGATAATTATTTTCTGTTACAGATTGTAATGAATATTCAAATAATCCACGATTATCTGTTTTGAATTCAATATAGCCTTCAGAATTTAATAAACAACGATATACATTTAAAAAAGCTGGTGATGTTAAACGTCTTTTAGCATGTCTTTTTTTTGGCCATGGATCGCTAAAATTTAAAAATAAATGATCTATCTCACCTTTTTCAAATACTTTTTCTAATTCAATTGCATCATAATGCATAAGTTTTAAATTAGACAATTTTTCGTTTTTATTTATTTTATTAATAGCAGCTGCTAAAACACTTGGAAATTTTTCAATTCCAATATAATTATTTTCTGGATGTTTTAAGGCGTTTTGATATATAAAATCACCTTTCCCCATTCCAATTTCTATATATAATGGTTGATTTTTATCAAATATTTCATGATAATGTCCTTTATGATCTTCAGGATCTAATATAACTAAATCATCATTTTCTTCCATTATATCATAAGCTTTTGGGTTATTTCTTAATCTCACAAAAAATCCTCCTTATTTTTTATACAAATATTATCACAAATCATTCATTAAGTCGACTAATTCATTTTCAGATAATTCTCTAAATTCACCTGGTTGTAAAGAATTATCTAATTCTAAATTTTTCATTCTGACTCTTTTTAAATATGTAACTTTCTTTCCAACATTTTCTACCATTTTTTTCACTTGGTGAAACTTTCCTTCAAAAATTTCAATAAGAACTTCTGATTTATTTTCATCAGTTTTTATAATTGACAAATTAGAGCTTTGACATTGATAATGATCAATTGTTATCCCTTCTTTAAATTTTAAAACATCATTTTCATTCATTACTCCATCAATACACGCATAATATAATTTAGAATGATGTCTGCTAGGCGCTAATAATTTATGGGCAAAATCTCCATCATTCGTTAATAACAATAATCCTTCCGTATCCAAATCTAATCTACCAACTGGAAATAAATCATATTGCTCATAACCATAAATTAAATCAACAACTGTTGGATGAACATTATCTTTTGTTGCTGAAACATATCCTGCAGGTTTATGAAGCATAATATAAACATATGGTTTATATGTAATTTGCTCACCATCAAAAATAATTTCATCAGTTTCATAATCAACCTTAAAATCATCTTTTTTCACGATATTTCCATTAACACTAACAAAACCTTTTCTTATATAATTTTTTACTTCTTTTCTTGTTCCAATACCGTAATGAGCTAATAATTTATCAAGTCGCATTGCCATGTAAAATAATATACCTTTCTAATTGTCTATCTTGTGTATTATATGTTAAATATATTTTAACATCAAATTCTTTTTTTGATGTTATACCTGATAAATTGATTCCTTTATAGTACCCAGATTTTTTATCAACATAATTTGGTTTCAAAGAAAAACTATCTTTTTCTAACAAACCAATGCTAGGCATATTTTTATCATTCGAATCAATAAAAGCTAAAACTTTAATTTTACACATTTCTAATTTGGGATTATTGATAATAATATCATAACGTGTTTTAGTACTTGATATTTTATTAGTAATCAGCTGTATTGAACAATCTTGACACACTGTATCAAAAGATTTTCTTTTCTTTAAAAGTTTATAATATTTCACATATTCATCATATTGTTTTTTTGAATATGATGCTTCTTTTTTTTGAGTCGAACATCCTAATAACATAAATACAGATAAAAAAATAATCAATTTATTTTTCATATAACCACCTTATATATTATAACATAGAGCTATTATAAAAAAAAATTAAAATAGGAATATTTCCTATTTTAATTTAAAAGTTCCACATTCTGTTTCTTGTTCATCACAAGGAGAACTACAATTACATTTTGAAATTTTAATTTCATTTGCTAAACATTTATTATTGGAATCATGATATGCACATGTTGTAACTGAACATTTTACATCTTTTGCCATCATTTTCACCTCCCTTAATTAGTTTAGACAAATTAGTAAAATCTATACAAAAATAAAAGCCAATTAATTTTGGCTTTTATCTTCATATTCAATTAAACAACTAAAAGAATATTCTAATTCAGATGAAAAACACATTGCTACACAATAATGCATTTGAATGATTTGATATCCCTGTTTAAGAAAATCATTGATTTCATCTTGTAAATCTAATTCATGAGTACATTCTATAATTTTAACTTTCATAAATAAAGTATAGATGATGAAAGTTAAAAAATTTGTCTCTATTGGTTAATTTCTACAGTAAATTCAACATCAAAAGTTTTACCAACAGGTAATTCAACACAACTTTCTTTTTCTTTAAATTCACCACTAAAATCAGTATAATCAGCATGTCCAACCCATGGTTCAATAGCAATTAAACCTCCAACATGTTTTGCAGCCCAAATTCCTACATGATCAAAACCATTCATATGAAAAACAATTGATTTATCATGATTTAGAGATTTAAGAGCAATACTTTCTGATTTAAAATTTTTAATAACAATTGCATCTGTATTAAAAAGTTCTTGTCTTACAAAAAATCTTCTTTCATTATCAAAAAATGGTTTTTCAATTCTAGACATTCCTCTTTTTTCAACATCAATTATCTTTCGATTACATGTTTCATTTTCTGAAAATTCTAAATAATAATCATTACTTGATTCATTTTCCATAAAAGGACATGCAAATGCAGGGTGTCCACCTACTTGGAAATAAATATTTTGTTGATCAATATTTTTTACTTCGATGTGACATGTTAATTTATTTTCAATAAGTTTATATGTAACATTTAATTCAAATAAGAAAGGATATTGTTTAATAATTTCATCATTTGATTTTAACGAAAAAATTACTTCTGTATCGCTTACTTGATTTATTTCAAATTCATTATGTCTAGCAAAACCGTGTTGTGTCATATGATACTCTTTACCATCAATCATACATGTATCATTTCTTAATGCTCCAACAATTGGAAATAAAATAGGTGCACTATTAGCCCATTGAGATGCATCTCTTTTCCACATATAATTCAATTGATCTTTCTTTCCTTTAATTGAAATAATCTCTGCCCCTTTTGGATGTAAAGAAACAGTCAATAAATCATTAGATAATTCTACCATATTAATCCTCCTTGTATCAGTATTTTTATTATATCATAAAATAAATTCTAAAAAAAAGAAAAAGATTATTTCTAATCTTTTTCGTGTAATGAATTAATAATACTTTCAATTTTATTTCCATATTCTAGAGAAGTATCTAAAATAAAGTGTAATTCAGGACATTTTCTTACCTTTAATTTTTTAGCAAGTAAATTACGAATAAATCCTTTAGATCTTTCTAAAGCTTCCATTCCTTTTTCTTGATTATAATTTTTTCCTAAAAAAGTAACATACACTTTGGAAATAGATAAATCATTAGTTGTTTCAACAGCTGTAATTGTACACATACGTAAATCTCTATCACGTACCTCATTTTGTAAAATTAAAGAAACTTCTCTTAAAATTTGAGTATTTATTCTTTCTGTTTTTAATGACATAAGACCAACTCCTATTTCTTTTCTACTTCTTCCATTACATAACCTTCAACGATATCTCCTTCTTTGATATCATTGTAGTTTTCAATATTTAATCCACATTCAAAGCCAGCATTAACCTCTTTAACATCATCTTTAAAACGTCTAAGTGAAGCAAGTTTTCCTTCATAAACTACAATACCATCACGAATTAAACGAATACCACAATTTCTTTTAATTGATCCATCGGTAACATAGCATCCAGCAATATTTCCTACTTTACTTGCTTTGATAACTTGTCTAATTTCAGCTTGACCAGTAACAACTTCATGATATTCTGGTGCAAGCATACCCTTCATAGCAGTTTCAATTTCTTCGACCATTTTATAAATGACATTATGAAGACGAATTTCAACATTTTCTTCTTCCGCTTTATTTCTAACTTTTGCATCTGGTCTTACATTGAAACCATAAATAATTGCTTGTGAAGCACTTGCTAAAATAACATCAGATTCAGATATTGCACCAACAGTTGAACGAATTACATTAACTCGAACACCATCAACATTAATTTTTTCTAATGATGCTTTGACAGCTTCAGCTGTTCCTTGTACATCTGCTTTTACAATAATATTTAAATCAAGAATTTGACCTTCTTTAATTTGAGAATATAAATCATCAAGAGATAATGCAGCACCTGAATTACGATCTTTTTCGATTTTAGCTTTCATACGTGTTTCACCAACACTACGTGCTTGTTTTTCTGATTCAAAAACCATAAATTTATCACCAGCAACTGGAACTTCATTTAAACCAGTAATTTCAACAGGTGTACCAGGTAACGCTTCTTTAATGACACGTCCTTTATCATCTAACATTTGTCTTACTTTACCAAAAGCAGCACCAACAACAATTGGATCACTTGTACGTAAAGTCCCATTTTCAACTAATAATGTTGCTACAGCACCTCTACCTTTATCAAGTTTACCCTCTACAACACTACCATATGCATAACGATTTGGATTTGCTTTTAAATCAGCTAATTCAGCAACAACAGTTAATGTTTCTAATAATTCTTCAATACCAATTTTCTTTTTAGCAGAGATTTCACAGTAAACTGTATCTC
>CAVESC010000075.1:0-15172 GCA_963618275.1 Bacteroidaceae bacterium
TGTTAATATTTTTAATATTAATAGTGAAGAAGATGTTTTAAAAATTATTCATTAATAAAAATAGGTTATAACGAATTAAATCGCTATAACCTATTTTTTATGCTTCTTCGACTTCAGGCTTAATCATTTTCATTTGTTTCATAATTTTACGAATATGATATAAGCTTTCAGCAATATTTAAGCCATGATCACCGATTCTTTCAAAATCAGTTAAGATTTTTGTATAAATAATACTATTTTCAGTTGAACATTTCTTTTCTTTTAAACGCATTAATTGATTAACAGTAAATTGATGTTGAGTTTTATCAATATTATCTTCCATCACATCTACTTTATCCACAATATTTTTAAATTCGTCATAATCCAAGATGATTAATTCATCTAAAATATTATTACACAAACTTTCCATAATATTAATTTCTTTTAAAGCATCTTGAGAAAAATGGGTATCATCTTCTGCTAATCTTTTAGCTCTATTAGCAATATTGATTGCATGATCTCCAATTCTTTCTAAATCTGAAGAAAGTTTTAAGAATAATACAATTGTTTGTGATCCATCAGTTGGAAATTCATTTGAAATAGCTGCAGTTGTAAAATCGATAATTTGTTGATTTAAATAATTAATATAATCTTCATCTTTTAAAAGACGTTCATATTTTTCTTGATCAAAATGATCTAAAAGTTCAAATGCTCTTTTAACATTATGATTTGCAACATTTAACATATGTTGAGTTTCATTGAATAATTGAGTATTAGCGATAGCACTTGTTCCAATATGATAATCATTTTCAAAAATACTAAAGTCTAAATATTTAAGAGACATATGTTCATGTTCCTCTTTATCTTCAGGTAAAATCATAGTTGCAAGATCAACTAACTTTGTACCAATTGGAAGTAATAATAAAGTTGTTGTGACATTGAATATTGTATGTACATTAGCTATTTGAGCAGCTACATTACTTGGTGTAATACTTTCAATTAAATGAGCAAATGGGAACAATAAACTAATCGTTACAAAAATAATAGTTCCTATAATATTGAAAGATAAATGAATAATTGTTGTTCTTTTGGCATTCTTACTTGTTCCAATAGAAGCAAGAACAGAAGTAATACAAGTTCCGATATTTTGTCCAAATAATACATAAATAGATGATGATAAAGTCATAACACCACTTTTAGCTAAAGCTTGTAAAATACCAACAGAAGCTGATGAACTTTGAATAAGTGCAGTAAATAAAGTACCTACTAAAATACCAATAAGTGGATTTTGAAATTTCGAAACCAATCCCACAAATTCAGGCATTGTTCTAAGTGGAACCATTGCATTTGACATTGTTTCCATTCCAATAAATAAAATACCTAAGCCACCAATAACCGTTCCGATAGCATCCATTTTCTTATTTTTAAAGAAAACAATCATCGTAACTCCAATAAAAGCGATCAATGGAGCTAGTGCAGTAATATTAATAGCAATCAATTGACCTGTAATTGTTGTTCCAATATTGGCCCCCATAATGACCCAGACAGCACTTGTTAAAGACATCAATCCAGAGTTAACAAATCCAACGACCATAACAGTTGTTGCTGAAGAAGATTGAATAACAGCTGTTACAAGAGCCCCAACTAAAACTCCTAAAATACGATTAGAAGTTAATTTTTCTAAGATAGATTTCATTTTATTTCCGGCAGCAAGCTCTAATCCATTAGACATCATATTCATTCCATAAAGGAAAAGCGCTAAACCACCTAACATTGAAAAAATATTCGACAGTTTCATATATATATCCCTCACAATCCGTAAGTAGATTAACACTTTCTTAATATGAAGTAAATAAACTTAACATTAACTTAACAAAAAAGCTCCTAAGAGCTTTTTACCATATACCAAGTAAATGTTGCATGAATAAACTCATACAAGCAATACATATCCAACAAATAAAACCTAAGATAATTGGTTTACCACCATTTTTAATTAATTTAACAACATTTGTATTTAAACCAATAGCCACCATTGCTAGAACAATAAAGAATTTACTTAATTCTTTAAAAGGTGTAAAGAAATCAGCAGAGACACCCATTTTAATCGCAACTGTTGTAATAATAGAAGCTAATACAAAATAAATGATAAAAAATGGAAAAACTTTCTTTAAATTAACTTTTTGACCATCTTTATTCTTTCTTAACTTAAAAAAAGATAAAACCAAAGTAATCGGAATAATCGCAAGTGTTCTTGTAAGTTTAACAGTCACAGCTTTATCTAAAGTAGCACTTTGTAGATGGTACATTGAATCCCATGTAGAAGCTGCTGCTGTTACAGAAGATGTATCATTAATAGCAGTACCAGCAAAAATTCCAAAAGCTTCGCCACTTTTTGTTGAAAACCCTAAAAGTGTTCCCAGTGTAGGAAATAATAATGCAGCAATCATATTAAATAAAAAGATAACGGAAATACTTTGAGCTACTTCTTCATCACTTGCTTCAATAACAGGTGCTGTAGCTGCAATGGCTGAACCTCCACAAATAGAAGACCCTACACCAATTAAAGTAGAAATCTTACTTGGAATATGCATCATTTTATGTAATAGGTAAGCAACAATCAATGATGTAGAAATAGTAGCTAAAATGATTGGCAAAGATTGCTTACCTGTTTGTAAAACAACCGATAAATTCATTCCAAATCCTAATAAGATAACAGCATATTGTAAGATTTTTTTGGATGTAAAAGTAATACCTGATTGTAATTCTTTTTTATCTTTAATAAATAAAGTAATGATCATTCCTAGAATAATTCCAAAGACTGGACCACCAACGATTGGAAATTTTTTTCCTAAAAACCAACAAGGAATCGCAATAATTAAACATAATAAGATTCCTTTATAATTCTTTTTTAAATTCATAAACTCTCTCCCTCTTTTAAACAAAAGTAGTTTAGCATAAATAATAATAAATAACTAGAAACTCATAAATTAATTATTAAGAAAAATTAAGAATAATTTTTTCTTATTAGTTTGTACTTTAAAATACATTCATGTATCATAGATATGATGAGGGATGAATATGTTTAGTAATATGGTTATTTTAATACCAGTTTATAATCCTGGGGAGAGGATTATAAACTATGTTAAAAAGTTAAAAGAAAAAAATTATGATGTTGTAGTAATTAATGATGGCTCTGATGAAAATTGTCATGCTGTTTTTGAAAAGATGATTCATGATTGTAAAATTATTAATTATCCACATTTTAAAGGGAAAGGCTATGCTTTAAAAAAAGGATATCAGTATGTTAAAGAACATTTAAAGGATAAAGAGGGCATACTTGTTATTGAAAATGAATATGATTTAAAGTTAGTTGATCAAATGAGTCAATCAATTAATGAGGATACATCTAAATTTTATTTTGTACATCACCAAGGGAAAAGAATCATCTCGCAATTATTTTCACTCATTTATAATCAAAAATTTATCAATGTAGATAGTGAATTGTTTGGTTTTTCAATATCTTATTTAGATGAAATGTTAGAAGTTGATGAAAATTGTTATGAAGTACAGGCTTTAATAGATCAAGTTCAAAATCAACATCATATAGAAGAAATTAAAGTCAAAAAATTATCAAAAGAAGCGTTTCATTCAAAAAATAAGACCTACCAAATCATTTATGTTATCTTTTTACATCTTATTCGTTTTGTATCTTCGTCTATTATTAGTTCTATTATAGATGTTATATTAGCTTGGATATTATTGGATGTTTTAAAATTATGGATGACGAGTGATTTTTGGCGTATTGCGCTAGCAAGTCTTGTCGCTAGAGTCATTTCTACAATTGTTAATTATGTAATTAATAAAAAATATGTTTTTAAAGGAAAAACAAATAATAGACAGACAGCTATTCGTTTTTTGATTCTAACAGTTATTATTACAATTTTATCTACTTTATTTGTTTATGTGGCATCGATATTTAATATTATGTCAGAAAAACTTGCTAAACCAGTAGGGGATTTATTGTTATTTTTACTTAGTTATAGTGCACAAACAAAGTGGGTGTTTCATAAAGAATAAGAGGATAAAATCATTGATTTCATCCTCTTTTTAAAAATATTTTAAATAAAAAACGTTGATAAAATCAAATAAAATTAAAAAAATAAACAAATTTGAACTTCAAAGTATTTACATTTTATATTCTTCGTGTATAATACAAACCGTATTCAAGGAGGAAAGTAAAATGGATTTTGAAAAAGTAAAAGAGATCATTGTTGATTCATTAAGTTGTGATGAAAGTCAAGTTACAATGGAAGCAAATTTAAAAGATGATTTAGAAGCTGATTCTTTAGATGCTGTTGAATTAATTATGCAAATTGAAGAAGAATTTGAAGTAGAAATTCCAGATGAAGTTGCTTCTAACATGAAAACTGTTAAAGATATCGTAGATTATATTGAAGCAAACAAATAGTAAAGAAGTGTCGCTGAGGCGACTATATATTTTATAATAAGCTTTGAACTCCAAAGCTTATTATTTTACTAGATACTTTGAACTTCAAAAAAAGGAGAATACTATGAAATTGGATTTCATTAAACAAATTATGAGTGAATTTGATCAATCAAATGTCACTAAAATGAAAGTAGAAATAGATGATTTAAAAATAGAATTAGAAAAAGAAAGTGAAAAAGTTGAATATGTAAAACCATTAGAAAAAGAAAATAAAATGGTTGAAGAAGTTAAAACAAAAGAGCCTACAGGTACACCTGTAAAATCACCAATTGTAGGTGTTTTCTATAGTGCAAGTTCACCTGAAAGTGATCCTTACGTTACTGTTGGAAAGACAGTTAAAAAAGGAGATATTGTTTGTATTATTGAAGCAATGAAGGTGATGAATGAAATTAAGGCACCATGTGATGGAACGGTTACATCAATTCTTGTAGAAAACGAAGAGCTTGTAGAATATGATCAAGCTTTAATGGTCATTGAAGAAAATGTTTAAAAAGATATTAATTGCTAATCGTGGGGAAATTGCGGTTCGAATTATTCGTTGTTGTAAGGAAATGGGAATTGAAGCCGTTGCTGTTTATTCTACAGCAGATGCCACTTCTTTACATGTTCAATTAGCTGATGAAGCCTATTGTATTGGACCAGCTAAAAGCAGTGAGAGTTACTTAAATATGGAAAATATTTTATCAGTAGCGACACTTTCAGGCTGTGATGCAATACATCCTGGTTTTGGTTATTTATCTGAAAATTCAACCTTTGCCAGACTTGTTGAAAAATGTGGGATGACTTTTATTGGACCAAGTGGTGATATTATTGACCAAATGGGAAATAAAAGTGTAGCTCGACAAATGATGATTGAAGCTAATGTTCCAGTTGTTCCTGGAAGTGATGGCAGTCTTGAATCTGTAAATCAGGGGAAAGAGCTTGCTAGAAAGATTGGTTATCCTGTTTTAATAAAAGCTTCTGCCGGTGGTGGTGGCAGAGGAATGAGAAAATGTTTTAAGGAAGAAGATTTTGAAAATGCTTATTTAACAGCTAAGGCAGAAGCGAAGGCTTGTTTTGGTGATGATGATATGTATATGGAAAAATTGATTTTAAATCCTAAACATATTGAATTTCAAATTTTAGCGGATCATTTTGGAAATGTGATTCATTTAGGGGAAAGAGATTGTTCGATTCAAAGAAGAAATCAAAAAATGATGGAAGAATCTCCTAGTAAAGCTTTAAGTCAAGAACTTCGAGAAAAGATGGGAAATGATGCCATTAAGGCAGCTAAAAAAGTAGGTTATGTTAATGCTGGAACGATTGAATTTGTTTTAGCACCTGATGGAAAATATTACTTTATTGAAATGAATACGCGTATTCAAGTTGAACATCCAGTAACAGAAATGGTAACGGGTGTTGATCTTATTCGTGAACAAATAAGAATTGCTGCACATTTAAAGTTAAATTACCAACAAAGTGAGATTGAATTAAAAGGACATGCTCTTGAATGTCGTATTAATGCTGAAAATCCTCATGAAGGTTTTAGACCTTCACCAGGAATCGTCAATAGTTTACACCTTCCAGGAGGTTTTGGAGTACGTATTGATACAGCTTTATATCAAGGATATCAAGTGTCTTCTCATTATGATTCCATGATTGCCAAGGTCATTGTTCATGGGAAAAATCGTATTGAGGCGATTCGTAAAATGCGTAGAGTTTTAAGTGAATTGGTGATTGATGGAATTGATACGAATCAAGAATTACAGTATTTGATTTTACATGAAAGTGATTATGTTAAAGGAAATTTTGATACAAGTTTTATTGAAAAGCATTTAGATGAGTTGGTGAATGAAAGATGATGGAACAGTTATTTAAAGAAAGAAAAGAAAAACTTCATTTATTTAAATCATTAAGAAAAAAAAGAGAGAATGAAAGAAAAGAAGTGCCTGAAGGGCTTTATACAAAATGTCCTGAATGTAAAGAATTAATTCTTACAAGTAAACTTAAAAAGAATATGTCTGTTTGTCCTCATTGTGGAAATCATTTAAAGATTACCGCCTATGAAAGATTAGAAATGATTTATGATCAAGGAAAATATAAAGAACTTTATAAAAGTACACAACGAGTGAATCCTTTACAGTTTCCAGGTTATGACGAAAAATTAGAATTTTTACAACAAAAAACAGGTTTAAATGAAGCCGTTGTTGTTGCTAGTGGAAAAATAAATGGCATAAAAGTGATTACCTGTGTCATGGATTCTCGTTTTTTAATGGGCAGTATGTCTTCTATTGTTGGCGATAAAATTACCAAAGCCATTGAACATGCGACGAAAAGAAAATATCCGCTGATTATTTTTACAGCATCAGGGGGTGCTAGAATGCAAGAAGGTATTTATTCTTTAATGCAAATGACAAAAACCTCTGCTGCTTTAGCAAAACATCATCAAGCAGGTTTACTTTATATTTCTTACATTACCCATCCAACAACAGGGGGAGTAACAGCTTCATTTGCTAGTCTTGGAGATATTATCATAGGTGAACCACATGCTTTAATTGGGTTTGCAGGTAGACGTGTTATTGAAAGTACACTTAAACAAAAATTGCCTGAAAACTTTCAAAGAACGGAGTTTATGGAAGAACAAGGTTTTATAGATTTGATTGTTAAACGTCAAGAAATGCGTTCAACACTTATGAGGATTTTAAAAATGCATGGTAAGGGGGCGTAAGGATGTCTTTAAGTCAAGTAGAAAAAGAAATTGCAAAATTGCAAGCTGAACTTCTTGATTGTAATCAAGAAAGAAAAAAAGAAATCATCAAAAAAGTTAAAGAATTAGAAGACTATTATCATCATCTATCACCTTATGATCATGTTTATCTTGCTAGAAAAAGTACACGACCAAATATTAAAGATTATATCAGTCATCTCTTTGATGATTTTATTGAATTACATGGAGATCGTTTAGCAAAAGATGATGGTTCACTTATTGGTGGTATTGGCTTATTTAATCAACAACCCGTAACTATCATTGGTCATCTAAAAGGAAGAACATTAGAAGAAAATTTAAAATGTAATTTTGGAATGTCTTCACCAGAAGGCTATCGAAAAGCACTTCGTTTAATGAAACAAGCTGAAAAATTTAAACGTCCTATTATTGCTTTTGTTGATACACCTGGTGCTTATCCAGGAATGGAAGCAGAAATGCATGGTATTGGAGAGTCGATTGCTAGAAATCTTTTAGAAATGTCTACATTAAAAGTACCAATCATTACGATTGTAATTGGTGAAGGTGGCTCTGGTGGAGCCCTTGCTTTAAGTGTAAGTGATCGTTTAGTGATGTTAGAAAATAGTGTTTATTCGATTTTATCTCCAGAAGGATTTGCTTCTATTTTATGGAAAGATCAAACAGGAAAGCGTGTTGAAGAAGCAGCGAGTTTAATGAAATTAACGGCTAAGGATCTATATGAGGCTCATATTATTGATCATATTATTCATGAAGATTTAAAAGGGGCAACAGTTGAAAACTATGAAATTTATCAACAAATAAAAGAATATTTAAATATAAATTTAAAAGAATTACAAAAATTATCAACGAGTCAATTGATCAATAAGCGTTATGAAAAATATCGTAAGATAGGACAAGTATTTTAAGGAGAAAGAAATGAACGGAATTGAAATTGTTTCTACGGGTTATGCCAAGATTGAAAAAACATTAGATAATCAACAACTTGAAAAGATGGTAGAAACCTCTAATGAATGGATTGTTTCACGTACAGGCATTTTAAAAAGACATCTTTCTGATAAGTCAAGTGCTTTTCTAGCAATCAAAGCAGCAAAAGAAGCAACTAAAAATCAAGATTTAAGTCAACTCGCTTTGATTATTGTAGCTACGATGACACCAGAAAATAATACGCCAAGTAATGCTTGTCTTGTTCAGCAGGCTTTAGGTTTAAATCATCAACAAATGATATGTTTTGATATTAACGTGGCTTGTAGCGGTTATGTCTATGCTTTAAAAGTTGCCCAAAGTTTATTACAAGACAATCAATATGGACTTGTTATTGGAAGTGAACAGTTAAGTTCTATTGTAGATTATCAAGATCGTAATACGTGTATTTTATTTGGTGATGGGGCTGCAGCCACGTTGATAAAAAAAAGTAATAAATTATTTTATAGTTATTTAGATAGTGCGGGTAATGAAGATGTTTTATATGCTAAAAGGAATGATTATTTAAAAATGAAAGGACAAGATGTTTTTAAATTTGCTATTAAAGCAATTCCTTTAAGTATGGATCAAGTTTTAAATCAAGCAAAAATGTCTTTAGATGACATTGACTATGTAATTTGTCATCAAGCAAATGAAAGAATCATTAAACATGTTTATAAAAAATATCAATGTTCAAATAAAAAGTTTTATATGAACTTACAAGAATATGGAAACACCTCAGCAGCGAGTATTCCATTAGCTTTAGCGAAAATGAATGAAGAAGGACTACTTCAAAAAGGAATGAAAATCATTCTTGTTGGCTTTGGCGGAGGACTTACTTGGGGTGCAATTTTAATGGAATGGTAAGGAGAACAAAATGAAATTAAATGAGTTATTAAATATTAAATATCCTATTATTCAAGGAGGAATGGCGAATATTGCAACAGGTGCTTTTGCTGCAAGTGTTTCTAATGCGGGAGGTTTAGGTTTAATTGGTGCTGGAGGAATGAATGCCAAAATGTTAAAAGCAGAAATTCAAGCATGTAAAAAATTAACGAAGCAACCTTTTGGAGTCAATATTATGCTACTTAATCCCGATGCTAAAGAAATGGCGCAAATCGTTATTGATGAACACGTTCCAGTTGTGACAACGGGTGCTGGAAATCCAGGTGTTTATATAAAAATGTGGAAAGAAGCAGGAATTAAAGTTTTACCAGTTGTTCCTAGTGTGGCTCTTGCTAAAAGATTAGAACGTGCAGGAGTGGATGGTTTAATTGTTGAAGGTTGTGAAGCAGGAGGACATATTGGTGAAGCAACAACCATGGCACTTGTTCCTCAAGTTGTAAACAATGTTTCTATTCCTGTTATTGCAGCCGGGGGAATTGCCAGTGGTAAACAAATGTTAGCTGTTTATGCCTTAGGGGCTTGTGGCGTTCAAATTGGTACAGTTTTACTAGCTAGTCAAGAATGTCCGATTCATGAAAATTATAAACAAGCGATTTTAAAAGCCAAAGATACTTCCACAACTGTTACAGGTAGAATTAATGGAACACCCGTTAGAATTTTAAAAAATAAAATGGCCAAAGCTTATATTCAAAAAGAAAAAGCAGGAGCTGATATGATGGAACTTGAAAAATATACTTTAGGATCTTTAAAAAAGGCTGTTTTTGATGGCAATGTGGATGAAGGATCTTTAATGGCTGGACAAGTTGCAGGTATGATTCATGAAATTAAACCTGTTAAACAAATTTTAGAAGAAATGATGAATGAACTCCAAGAAGCTTATTCAAATTTGGAGATTTAAAATGTTAGAAATTAATCAAAAATGCTTATCCATTCCTTTAATTCAAGGAGGAATGGGAGTAGGTGTTTCACTTGGAAATTTAGCAGGACATGTAGCTCGTTGTGGAGCGATGGGGGTTATTTCAACAGCTCATCCAGGTTACAGAGAAGATGATTTTGAAAGTAATCATCGTGAGGCTAATATTCGAGCTTTAAAAAAAGAAATTTTAAAAGCACAAAAGATTTCTCAAGGAAATGGCTTAGTCGCCATCAATGCCATGGTTGCTTTAAAAGATTACGATGAACTGATCAACGTGGCCTTAGAAAGTAAAGTTGATGCGATTATTTCAGGAGCAGGACTTCCTTTACGTTTACCAGAATTGGTAAAAGATCATGATGTTTTGATAGCACCCATTGTTTCAAGTGGTAAAGCTTGTAAATTGATTATGAAACATTGGCTTAAAAAATATCAACGTACACCAGATTTTATTGTCATTGAAGGATCAAAAGCTGGAGGACATTTAGGATTTAAAAAAGATGATTTAGAAAATCATACATGTCAAAGTTTAGAAGATATTTTTAAAGATGTTGAAGAAATTATTGAAAATAATAAGTTGAATATTCCTATTTTTGTAGCTGGAGGAATTAGTCAAAGAAGCGATGTCAAACATTTCTTTGATTTAGGAGTAGATGGTGTACAAGTGGCCACACGTTTTATTACAACTTATGAATGTGATGTTTCTATCAAATATAAAGAAGCCTTCTTGAAAGCAAAAAAAGAAGATATTGGTTTTGTTTCTTCTCCTGTTGGAATGCCAGGAAGAGCAATACAAAATTCTTTTGTAAAGAAAACAAAGAAAGAAAAAATACCTGTAAAAAAATGTTATCAATGTTTGACGCCTTGTGATGTTAGAAATACGCCTTATTGTATTTCAAGAGCTTTAATAGAAGCAGTTAAAGGAAATTTAGAAGATGGTCTTATTTTTACAGGAGCGCATGGTTACAGGCAAGATCATTTGATGCATGTTAATGAAGTGATTCAGGAATTAATGGAGGATGACGAATGAAATTAGGAATTATTTATGCAGGTCAAGGAAGCCAAGTTGTAGGAATGGGGAAATCATTTTATCCAAATGATATCTTTGATCAAAATGAAGATTTAAAACAGTTATGTTTTAATGGACCACTTGAAAAATTATCCTATACCCCTAATACCCAACCATGTATGGTGATGGTTGCGACAATCATTACAGATTTATTAAAAGATCATGGAATTGTACCTGATTATACAGCAGGTCTTTCTTTAGGTGAATATTCAGCATTGTATTGTGCAGGTGTTTTTGAAAGACAACAAGTCATTGATCTTGCACGTTTTAGAGGAAAAGTCATGCAAGAAGCTGTTAAAAATATTGAAAGTGAAATGATTGCTGTTTTAGGGATGGAAGAAAAACTTTTACAAGATTTATGTCATCAAGCAAGTTCATTAGGTGTTGTTTCTATTTCTAATTATAATTGTCCAGGTCAACTTGTTGTTGCAGGTGAAAAGCAGGCAGTAGAAAAGGTCAAAGAACTTGCTTTAGAAAATAAGGCAAGAAGGGTCATTCCTTTAAATACGAGTGGACCTTTTCATACTTCTTTATTAAAAGATGCTTCGCTTGCTTTAAAAGAAAGATTTGAAAAAGAAACTTTTCATGAAATGAAAATACCTGTTGTTTTTAATACTTTAGGACATGAAATCAATCAACAAACAATAGCAGAAATTTTAGAAAAACAAGTGATGTCACCGGTTTATTTTGAAAAAAGTATACGTTATATGATTGATCAAGGGGTTGATACGATCATTGAAGTAGGGCCAGGAAAAGTCTTAAGTGGTTTTGTTAGAAAGATAGATAAAAGTATAAAGCTTTATCAAATAGAAGATATGGAATCGTTAGAACAGACAGTAAAAGCTTTAAAAGGAGAAGATTATGAGATTAGAAAATAAAATTGCTCTTGTTACTGGTGGAGGACAAGGTATTGGTAAAGAAATTGCTAAAACATTAGCTTTAAATGGTGCTTTTGTTTTAATTAATTATATAGATTTAGGTAATAATCAAGAGATTGCAAAAAAGACAAAATATGAAATTGAAAGTCTTGGAGGAAAGTGTGAAATCTTATCTGCAAATGTAGCAAGTTATGATGAAACATTAGAGATGTTTAAAACGATTAAAAATGAATATGGAAGATTAGATATTTTAATTAATAATGCCGGAATTACAAAAGATGGTTTAATGTTACGTATGAAAGAAAGTGATTTTGATGCAGTCATTGATGTTAATTTAAAAGGAACATGGAATTGTATGAAACATGCGACAAAACTCATGATGAAACAAAAATATGGACGTATTATTTCCATGTCATCTGTTGTAGGTGTTATGGGAAATGCTGGTCAAGTCAATTATGCAGCGAGTAAATCAGGTATTATGGGAATGACGATGTCTCTTGCTAGAGAAGTTGGAAGTCGTGGGATTACTGTTAATGCAGTAGCACCAGGTTTTATTCAAACAGCGATGACGGATGTTTTAAGTGATGAAATTAAAGAACAAATGAAAAGTCAAATTCCTTTAGGAACATTTGGAAATGTTCAAGATATTGCAAATGCAGTTGTTTTTCTAGCAAGTGATGAAGCAAAGTATATTACTGGACAAACATTACATGTTGATGGTGGCATGGCCATGTAAAGGAGAAGCATATGAAAAGAAGAGTTGTCGTAACAGGAATAGGTGCTTTAACACCTATTGGAAATAATGTAAATGATACATGGAAAGGGATTTTAAATCATCAATGTGGGATTGATTTTATTCAATCATTTGATACCACAAATATGAAAGTAAAAGTAGCAGGTGAGTTAAAGAACTTTGATGCTACAAAGTATTTAGATAAAAAAGATATTCGTAAAATGGATAAATTTATTCAATATGGATTGATTGCTGCTAAAGAAGCTATCAAAGATTCTAAATTAGATATTGATACAATCAATCATGATCGTTTTGGCGTTGTGGTTTCTAGTGGTATTGGAGGATTAGGTTCGATTGAAGAAAATCATCAACGTGGATTAAAGAAAGGCTTTGATCGTGTTTCTCCTTATTTTATCCCAATGACAATTGTTAATTTAGCAGCTGGTCAAATTGCCATAGCCTTTAAAGCTCAAGGATTAGCTACATGTCCAGTAACAGCTTGTGCTGGTGGAACAAATGCTATTGGTGATGCCTTTAGAAATATTCGTGATGGTTATTTAGATATAACTATTGCTGGGGGATGTGAAGCAAGTATTACTCCTCTTGGAATTGGTGGTTTTACATCAATGAAAGCTTTAAGTGAATCTCATGATCCAAAACGTGCGTCGATTCCTTTTGATAAAGAAAGAAATGGTTTTGTCATGGGAGAAGGTGCAGGAATGCTCGTTTTAGAAGAACTTGAACATGCTAAAAAAAGAGGAGCACATATTTATTGTGAAATGGTAGGTTATGGCGTTAGTTGTGATGCTTATCATATGACAGCTCCAGCTCCTGAAGGTATTGGAGGTGCTAAAGCGATGATCAATGCCCTTCAAGATGCTTCACTTGATGAAAGTCAAATTGATTATATCAATGCTCATGGAACATCAACACCAATGAATGATAAGTTAGAAACAGCAGCTATTAAAAAAGCTTTTAAAAATCATGCCAATGAAGTAGCTGTTTCTTCAACAAAAGGAAATACAGGACATTGTTTAGGAGCAGCTGGAGGAATTGAAGGTGTTTTATGTGTTAAAGCATTAGAAGATAACTTTATTCCAGCAACGATCAATTATCAAAACTTTGATGAAGAATGTGATTTAGATATTGTTGCAAATCGTGGAAGAAAACAAGAATTACATTATGTGATGTCTAATTCATTAGGTTTTGGAGGACATAATGCCTCAATTATTTTTAAGAAATATGGAGAATAATAATGGAACTCAATAGTAATCAAATACAAGAAATTAATCCTCATCGTTACCCTTTTGCTTTAGTAGATCGAATTACTGATTATAAACCAGGTGAATATGCTAAAGGAATCAAATGTGTCAGCGTCAATGAAATGCATTTTTGTGGTCATTTTCCAAGTCATCATGTGATGCCAGGGGTTTTAATTGTAGAAGCATTAGCACAAGTAGGGTGTATTGCTATTTTATCAAAAGAAGAAAATAAAGGAAAAATTGCTTTCTTTGGTGGTATTAAAAATTGTCGTTTTAAAGGACAAGTAACACCAGGAGATGTTTTAGAAATGGAATGTGTTCTCACAAAACAAAAAGGACCGGTAGGAATTGGTGAAGCTATTGCAAAAGTAAATGGTAAAGTTGTTTGCAAAGCTGAACTTACATTTGCAATTCAATAATCTTGAATTGCAATTTTTTTTATTTTATCATGATAAAGAGGTGGAACTATGAAACTGATAGAACTAGAAGAAGTTGATTCAACAAATGACTATTTAAAAAGAGAGTATCAAAATTTACCTATGCAAGCATGTGTTACAACAAAACATCAAACCAAAGGAAGAGGAAGAAATGGACATGTTTGGGAAAGTCAAGCAAATGAAAATTTGATTATGAGTTTTTTATTTAAAGATTTTCATAAAATAGAAGATGCTTGGAAAATGACACAATTAGCAACATGTTCTGTTGTTGGTTTACTTGATCGTCATCGTATTAAAGCAACTATTAAATGGCCGAATGATATTTATGTTGATGGAAAAAAGATATGTGGTATTTTAGTGGAAACGATTTTAGATCCTGATTTAAAAGGTGTCATTGTAGGAATTGGTTTAAATGTCAATAGTAATGAATATCAATCTATGAAACAAGTTACAGGGAAAACTTATAAGATTTCTAAGTTAGCGGTAGGACTTAAAACATTTATGTTGATTTATTATAATTTATATCAAACAAATCAGTTTCATAAGGTTTTAGAATATGCTAATAGTATTTCTTATTTAAAAGATAAGTGGGTAGAATATGGTAAGTATGGTAAAGTTTGTTTTCAAAAGTTATTAGATGATGGAGCTGTTTTATTTGTTGATCGACAAGGAAAAACTTATAAGCAGGTAGTTAATGAAATATCTTTACATAATAAATAGAATAAAAGTGCAAATTAATTATTTTGCACTTTTACTATATAACAATATTTTTTATAAAAAGAAATCCCGTATCCTTTTACATG
>CAVESC010000076.1:0-15103 GCA_963618275.1 Bacteroidaceae bacterium
TCTTTATATTTCTATTAAAAAAAGTATGTATTTAAATATTATTCTATTTCTAATTACAGCAATTATCTTTATTCTTTTATTATATTTCTGTTTAAAAATAAACTATGAAAAGAAAAAAGAAGAAATAAATAAACAAAACTTAGAAACAATTATCCAGTTACAAAAAACATATCTAGCTTCTTACAATCATAAATATCAAGAACTTAGAAAATTTAAACATGATTATAATAAACAAATCTTGCTTATTAAAGATTATTATTTAAATCAAAAAGATCAATTACTCCCTTACTTAAATACTTTAAGTGAGCATTTATATAAGCAAAATAATGATTGTCAAAATCATATCATTAATATGCTTTATCAATATTTTAAAGATGAATATCCTTTGATTCATTGTCACTTAGATGATCAAGTACTAGGAACTATTAACATCGATGATTCAAAGCTATCTTCTTTAATCTATAATTTATTTAAAAATAGTTTTGAAGCAGCCTCTCAAACAACAAATAAAAAAGTTTCTATTTTATTAAAAAATCAAAATAACCAGCTATATATTCAAATAAAAAATACAATTAATCATCCTACTCTTATCAAAGAAGGATATACAAGTAAACAAAATAAAAACGAGCATGGTATAGGTTTAACAATTATTAATGAAATTATTAATGAATATCATGGTCTAAACAACTATCATCAAATAGATGATTATTTAATCAATGATATCATTCTCTTTGATGTTATTAGCTAAACAACAATAAACTGCACTTTACAACAAACAAATATATGTGCAGTTTTTATTATGTTAAATTTCTTCTGTAAGGATTATACAAGGAGGATTTAAATGAAGAACAAATTAAAAAAATATATAGTAACCTTTGTAGCAATGCTTACTATTTTATGTGGTAGTGTATCTGTTAATGCCTATGTAAATAATGCTGATGCTGGTGGTGGAAAATGGTCTTATGGCGTAGGAACAATAGGTAACATTTGGTTCAGACAAGAATCTAAATACTATCATAAAACAAAAAAACATTACGCCAATGCTATGATGAACGATAAATATTCTGGAAGGGTAAAAGCAGCCAAAGGAAAATGGGCAAATGCCTATACTGGTTATTATACAGGCGGATGGAAAACTAACAGATCTTATTACGGTACCTATTAAACAAATAGAGGAATTGATATGAAAAAAGCAATACTCACAATCTTTTTTATCCTTACATGTAGTTTCTTTTTCGTAAGATATAATCTTGCTAGTCATGAATACTTTAATCATATTGTATACGCTGAAAAGGAAATACCTGGCTTTTATTCTATTCAAATTCCTCATGATATTTTAAAAAATGATTCCAATAAAATATTAAATATTATTGAAGAAAATTTAAATAAATATCAGGGTAATTTGTTTATCACCAAACATGAAAATAATCATTATAAAAAATATGTTTTTTTGACCGATGAAATTCAATATAAAAAATTATTAAATATAAATGATTTATCACAATCTATTCAAACGTTTGACCATACATTTGATTTTAAAATATATAATTTAAATAAAATATTTATAGATGGTTATAAGTTAGAAGGAGAAGTTTATGTTACTTTTCCTAATAATCAGTTATTTGATCAATTTAAAAATGAAGTCAATTCTTCATTAGATATTTCTATTAAAGATTTAGAAGATACTAGTGGGCAAGTTGATCAAATGATATGGATTATTCTTTGTTTATTTGCTTTTTATTTTATTCTTATACTTGTTATTATTTATGATTTATTACAAAATTATAAATTATTTAGTATAAAGAAATTAGAAGGTTATAGTTTCTTTTCTATTGGTTTTGATTATATATATCCAATTATACAATCACAATTTTTTATTACTTTTATTGGTTTTTTTATACTTACTTTGTTAGTATGTAAAAATATAAATCAGTATGTTATACATTTTTTAATAGATAATTTTTTTATTTTATTTATCTTTTTAATAATATCTTTAGTTATCTGTTTAATTATTATTTATCATTTTAGATATGTGAAAGCTATTGATTTTATAAAAAATAGAGGTCCTTCTAAATCAATTATTTATTTTAATCAAGGTCTTTTGTTTATCATTGTTTTAATGATCATCTTTCTTTCATCAATTGGTATTGAAACTGGTTATTCTATATTAAGTAGGATAAATAATCATAATGAATGGAATACTATGAAACATTATTCTATATTAAGTGAAATATCAAATATAGATAATAATGATTTCTTTACAAGTAAAACCTATTTAAATGCTCAAAAAAAGCTTTATAAAGAATTTAATAAAATTGGTAGTATTTATGCTGATTTTAATGAATATGATAAAGAAACTTATAATAAAACAAGTATGGCATATGTCAATACAAATTATTTAAAGAAACAACTAATAAAAGATGTTAATGGACATATTATTTCTATTCATGAAAATGAAAAGAAAAGAGTAGTTTTAGTACCTGATAATTTACAATACACAAAGAAACAAATTTATAAAATGACAGAAGCTATGTTTGATGTATCTCATGGTATAAAGATTATTTATTATAAAAATAATCAAAGTTTTTTTACTTATAATTCTTTAATTGTTTCTGATTATACAAATAGTATTAAAAATCCTATTGTACAAGTTCTTACAAATAAGAATGGAACTGTTGAAGATTATGATGTCATTTTAGGATATAAATATAATCCCTATAAAATAAAAGGAACAAAAAATAAAATTAATTCTATTTTAAAGAAATATCACTTAAAACAATATATTTCTAAAATCATTACAGCTTATGATGAAATGTCTCTTTTAAATCATCAAGAACAAACTATTTTCATTGCTATTACAATTGTATTTGTAATGTTGATAAGTTTAATGATTTTAATGATTTATCAAAACATTTATATTTTTATTAAATATCATACTAAACTTCTTGCTATTAAAACAATGAATGGCTATACAACATTCAATAAATATAGTTATTTTATGAAATCAACATTTCTTTTATTTTTATTAACGTTTTTAATTTCTTTATTTTGCCATTATTATTTTATTTATGCTCTTATTATCCATTTAATTCTAATTATTTTATGGGGTATTACTTATATAGTCTCTATTAGAAAATTTGAACAAAAAAATATCATTTATTTACTGAAAGGAACACATTAAAATGATTCAACTTAAAAATATTACTAAAAAATATCAATCTAAAACTATCTTTAATCATTTTAATTTAAAAATAGAGGAAAATGAACTTGTTGCTATTGTAGGAAATAGTGGCTCTGGTAAGTCTACTTTACTTAATATTATTGGTTTATTAGAAAGCATTGATGATGGTGAAATTATCATCAATAATAAAACTATTTCTAATAAAAAAGATACATTATTGCTTATGAGGCATGATATTGGTTATATGTTTCAAAACAATGCTCTTATTGATGATTATACTGTTGAAGAAAATCTAAATATTGTTTTAAAATATTTAAATTTAAATAAAAAACAAAAACAGACAATGATTAATCAAGCCTTATTATCTGTTGGTTTACAAGGATATGAAAAGAGAAAGATCTATTCTTTATCTGGTGGAGAAGCCCAACGTATTGCATTTTCTAAATTACTTCTTAAAAAGCCGAAGATTGTCCTTTGTGATGAACCAACTGGCTCTCTTGATTCTACAAATACAAAAATAATCATGGACTTATTGTTAAAATATCATAGTAGTGGAGCTACTGTTGTCATTGTTACCCACGATTCAAACATAGCAAATCAATGTCAACGAATTATTCATATTTAAAAAGCGAGAAATTCTCGCTTTTTTAGATACTTTCTTTATATTCTTTTCCCCATTCTGCCATGACAGCAATAACAGGTCTCATTGATTCTCCTAATTCTGTAAGTTTATATTCCACACGAGGTGGTACTTCAGGATAAGCAATACGTTCAACAATACCATCTTCTACCATTGATTTTAAAGATTCTGTTAATACTTTTTGTGAAATATCAGGTAATGATTTTTTTAACTCTCCATTACGTTTTGTCCCTGTTAATAAATCTCTTAAAATCAGTAACTTCCACTTACTTCCAATTAAAGAAACCGTTGTCGCAACAGGACATTCAGGTAGGTTTTCTTTCTTAATCATTTCAATCACCTCGATAACATTATAACTATTTTTTAGTTATCCAACAAGCTACCTACTATTTAAATATTCTTCTAAACATAAGTTCTTTTCTTTCATTTCTGTTGCTGCTTCTATTCCTACATAACGATAATGCCAAGGTTCATTATTGATTCCAGTAATATCTACTTTATCTTCTGGATAGCGTTTAATAAAGCCATAACGATAAGCGTTTTGATTAAGCCACTTATAAACTTTTTCTTTTGAACAAACGTTTGTATCCGCATTAATATCAACACTTAATCCCAATTCATGTTCACTGGTACGTGGTAATGCTACATACTTTCTTGCTTGTTTTCTCGCAATAAAATAATTATGTCCTTGTTTTTCATATCTTTCGATATATTCTTGCATAATTTCTTCTTGTTGTTCTTCACTTCGATAACCTTCTCTTACAAAGAGTTGTAAATGTTGACTTCTGGCATCATCAAACATCTGTTGGAGAGGTTGTACTATTCTTTCATCTACTTGTTTTCCATTTTTTAGTGTTTTAAGTTTTATAGAGTAATTTTTAGGTATGTAATGATCTTTATTTACAAGAATAAGATTCCAAGTAGAAGTATCTGCTTGATGGTTACTTTCATGGATATCATTGATAATAGGTATATCATTGATTGTTATTATTTGAAATTTTAAAGTTATTATTAAGAGGATAAGTATTAATAAGATTATTCTTTTAATATGTTTCATTTTCATCACCTTGTTTAAAATAACAAAGAATTATTAAAAAGAAGGGGAGAAAATTCTTAATATTTTCAAAAGAACATATCCGCAAAACTTACTTATTTTCTAAAGTTTTGCGATTTCAAACCGCAAAACTTTTCATTTTCTTATACTTTTGCGGTCAATAATTAAAAAAAGTGATAGAAAAAAATCTACCACTTATATAATATATTTAATCACTTTGATTTAAAACACAACGAACTGTACAGCGTGTTTGTCCGCCTGTAGTACAAGTAAAAAGTGTTAAATCCCAGTTATCATTTCCTGTTTTTTCAATCATTTCATCCACTTGTTGAGGTTGCAATGTTTCTATATCAGATACCTGATAACTCCAAACTCTATTTTCCACATCAATAAAATCAACTTCTGTTGTTTTTTCTAACCATTTAATTGAACTAAAATGTTTAGCATAATTATGTCCTGCAATCACAAGATTATGACCATACGTAGAGCCATAAAAACGGCCTGGCGCAATCTTTAATCCTTGATAACTCCATTGAGACATTACAGGTAACTCTAAATCTATAGCCGGAATAGAAATATAACCAATATATTCATTTCCATCTATTACAATTGTTTTCATTTCTTCATTAGAATCATCTTTATTATCTTTTGAATCAATTTCCTCTTTTAATTGATTTAAAGTTATTTTGGCATCTTTTTCAGCGCGATAAGCATCCCACTGATTATATAAAAAGAGAAATAATGCTGCACTTATAAGCATTATTCCTAAAAACATCATAATATTTCCAATTTTCTTTCTCATTACTAAGAGTCGCCCCTTTTTAAAATCCATCCAATAGAAAAGAAAATCAATCCTGATATACACATTACAGGTATTGGCCAAAATAATTGACCTGTTTGTGGTAATCTTTTTTCTGTAGGTTTCTTTTCTGGTTTTTTACTAGAATTAGTTTTACTAATAACATTTACTTTAGGAGAAGCATCAACATTATAAATCCATTTTCCATCTATTTGTAATGGAATAGTCACAAGAAAAGACTTTATTTTTTCATATCCTGTTGTAGCCTGTGTTTGAACAACAAGGTATAAACCTGTTGTTAAGTTTACATATTTAACATTTCCGTTTTTATCTATTGGTTTTGTTATACTTTGCATTGAACTTGTTATTTTATTTTCTAATTTATGAGCAAGTTCACTGTCTTGTAAATTATTTAATTGAATTTGACAATTTTCAAATCCATTCGTATATAAATAATCTATACTTCCATCTTTAATTTCTGCACTAGCAACTCGATAAAGAGTTATATTTCCATTAGTTAATACTTTATTTTCTTTAGCATCTTTTAAAGTAATACTAATAGAACCTTTTTGTTGTAAATCAATATCATCAAGTGCATTAACAGATAGGGGACATATTAATAACATAGCCATTACAATTAATTGAATTATAATTCCTTTATTTTTCATAACTTTTTCCCCCTTTTTCTTTTCGTTTGACAAAGTAATAACAAAAGTAAAATAATAAACATCGGTACAGCTAACGCTGTTGCTACAAGTAATGGTTCTATACGAAATGCTTCAGATGTAATCTTAACATTTCTTTTACTATTTGTTGGAATACGATGACCACGAACTAACAAACGTTCAGAATTTATTCCATAAGGTGTACAGGTCATCAATGTACAATAATCCTTACCTTCCTCTATTTGAAGTCCTTCTGTTTCTGCAGGTTCTACAATAGAAATCTTATCCACTTCATATGTAAGAATACGATTTAAAACAGTAATCGTGAAAGTATCTCCAACTTCCATCTTATCAAGATCTGTAAACAACTTGGCACTTGGAAGACCACGATGTGCAGAAATAACACTATGTGTACTCTTTCCACCAATAGGGAAACTTGTCCCCTTAAAATGACCACTCGCAATTTCCAAAACAGTTTGATCTGTCCCATGATAAATAGGAAGACTTTGATCAATCTTATCAATCGTCACATATCCCATAATTCCTGTTCCTGAAATATCCAATATCTTTTCATATCCTTCAATTTCATCTGGATTAAAAAATGCATCTGGATGTTGCGCAAGCTTTTCATTATAAGCTTCTGCTTCTTCAAAATACTTTTTAAAATCCTTTTTAGTCATCTTTGATACCTTTTTATCATAAGTTGCTATTGCTTCAGATTGATTCTTTTGATTAATATAATTGCTTACCGTTGGATATAACAGCACGGATAGGCCTATGATAAAAATGATTATTAAAATGTATGAACTATTCTTTTTTTTCATAGGCCACTCCCTAATGTTATCCAAAGAATAAGATTTATAAAACTCTTGTTCTTCTAACTACTTAATCTTCATATTCCATGCGTTTTTTTACTACAAAAAGCACAACTGAAATCACAACTAATAAACCACCGATAATATAGAATAAATATGTACCCATACCACCTGTACCAGGTAATGTAATTCCTTTTTTGTTAACAACTTTTGTTGCTAATTCACTTTTATCTGCATTTGCATTAAAAGTAAGACTTCCAGTTGCAGCATTTCCTGTTAAACTTGTTAAAATATCTGTACGTTCTTCAGCTTCCCATACAATTTTATGGTCCGCAGCTACTGTAAATCTAATAGGTGCAATTGTATTGTATCCATCTGGTGTTTTTGTTTCTGTTAAAATATAATCTCCATCATCCAATCCACTAAAAGTAAATGATGTTCCATCATCAGATTTAACAACTTTAATTGTTTTTTTACTTCCATCTTTTAATACTTTTTCTAAAGTAAATTCTGCTCCAGATAATTTTTGTCCATCTACAGAATCAGCATATTTATCAACAACTACTTTATAAGTAAAGACAATAACATTATCCCAAGGTGTTTCACCAGTATCTGGTGTACCTTCTTGTTCACTATTAGGATTATTTGAGAATTCTAATTTTGCTTGATTCACATTTCCTTGACTTCCTAATACTGCTTTATCATTTAATTCAGATGTATATTCAACTGTTATTTTTGATTTTGCTTTAACGTTATCAATCTTTTTTAAATCAGTGAAAACAATTTCAAAAGTACATCCATCTGTTGGATTTTCTACAACTTCATAACCAGTTGTTATTTCATTACCATCTACATAAACCTTTACTGAATCTTTATTAAAAGTTAAACCTTTTTCTTCCTTATCGTGGAATGCAAAATAATAAGTTTTATAATCTGCATAATTAGATGCAACTGTTCCTTCTAATTTAAAAGGTACTTGATCTCCAATATCATGATCAGCTGAATCTTGCCATCCAGATGTTGTACCTGTTGTATCATTTGCATCTTTAATTTTCTTTTCAAAAGATGGAACATCTGATTTTGGAGCAATAGTTACATCACCAACAACTTTTACAATATATGTTGTATAAACATCATTTTCTGCTACAGAGTTATCTTTATCTTTAATCAAATAATAACCTGCAGCTGCTTCGTATGTACTTCCATTTGTTACTGTACCTACTGGTGTACTGTTTAAATTTGCATATTTTGTAATTACTGCTAATTTTGCTACATCTGTATCACCAGCCACATTAGCAAGTTCATTTAAAACATCTTCATTAACAGCTTCTCCTGTTGTTCCAGTTCCATTTTGACCCCATTTTACATTGCTCAAAACACCATCACTATCACTTAAATCACCAGTAAAAATTTGATAAATTTCATATTGATGATTATTTGCAGGAGCTGTAATTGTATAAGTATTAGCTGCTGCAAAAACACTAATGCTTGTTACAAGCATCATAGCTAAGCTTAAAGCTATAGCCGTAAACTTCTTCATTACTTTCATATTTTTCTTCCCTTTCCCTCTATTTTTTTATTTTTCAAGTAATATATAACAGCCACAATCATCATAATTAAGCCACCTAAAGCAACAATCACTTCTCCAAAGCTTCCTGTTTCTGGAAGAACATATGAAGGGTTTTCGCTCATTTTATTTTTGATTGTAATTGTTCCAAAATTAATACCTTCATTATTGTCATAAGAAACATCATAATTGCTGTTTCCTAATTCTTTAACATAATAAGTATAATAAACTCTTTCTCCTGCATCATTTGTACCAATAGCAGGTAAATTAGAAATCACTTTTGACCAATTATCGCTAGATGTAATATCAAATTCTTCTAAGAGTTTATCTTCTAATGTAGATTCAGTAACTTCTAAATCAGAAATTGTTATACGGCTTTCATCATTCCATTCTTGTGTATGACCCGTAATAACGTTTTCCGCTTCATTTAATGTAAAGGTATATGTATAAATTACCTTATTACCATCCCATGGCGTTGTTGTTTCAGGAATAATTTCTGTACCATTCAACATTACAGTAGGTGCCTGTGCTGTATTTGCTTCACTATTCCCTGTACATGTAACAGTAAATTTTACAGCTGAACCAATTCTATAATTACTTTCAGTAAATTCTTTTATTTTATTACCATCTACAGATTTTATATTAATGCTACCGCTTATTTTTGCAATGTTCCCCATAGAAGGTGGATACTTACTTGTTCTTTGATAAAGCTGTACTCGTACAGTTCCACCATGTCCTACCTCAACATTTCCTTGAGCATCAAACCACTTTTTATTAATTGTTAATTCTGTATTACAACTTTCATTTTCTACATAGAAAGTAGTTGAGGCTTTTGATAAATCAGCAGCCTTGGGCGCTAATTCATTTAAGTTACCAGGCAATGTGTAATTTGTATCTGTATCACTACTAAAATAGAAATAGAATGCCTTCTCTTCTGGATTATCAGATTTTAGATAACCATCAGGCGCAGTTTCTTCTACTACACGATACAAAACATTATAATCATATTTTGTATCACTGTCTGACTTTTGATATTTAATGGTAATTTTACCATCCCTATCTGTTGTATAAGTAATACCTGTATCTTCAAATTGCATATCATTATATTTTTGCAATTTAAAGGTTGCTCCTGATAATGTCTTACCATAATTACCTTGACTTACTTTATAAAGAATACCTCTTATATCAGTTGTAACTGCTCCACTGCTTTCTTGCTTTTTCCATACAGTATCGTTTTGGGTTTTATCATCTTTATAAGCAGTTCCTTCTAAACTAGCGCTATTACTAACTGTTATTGGATCGAAAGATTGCCAGCCATCTGGTATATCCGTTTCAATTTGGTAATCATATTCTAAAATCATTGGTGTACTATCGGGTATATTTTCTCCAACCAATGTACTATATCTGTTATATCCACCATCCCAACCTGGAGATTCATCAGCTGCTTCTTCTACCGTCCATGCCCACGATTTAATTTCTTCACCTTTTTCAAGTGTTCCATCTGCTTTTTTAATACCTTTATAGAGTTTAACACTATCCGGTATTAGCCTTGCGGTAACATTATATTTAACTCTATTCCAAGCGTTTTCTGGTCGACCATAAACTATACTATAATATTTAAAAACATCTTTTAATGTTAATATTTCTGAATCTTCTACGATATCTTTTCCATCTGGATTAAGGCTTATAGAATATTTAACACGTCGACTGTTGTTATCCCATTTTCCAGTTTTATCAATAACTTTACTTTCTTCATGTGATGTATCTTCTGTCCATTTTTGACTTTGATCAGCACTTCCTATTTTTCCATCATCATTACTAACAGTTGCACTGTTTTTAAAGGTATATGTCTTACCACTTTCATAATTATTAATTTTGTCTTTATCAACTTTACAAGTAAGAACAATTGTATAATCACCATTTGAAAGCTTATTTCCTGTACTTGATGAAGCAACATCTAAAGTTACTTTATTATCTTTGTATGTACCAGTAACTTGATAAGATCCATCTGTACCATTTATTGTTCCATCATCTTGTATAATAATATTGGTTAAATTATTTAAGTTATCTCCTCCAGCAATTGATACCAATTCAATACCTTCAGGTAAATTATCTTCAAAAGTTAACTTACCTGTTTCTTTATTGATGTGTGTTTTGATTTTCCAAACAAGTGTTCCATCTGCATTGGTTTTTGTTGTTGTCTCTTTACGATTATTTTCATCTGTTTTAATAACACCACTCTTTTCATATCCATAAAGGGCGTCAGCTTTTTTATTACCAATAGTAACTGTATTTTTATAATATGTTGTTCCCATATCAGCATCTTCTAAATCTGCTGTTGTTTTATAATCAAAGATAAGTTTTTGTGCACCTTCAGGCACATCTAAATCATTTTTCAATTTAACATTCCATACTGTAAATGTTAGATCTTTATTATCACTACTGTTAATTTGTTCCCAAGTATATTCATTACCATCTGATGCTTTAAAGGAAATATCTGCAAGTTTTGTTAAATCAAGATTATCTCCAACTTTATTCCCATCACCATCAGTCCAATAAATACCATTTGCCCAATCTATTACTTGTTGACGTGTAAGATATTGTTTTCCTCCAGAACCACCATATTGATCTTGAGTAGGATCATCTTTAATTACCGTACCTTTAGGAAGACCACTAGGCACATCAACTGTTATTTTCCAACCAACTTTTGCTGTTTTATCATCTTTTGATTCTTTAGCTTCTGTATATTTTTTATTGACACTACCTCCAGGAACATCTACTGTTCCTGTACTTGTTATTCCATCCCCGGTACTAGGTTTAAAGGTTGCTTTATTAGTAACTGTTTCTTTATCCCATTTTCTATCAGCTTTTGTTCTATATTTAATTGTATAAGTATTGGTATTTTTACCATCTTCTAAAGCAGTAAATGTAATACCTGTAATTTTACCATTTTCATCTTTTTCAAGTTTATATCCATTATTTGAAGGTGAAATGGTTACATTTGTACCTTCAGCTAATTTTGACAACATATCATCTGTTAATTTTGCATTTGCAATATCTAAATTG
Source organism: Bacteroidaceae bacterium (assembly GCA_963618275.1). Lineage (GTDB taxonomy): Bacteria > Bacillota_I > Bacilli_A > Erysipelotrichales > Coprobacillaceae > Faecalibacillus. The sequence goes on from CAVESC010000076.1 coordinate 11,788, forward strand.
TTTTTATTAACAGTAATTGTCCATTCAATTTCTCCATTACTTGAATCATACCATCCACTTTTATTAATTGTATGTACATTATTGATTGTAACTTCTGCTGTAGAGTCATCGTTAAATTACCATTTTCATATTGATAGTTCACATTATCAAGAGTAGTCGATCCTGTTACAGCATCATAATATCCATTATTATTATAATAACGAGTGATAGTTTCTTGAGTCACCTTTACATTTGGATCAGATAATTTCAAACCATTAGCCTCAATTATATCTTTAAAATCAATATCTCCTGGTGTTCCTTTTACAGAAGAAACAGTAACTGTATAAACTAATTTACCATCTTTGGTAATATACTTTCCTGTTTTTTCTGTTTTGATATCATAACGATTTGTAGCATCTTCTGGATATGTAATTTGATCTTTTGGTATATCTAATTCAACCCCGTCTGAACCAATAATTTTAATATTTCCATTATCATCTGCTTTATTTCCATCAATTTGACCTTCAAATTGAATATATCCAGTAATATCATCACTTCCTGGTTTTGCGTAACCTTCTTTAAAATCAATTTTGACATGATATTTACCATCATCTGTCTTTTCAAAAGAATAAGTACCTGCTTCTTTACCTTGGCTATCATATAATGTATTTGTTTTATTAAGCAGAGTATCTGGAATAATAATTCCCTCAGGATATTCATAGTAATAACTTTGATTACTTGAAACAGCCTCTGCACTAAATTTAAAATCAATTCTTAAATCCGATGAATAAATATTGCCGTTTTCATCATATTTTGTACCATTACCTGAAATTTTTGTAACGTTTTTATTGTCATTCATACTGTTACTTGTATAAACAGCAATTGTACTTACACCAACTTGTTTTTTACAACTGTCTGTATGAGTGTGTTCTGGAAGGGTACAAACCAATGTTTTTTCATAACATTCTTCACTATGTTGATGTTCTTCATTTTCTTCTTGTCCACAAATGAGTTCATTTTGATAACAATCATCTGTATGTTGATGTTCCTGATATCCACAAACATACTCATCTGTCATAGATATTCCTTCTTGATGTAATCCCCAGTTAACACCAATGATTGTGACAACAGCAAGTACACCTACAAAAATAATATAACGTCGAAAGTTACGATGATTCTTTTGAAATCTATCAATATACCTATTTACTATATCTTTCATAATTATTCCCTCTATTATTTAATAAACGAAAATTGGCTTAAAGGCCAAATTCTAATAACTACCTTACCTACAATTTGATTTTTTTCGATACATCCTATTTCACTACTTCTACTATCAATAGAGACACTTCTATGATCACCCAAAACAAAATATCTATTTTCAGGAACTTGATAGGGGAAAGTGATATCACATTTTCCTAAAGCTAAATCATCTACATAGGGTTCTTTAATTTGTTTACCATTGACATAAACAACACCTGCTTTATTTATATTGATAATATCTCCCGGTTTACCAATAACTCTTTTAATTAAAAGCTTATTTTGCCAACTAAAACTACATAAATCACCTGTATTAAAATTATTTGATTTTTTAAGTACAATGATATCTTTATCTTCTAATGTAGGTTCCATACTGTCTCCTGTTACTTGTAAAACAGGAAAAAAGATAGTTGCAATTAAAACAGCTATTGCTGCAATAACAATTAAAATACCAGCTGTACTTCTAAGTGCCTTTCTATATCTTTTTTGATATGAAATATGATTTCTTTCTTTTTTTACTTCATCGATTTCCGGAATTTTTTCATTTTCTTCATTATTTTGTAAAGCGTATATTATCTCGATGAGTTCGTTTTTACTCATCTTTTTTAATTCTTTTTTAGCCATTTTATTTCCTTCTTATTATTTGGTTTTATCTATATGAAAAAATAGACAAAAAAATTCCTGAAAAAATCTTTGATTTTTTTCAGGAATAAGTTTATCAAATTATTTTATTTTTTGTTTGTTCACACGACAAATAGCATAATTCACAAGATAAATAGCAAACTACAATAATTTTATTTTACTTTCTATAAAATCTCTCTCTGCTTGCTTTTCATCTAACAATCGCATTTGTTCACATTGATCAAATATCTCATCAATGTTATTAGATTTATTGTTATAAACAACACCTATAGCAAAAGATAGGGGAAGTTGTCTATTTTCTCCTGCTTTTTTAAACATTTCTTTTGTTTTAAATAGATAGTCTTCAATTTGAATTGGTTTCTTTACTAATAAGTAAAAGAGGTTTTCTGAAACTCTATATATTTCTATTTCTTTTGAATAATTTGTTTGTAATATTTTAACTGCCTGTTTTAGTATTTTTTCTAAACAAACATTCCCATATTTATTTTTTAAATAATCAAAATGATTAATACTTACTGAAAGATAAGCATATATGTCTTCTGTTTTTAAATTCTTTTTTACATACTCAAAAGCATTATAATTATTAACATTTGTTAGTAAATCTTTAAAAAGTAGTTCCGTCATTTCATTTTCTTCTTGTTTTAAAGGTTTTCCTCTTTTCCTTAAAATTAAAGAATGCATTAGAATAAGAATTACAATAATACTAAAATAAAAAAATTGTCTTACTTTTGGTTCTTCATAGAACTTATATTTCTTTTGAATCATAATCTTTGTTTGTGCAAGACAATTTGATTTTTCATCATAAACCTTATAATTATAAGTATACAAACCTCCTTTTAAATTAGTATAATTAATAACTTCATTTAAATCCTCAAGAATAATTTCTTTTTGATCTACACCTTTTAATTTATATCCTACATGTAAACTTTGATGTTCTAAATTAGAACAATGAATATTTATACTCACATTTTGTGTATTAGCTGGTATTACAACTTTATTATTTTTTATATTTATTGATTTCCCATCAGCTTTTACATCTTTAATATCTATATGTATATCTTCTAATCCATTTATTGAATCACAAGTCTTTAAATCAATAAAAATCATACTTACAAATAAAATGATACCTATTTTTATGTATTTTTTCATTATTATTCTCCTGTAAATAAAATAGCTAATTGAAAGGTATCGTCTTCTTCAATGATTGAAACATAACCTTTATATTTTTCAACACTCTCTTGAATACTTGTCATTCCAATACCATGCAATCTTTTATTTTTCTTATTAGTATGCAAAGAGCCTTTTTCATGCTTTTTGCTTACAGTATTTTTTACATAAATTAATGTATCATCTAAATTTTTACCTGCTTTTATTTTTATCGATTTAAGACCCCCCCCGGAATTTTTTCAGGCGGTTCGAAAACTCTAACCTATTGATA
>CAVESC010000077.1:0-15022 GCA_963618275.1 Bacteroidaceae bacterium
CATTTGCTTTTTGATTTTTGTTTATATATTGACTTCTATTTAAAGATAGTTCAAATGGGATCTTTTCACCAATCTTTAAGTTTTTATAATATTTAAATAAATTATCTTTTCCAATATTTAAGGCACTTCTCGCAAAATAAACATTATCTGAATACGTAATAGCATTCTTTAAATTATTAGGTGAAGGTGCATGTAAAGTTGTTACATAATAATTACCCCAACTTGAATCTTTTTGCCATTTATCTTTAGCACCTAAATCTTTATTTGCATCAATTGTCTTTGTTTCTAAGCCTATCGCTGCTGTAATAGGCTTCATAGTTGATCCAGGGGTATAGGTTTGTTTATAACGACTCATCATTGGTTGATTGACATCATTATTTAAAGCATTCCATTTATCTGTTGAAAGTCCTAAGACAAAATCATTGTTTGAATACGATGGTGTTGATACAAGTGCTAAAACTTCCCCTGTTTGTGGATTTAAAGCAACAGAAGCACTTTTATCATTTTGGTATTCATTATAAAGACTTTGTTGTAAATCAATATCAATTGTTAAACGAATATCTTTACCATCTTTTGCTTTTCTTTCTGCAACTGTTTTAATAACATTATTATTTTCATCAACAATTACAATTTTTCCACCCACTTCTCCACGTAACTCTTTTTCATAAGTTGCTTCAATACCACTTCTTCCAATTACTGAACTACTTGTATAACCTTCATTTTTATGTTTTTTTAAATCTTCTGAATTAACATTTTGGACATATCCAATGATATGAGATGTTATTTTATCATAAGGATAAACACGTGTAGAAATTGTATTGATTTTAACACCTTTAATATTTAAAATTCCTTGTTGAATCAATTGATTCTTTGCTTGTTCCGATATGTTTTTAATCGGTACAAAAGAATCATCTTTGATCCAAGAAGCACTCATTTTCTTTTGAATATTTTCTACATTTATTTCTAAATATTTAGCAATTTGTGCATAATCATTTTCACCATTCAATTTTCCTCTTACAAGACCAACTGAATAAGCATTTCCTTGTTTAGCTAAATATTTCCCATTTCTATCTAAAATATATCCTCTATAAGGTTGTGTCGTAATTACTTTTACTTTATTTTTATCAGAGAATTCATCAAAAATAAGTTGCTTATTAAATTTAATTTGTTCATTTTTAATTTCAACCTTATTTTTATATTTAACTTTACCAGCTACAGTATCCATCGATATTTGATATTGAACCGTATTATCTTTTTCATCTATTACTTTTACCTGTATATTACTTGGATTTATTACATCATAGATTTCTTTATGCTTTTCAACAAAATATTTTTGTGTAGGGGTGTAAACTGTTTTTTGATCTAACATTTGATACATCTGTTTATAATCTTTCTTTTTTAAAAATTCAAAATATTCTGTAACAACTTGTTCATTACTTTTCCCATGATTAAAAACAAAAAATATTGTTGTCATAAGCAATACACAAGCTATTAACCCAATTATAATATTTCTTTTCTTGTTCATATGATAATCCTCCCTAGTATTAATACAATTATATGTGATAATCAATAATAATGATATATCTACTGCACAAGATGTTCTTTATTTGCATGAAAAGCTTTTTTTAACAGTCATTTTATTATATTGAATTAGAAAATTTCATAAATTATAACATAAATGAAAAAAGACTAGTCATAGATAACTAGCCTTGTATTTTTAAAGATAAAAATAGCTACCTCAAACTTTGATAAGATATGAGGTAGTTAGCTATTAAATTAATCGTGTATTGTTAAGTTTTCCTGTTTGATTAAATTCAATCCATTCGCAGATGTTAACAACATGGTCTCCAATTCTTTCAAAGTATTTCGCAATCATTAAGAAATTGATTGTTAAATCACCTTTATCATTAGATTCCTTAATCATTTGAATAATATCTTCTTTTACTTTATCAAATAATTCATCCATTTTAATATCCATCTTTTTGACTTCTAAAGCATGTTTTAAGTCATGTTGATGGAAAGCGTCTAATGCTTCTTTAACCATTTTAGTAGCAATTTTTGCCATATCTTGAATATGACCAATCATTAAGAAACTATCCATTTCTTTCATTTCTAAAATTAACTCTGCAATATCTGCGCTTTGATCTCCAATTCTTTCTAAATCAGTGACAACTTTTAGCGCTGTTGAAACATCTCTTAAATCAGAAGCAACGGGTTGTTGTTTTAAAATCAATGATAAACATTTTGCTTCGATTGATCTTTCAACATCATTAATTTGCTTATCTCCATGAATAATATCTTGAGCTAATTCAAAATCTTGTTCCTTAAAAGCTGTGACACAGTTTTCAATAGCTGAAACAACAAGATGACACATTCTATCTAAATCAACATGCATCTTATTAAGTTCTTGATCAAATTGACTTCTTGGCATCTTTCTTTCCTCCTATCCAAATCTACCTGTAATATAATCTTCTGTTCTTTTATCTTTTGGCATACCAAAGACATCTTTTGTAGGTCCATATTCAACCATTTCTCCAACTAAGAAGAAGGCTGTATAATCAGCAATACGACTTGCTTGTTGCATATTGTGAGTAACAATAGCAATCGTATATTGATCTTTTAATTGTAATAGAAGTTCTTCGATTTTAAGTGTTGAAATTGGATCTAAGGCACTTGTTGGTTCATCTAATAAGATGACTTCTGGTTGTACTGCTAAAGCACGAGCAATACATAATCTTTGTTGTTGCCCACCAGATAAACCTAAAGCACTTGAATGTAAACGATCTGATACTTCATCATAAAGTGCTGCTGCTTTTAAACTATCTTCAACGATTTTATCAAGTTCCTTTTTATTTTTAATACCATGAATACGTGGCCCATAAGCAACATTATCATAAATTGACATAGGAAATGGATTTGGTTGTTGGAAAACCATTCCTACTTTTTTTCTAAGTAATGTTGTATCAACACGGCTATCATAGATATCTTCACCATCTAAGATGACATCACCTTCAATTTTAACATTATCCACATAATCATTCATACGATTAAGTGTTTTTAAAAATGTTGACTTACCACATCCTGAAGGTCCAATAAATGCTGTAATTTTATTTTCTTTAATATCTAAACTTACATCTTTTAATGCATGTTTTTGTCCATAATATAAATTCAGATGTTTTGCTTCTATTTTATTTTCCATCCTAATTATCTCCTTTATTCACATCAAATCTACGACTGATCCATTTAGCTAACATATTTAATCCTAAAACAATAACCACTAAAACAAGAGCTATCACAAATGAAACTTCATAATTACCTTTAGCCATTTCTAAATATAATTGAATAGTAAGAGTACCCCCACTACTTAATAAATGTTTAAAAATATTAGTAGGTAAAATAGCAACTGATCCTGCTGTAAATAATAAAGCAGCTGATTCTGCAACAATACGTCCCATTGCAAGAATGACCCCTGTTAAAATACCAGGAATTGCACTTGGTAAAAGGACTGTACGAATCATATACCATTTTGTTGCTCCAATTCCTAAAGCAGCTTCTCGATAGCTTTTAGGTACACATTCTAAAGCAGTTTGTGTGTTTCTTGAAATGATTGGTAAAATCATAATGGCCAGTGTAAGTGAACCTGTTAAAATTGAGAAATTCAAATGACAAAATGATCCAAAGAACAACATCCCAAATAATCCATAGATAATAGAAGGGATCCCGGCTAAAACTTCAGTTGTAAATGAAATAATATTGACGAACTTTTTATTTTTAGCATATTCATTTAAGTAGATTGCTCCACCAATACCAATTGGACAAGCAATTAAAAGTGTCACAATAACAATATAAAGTGTATTAATGATATTTGGTAAAATACCTACTGTATCATTAATAATACTTGTTGTATTTACTAAATAAGAAAAATCAAAGGCTGGTATTCCTCGATAAAGAATATATCCGATAATAACTAATAAGATAAAAATTGAAAGAAATGAACTTAATTGAATAAGTGCATAAAGAATTCGATCACTCGTACGATTCTTTTTTTCTAAAATTGTGTTATTCATCTAAGTCACCTCTTTTTAAAACATATGTTAAGATTAAGTTAATAATCATAATAAAGATAAATAGTACAAGTCCAATTGTGAATAAAACTTGTCGATGTGTTCCACTAGCATATCCCATTTCTGAAACGATGGCTGTTGTTAAAAAACGTACCGAATTAAATGGAAGTGGAAGAGAAACAGCATTTCCGGCTACTAACAAGATAGCCATCGCTTCACCAATAGCACGTCCTACACCTAGAACGATAGCTGACATAATTCCTGATTTTGCACTAGGAACGACAACTTTAAAAATTGTTTGTATTTTACTTGCTCCTAAAGCAAGAGAACTTTTACGATAATCATCAGGGACAGCTTTTAGGGCTGTTTCTGAAATATTAATAAGTGTTGGTAAAATCATGATTGCTAGTACGATAATAGCAGATAACAAATTGGCCCCACCTGTAAATTGATGTGTTTTAGATCCATGATAAATCATTAATTCTAATTTATACATCAATGGATTGACAATTAAAATACCTAACAATCCATAAACAACAGATGGAATACCTGCTAGTAATTCAATCGCTGATTTTAATATTTTTCTAAGTTTTTCTGGAGCAATTTCAGCAAGATTGATTGCTGTAAATAACCCAATTGGTACACCTATACAAATAGCTAGAAAAACCCCTACAATAGAAGTTAAAATAACATAAGCAATCCCATATTGAGGATGTGCTGCTGTTGGTGCCCATGTTGTAGAAAACAAAATACCTGTAATACCTTCTTTAAAGATTGCAGGTGTCCCCGAAATAATCATATATCCTGTAATTGTAATAACTGCTAAAACAGAGATAGTAGCACAGCCACGAAAGATCATCGCGGCTGTTTTTTCTACTAGGGATTTTGCTTTCTTATGGCTAATAATTGATAACTTTTTTTCCATAATACTTCCCTCTTTAAAATGTAAATTTCTATATTTTATTAACTTACTGTTACTGTCAAAATCATTAACAAAAACCAATATAAATTCTATCTTTGAAAATACCTATCTACAATATAAACTACACATATGATAATACAAAGAAATATCCAATAACTATCAATTACACCATCATTAAAGAATTTATATATTGCTATTCCTAAATATAAAATTAAGGTGATAATAAATAATATTGTTCGCTTATTTTTCTTATCCATTAGTATACTTAGATGTTCCTATATATTTTCCAACAGATATCCAATTAGGATATGATGAATGACTTTTCCATTGTTCATCATATCCAGAATTCTATATTTTTATATAGTTTTTATAAACTTTAAACTCTACCAGTTTTATTTATTTGGTGTTACTAAACCAACTTTTTTAATGATTTTTTGTCCAGCATCACTGTTGATGAAATCAAATACTGCTTGAACTTGTTTAGATTGTTCACTGATTTTACCGTTTGTAGCCATTACGAATGGTCTTTGTAAAGTATAGCTTCCATCTTTAACAGTTTTTTCACTAGGTTCAACACCATCTAATTGAAGAGAAGCAACTGTATCATTTAATACATCTAATGAAACATAACCAATTGAACCAGAAGTTTTAGCAACTTTAGCAAGAACTGCACCAGTTTCATTTAATTCTTGAGCATATTGACATTGATCTTCAATTCCTAATAATTCTTCGAAAGCTCCACGAGTTCCTGAACCAGCTTCACGTCCAATAACAACGATAGCTTCATCTTGTCCACCTAAATCTTTCCAGTTAGTAATTTGTCCTGTATAGATTTTTGCTAATTGATCTTTAGTTAAGTTTGTTACTTTATTAGATTTGTTAGTAATCATTGCGATACCATCAATAGCAACAATATTTTCTTCTAATCCTTTTGCTTTTTCTTCATCAGTTAAAGCACGAGATGAATCTCCGATATCTGTTGTTTTTGAGGCAACTGCTTCTAGACCTGCACCAGATCCTGTAAATTGTGCTTCTAATTGTAAGTTTGGATATTGTTCTTTAATTCCTTCTGATAAGGCGTTTACAAATTTTTCCATTGAAGTAGATCCATTTAAACTTACCTTTCCACTAATGTCATCTGATGAACTATCTGATCCTCCGCCACATCCGGCTAAACCAAGACACATCATAAATACCATTAAAATGCTTAATACTTTCTTTTTCATTTTTTATTTACCTTCCTTTGTTTTCTCTTAAGATATTATTTATTTTTATTCCCCTTTCTTAAGACACTCATATCATAGTGTTTTTCAACACTTTCAAAAATCAAAAGAACGTATGGTTTATGTTAAGTTTATGTAAAGTACTTTAATACAAAAAAAGGCTATTACAAATCATTGTAATAACCTTAAATCACTAACATTTAATTTTTCTTACTTTAAATCCTACAAATAACGCTACTAACATCATAAATAACATTGATAAATTTGTATCATCCCCTGTTTTTGGAGAAGTGACTTTATTACTAGTATCTTTTTTATCTGTTGGATTTTGACTAATGTCTGTTTTTGGTGTTTCTGATACTTTTTCTTTTAATCCTTGGATAGCTTCATTAATAGCTTGTGCATAACCATCTACAACTTCTTGTTCTGTTACTCTTTTATTTCTTAAAACACTATTAATAACTTCATTTAAATGAGAAACAGTTTCATCTGTATATTTTGAAAGATCTGTTGGAACTTTGCTTAATGCTTCATCTACTTTTGAATAATCTGCTGGTCTTACCATATATTCACTATATTGTGTAGAATAAGCATCCATTAATTTAAACATTTCTTCTTGATCATATTCAAGTTGTGGAAGATCACACCAAACTGCTTGTGTACTACCAATGATATTTGGATTTTCTGTACCATCAGCTAAAGTAATAAAACTATTGTTTTCAATACCTTCTATAGCTGTTTCAAATGTATAAATACCATAATCTTGATATGGTGAACCAATAACCCAATACCAAGCACGATTTGTATTCATTATTTTAAATCCTTTATCAGCAAAGAATTGAGGTGTAGCGCCATCTCCCCAACCTGAAATCCAAACAGAAATAATAATGTCTGTATCAAATTCATTGTGATATTTAATTCCTGCATTTGCACTATCATAATAAATACCATCACTAAAACACATTGGAGTTAAACCTTCTGCTTTAATAACTTGAGATAATTCATTAACATAACTAATAAATTGATCATATAAACCAAATTCAATTAATCTTGCCCAAGCATTATCAGGATAAGCAATAACATCTCCAGCATATTCATCTGCACCAAAGTTGAAGATTTCAACTACTCCTGTTTGAGCAAAATAATGTGCATATTTTTTTACAATATCTAAAACAAATTGTCTTGCACGTGTATTTTTTAAATCAATTGTTCTTTCTGAAGTAGCTCCTGTATCTTTACGTGTATAAGCTGCATCATTCATTCCAAGTTCAATCATAGCTGAAAGTAATGCATCCATATGTCCTGGACTGTTAAATACAGGAATAATCTGAATATGCATATCTCTTTCCTTAGCATAAGCAACAATTTTATTCATTTCTTCTTCAGTTAAAGCATTTCCATTTGGATCATCATAGTATGCTTTATTACCATTTTTAATTGCTTGTTTTACATCATCACTGTTATATGTCACATTTGATGATGTAACTTCCATATCATCAAGTAAGAAACGGAAACCATCATTTCCTAAAATAATTTGGACATCAGTATATCCATCTAAATAAGCCTTTTCAATTATTTTTTCTAATTGTGTTTCAGAAAAGTATTTTCTTCCTGCATCAATTGAAAAAACTGATTTCTTTTGTTGAGCAGCATTAACTGTTTGAATGTTTACAAGACCTAAACAAATCATAAAAGCTGTCATTACTGCTAACATCTTTTTTAAATATTTTTTCATAGTTAGCTCCTTCTTATATTCTAAGCGCTTTCAAATATCGATAAAATTATACATTGTCTATACAAGATAACAATGTATAATATCTTTAACTTGACACATTATTAAGTTTTGTAAAGTTGGAGATATAAAATGAAAAAAAACGCTAAAGAAAAAATCTATAACAGTATGCTTGTATTATTAGAAACTTGTCCCTATGAACAACTCACCATTAGTGATATATGTAAAGAAGCACATATTTCTAGGCAAGCATTCTATTTGCACTATAAAAGTAAAGATGAAGTTAGTAAAGAAACATTTATTAATATCTTAGAAAAAATATATTTACATAAAGTAAACGATATAAAAGTATTTCTATTCCTATGAATTTATAGAAGAACTTATTAATACTTATGATAACTATTCTCAACTATTTATCTCTTTAGAAAGATGGTATGTTTTAGAATATCTAACAAAAGATACCAAAAATATTTTAGAAAAAGTTTCTAAAGAAAATCAAACAAATGATTTTAAAAAGAAATATAATAATTATTATTTATCTTCTAAATTATCACCGATTCATTATATTTGTATGGAATGGATTCATAATGGTAAAAAAGAAACAAAAGAAGAACTTAAAGAGATCATTATTAAATTTGTCATTAATAAATAAAAAAGATTACAATTATTTAATTAGTTTGTAATCTTTTTAAAATTATTTTTTCCTATAACATTTTCCTTTAGTAGTACCCTTTTCTTCAAGAATACCATATTCAACAAGATTATTTAATAAAACTCTTGTTCTTCTTTCCTTAACATATAATTCTTTTACTAAATCACTTACTTTATACCACTCTTCAGGTTCCATAAGAGTTAAAATTTTTTCATATTTTTCTTTAGTTTTTTCGGCACTTTTTTTCGGCATTTCGGCACTTTTTAAATAATGTCTTATTTTAAACTATCTGTCCAATCTTTAATTGTAGAATCTGAAGGACTTGAACTAAAACGTTGACCTTTTTGCCAGTTACCACATTTGGCTTCTTTTTGAAGTTTTGTCCCACTTTCACCTAAACCAGATGAAGCAGAAGTACAGAAAGGAATAACTGTTTTGTTAGAAAAATCATCGGCTTTAACAAATGTATCAACAGGCCATGCCGCAATACCCCACCAAATAGGATAACCAATAAGTACAGTATCATATTGATCCCAGTTTTCTACTTCTGTTGTTTTTAATTCAATATTTCTTAAAGATGTATCTTCATGTTCTCTTGTTACTCTTGAATCATCATCTGTCCAATCTAGATCATCTTCAGTGTATTTTTCTTTAGGTTCGATTTCAAAAAGATCTGCCCCTAAATTTTCAGCAACTTTTTCAGCGACATCTTTTGTATGGTTTTGTGCTGAATAATAAACGACTAAAGTTTTACCATTACCTTGTACTTTCTTTGTCGATGATTTATTCGTTTCTTTAGTAATTTCTTTTTCTTCTGTTGAAGGAGCTTTTTGTGCGTTATAAACAAAATAACCACCAATACCTGCAATAATAACAACTAAAGCAATCAAAAATACTTTTACTTTTTTTGTCATAGATTCAACCTCCTATTTGTTTTTGCCAAAAATGAATTGCATCATTGATCCATCCTTTAGCACTTGTATGAATACCTAAACCAAAACCATGTCCTAAAGAAGGATACTTGTGGAATTCAACATCAACTCCTTGATGTTTTAAAAGATTAATTCTTCTTTCCATAACACGCCAAGAAGCAATTCCATCATTTTCACCAACACATACAAAAGTTGGTGGTTCATTTCTTGTATAATCACTATGCCCTGTATATTGCATCACTACTGTTCCTGGTTTTGGTAAACGTTTTTTACCAAATGAAATAGTTCCATAACTTCCTAAATAAGCAGCCATTCTTGCTCCTGCAGAGCCACCCCATAAAGAATAACAATTTGTATCAACTTCTAATTCTTTAGCATGTTCAAAGATAAATTCAATTGCTCTTGCAAGATCAATACATGCAACATCAGCACCACCAGTACGATATTGTAAAGCAAAGCCATTGTAGCCTTGCTTTGATAAACAAAGAGCATGAGGCATACTTTCATGAATAGAACCAACATAGCTAAAACCACCACCTGCATTAATAATCGCAAAAGGTGCATTCTTTTTTCCTTTGAAAAAGAATAATCCTGTTTTTCTTTTAGATGGATCTGCTTGTTTTTCTTCTTCTGTATAGATATCATAGAATACTTGATTTCCTTGTTTTCTTTGCTTTTCTAAATACTCTAATACTTCTAAAGTTGTACTTACTTCAATATGACTATGATAAGGAAGTAAATGATCTACATCCTTCAATGTCATATTATTTGTAATTGAATAAAAATCTGTTGGAAATAGAAATTGTCCTATATCTTTAAATAACGGATTTTTTAAAATATCATTTATTTTTGTTGACTCATTCATAACCTGGCTCCTTTAATCAAATTTCTATCTAATATTATTTTATCCATATCCTCATAAAAGTACATTATTGATATCTCATACTACTATAACTATCAGTTATAGAAAAAAGTGAGACCGAAGTCCCACTATTTTCTTACATATTTTAAATATAAACCTGATTTCATTAAAAGATCACTTTGTTTTAAATCAAATGTTTGACCTATATATTCATGACAATCTTCAAAAATATTAGGTTGTTTTTCTTCTCCTGATAAAACAGGAGAAACAACAAGACTTAATTCATCTATTAAATCTTCTTTAATAAAGTAGGTATTGGTAATACCTCCACCTTGTAATAAAAGCTTTTTAATAGAGAATAAATTATAAAGTTTTTCTAATGCAAGTCTTAAATCTATTTCCTTTTTACCTACAAATAAATAAGAAATATTTAATGTTCTTAAAGTATTAAGGTATTGGTTGGAAACATTTTCTGTAAGAATCACAATTAAATTTTTATCTTTAAGTCTTGTATTTTGATAAACCGTTTCATCCCAAATGATTTCTCCTTGAGGATCAATGACAACAATCCACTGATGTTTATCATCTTGATAAACATAATCTGTTTTTGGTAATTGAATATTTATTGAGGTTTGAGGTAATTTTTGTTTTGAAAACATTTCTTTAGCAGTTGTTGTTCCATAAATAATCGCATCCCCGTTATAATCTTTAGAAATATCGCTATAAATCTTTGCAAGTTCTAAAGTTTGTTTTTCTCTAAAGAAACCACCGGCAATTTTACCGTCTATTGATTGTAACATATGACAAATCACATAAGGTCTATTCATATTATCCCTCCAATACCTTTTGTTTTTAGTACTTAACTTCTATTAAAGTTTCTTGTAATTGTACAGATGAAGCATTTGTATTTTTCACTTCTTTTAAATCTGCATAATTTGTGACTAATACAGGAGTTTCTAAAGAATAACCGGCTTCTTTAATTTTATTCATATCAAATTCAACAAGTAATTGACCTTGTTTAATTTGATCACCTTGTTTAATATGAGCTGTAAAGCCTTCACCATTAAGTTGTACAGTATTAATACCAATGTGAATAAGTAATTCAACACCTGCATCACTGGTAATCCCAATTGCATGTAAACTTGGGAATAAAACAGTAACAGTACCAGTTACAGGAGCATAAACTTTTCCTTCTTCTGGTAAGATCACAACACCTTTTCCTAAAGCACCTGAAGCAAAAGCAGCATCGCTTGATTCTTCAATAGGTTTTACTTCTCCTTTGATTGGAGCTAAAATTGTTTCTTCTTCTAATTTTGTCACTTCTTTATTTTCAACTTGTTGATCATTATTTTTATAGAAAATCATTGTTAAAACAAAACCAACAACTAATGAAACCGCACCAGCAATTAATGAAACAACCATACCTGTGGCATTTCCTTTTGGTGAAATGAAGTTTACAACACTAAAAATTCCAAGTCCACCAATAACATATTGTTTAGCAGCTACTGTTCCCATGATAGCTCCACCAACAGCACCACCGATACAAGAAAAAACAAATGGTGTTTTTTCTGGTAATAAGAAACCATAGATAGCTGGTTCAGTTACCCCACAGAATGCTGAAATCACACCTGGGATAGCAAGTGCTTTTTTGTTTTCATCTTTTAATTTTAAATACATCGCAGCAAGAACACCTGTTGCCGCGAATGTTGTTCCTAACATACCTGGTAAAATTGTATCATATCCTAAGTTTCCAATATTGACCATAGCCATTGGTACTAATGCCCAATGTAAACCAAAGATAACTAAACATTGCCATAATGCTCCAATAACAAATGCTGTTACGATTGGTGAAAAAGCATATAATCCAGCAAACATATTTGATAAAACTGTTGTTAATAAACTTACAACTGGTCCAATAACTAATAAACCAATTGGAAGTGAAATAATTAAAACAAAGAATGGAACAAAGAAGTTTTGTAACATTTCAGGTACAAATTTCTTTGCAATTTTTTGAATTTGAGCTGCTAAAGCAACAATACAAATTACAGGTACAACAGTACTTGTATAATTACCTGAAACAAATGGAATACCAATAAATTTAGTATAATAAGAACCAATTAATGGTAATGTTCCAATTGCTTTTCCAGCAGCTGATAATGTATCTGTTTGAATCGTTGGATAACAAAGTGTTGCTCCGATAATCATTCCTACAACAACATTAACATTGAATTTTTTAGCTGCTGTATATCCTAAAATAATTGGTAAAAAGTTAAAAATAGAATCACCAATTGCATTTAAAATCATATAAGTTCCACTATTATTGAAACTTGATCCTAAAATAAAGACTAATAAAGCATTTAATCCTTTAATGATCCCTGCTGCACATAATGGTCCTAAGATAGGTTGGAAACATCCTGAAATAATATCAATTAACTTATTGAAAAGTCCTTGTGGTGCTTCTTCTACTTGTTGTGTTCCATTACTAATACCTGCAAGTTCACAAACGTCTGCGTATACTAAAGGTACATGATTTCCAATAACAACTTGATATTGTCCTGCTGATTTCATCACAGTAACAACACCTGGGTTATTTTTTAATGCCTCATCATTGGCTTTTGATTCGTCTTTTAAACGAAAACGTAATCTTGTAACACAATGTGTTAAGCTGTTGATGTTTTCCTTTCCACCAACATTTTCCAAAATCTCTTTGGCTAAATTTTCATACTTACTCATAATTTTCCTCCATATTTCTAAAGTATTGAAATTTGAAGGTTTGGCCAACTTAATGTCACCATCCAATTAATGACTATTTCCAAGATAAACTACACGATGTATATGAATTGTTAAGTATAGTTTTTCTTCGTCATAAAGTTCATAGTTATATTGATTTTTTATGTACATAGCTATTTTTTCGACACAGCGATAGGCATTGGCATATTTTACTTGAACAACTTCTAATAAATCATCTTCTTTTTGATTTGGTTTTTTATGTTCAACTAAACGTTGTGCAAAAAATTTCAAATGTGTAATAAAGCGATAGTAATAAGCACTTTCTTCATTAAACTCTATTTTGAAATGATAACGCACAATATTTTCGATTTCTTGCATGATCTTCGTAATTTCATACATATCATGAACGTCTTCATCTAGTTGTCCATTAACAATATGTAATGCAATAAATCCTGCTTCATCATTTGGTAAAAGTACTCCTGTTTTCTTTTCAATAATTTCAAGAGCTTTTTTCCCTATTTGATATTCTTCTTTATAAAATCTTTGAATATCCCATAATAAAGCATTTTTCACTAAAATATTGTCTTTCGCTCTAACAACAGCTGTATAAATGTGATCCACCATAGAAATATAGATATTATCATTTAAAGGTTTCCCTAAACTAAGTTTAGCTTCATCCATAATTTCTTCACCGATTTCTAAATATTCTAAAGGAATATCTACCACCAGTTCTTTAAATCGACTTAAAACTTCTTGATTTTCTAAATAAAAGACCTTATCTATTTTTTCCGGTTCAATCGTATCCCCTGTTTTCTTTTTAAAACAGATTCCTCGACCCATCACAATCTTCTCTTCGTTATTTTCAATAACAACAGCGACATTGTTATTCAAAGCTTTACCTATCTTCATACTCTCCCTCCAAAATAAAAACCCATTTATTGCGCACTTAAAAAGGGTGGCAATAAACAGGTTTAGCTTGTCTTTAAACAATCACTATCCTATAAACTACTCGAACATAATATCACAAAATTAAAACGGTTACAATCTTTTTTATCTATTAAATAGCCATCCCATTTTGAAGAACACATTAAAGCAGCACGATATAATTCTGGTTCTTTCGTTAAAATCCAAGAAAGCGTTTCGCCACCACCAGAATAACCACTGATATAAACCTTATTTTTGTCAATGTTATAATGTTTTAAAAAATATTTCGTCAAAGCAATCGTTTGATTGGCTGATAATTCATCCCAATCTTCTAATTGTGGTGCTAAAACAATCATTTGAGAATTATAATTTTGACTGACAAAGCCAAATTCTTCTGTCTCTAAATTTTTTCCAACACCTTGAAAATATAAAACTTGATAACCTGGTAAGGTTATATATAAAGCATATGATTGCCTTTTGTCATACGCTTTAGGAATATATGCATTATAGTGTATATCTCCATATTGATTGTCTTGGAGAACGTTATCCAATGAAAAGTTCTTATATTGTTTAGTACTTGTAGTTATTTGAATTTTAGAGTTTTTTTGAGATTGAATGTCTGAATTTTTACTTATATAGAGATAGCTACTTAAAAGTATCAGGCACACTATAATGCATAAGCTTTTCTTCACTAACGTTTTAAACCACAAATCATTTCTACAAGTGTTTCATTTGTGAAAATACCATTTTTACCTTCAGCAAATGGAGCCCATGCTTCTAATTGTACACCATATTTTGTATTGTAAGTTAAAGCTGCATCTTGTTGATGGAAAGGATTCACTTCTACTTGGTTGACTACTGGTACAACTTCTGTATCTAAAGCTAAGTCTACTAAACGATCTGGATAGAAGTTAGAAACACCAATAGCCCAATGTCATTAAGTTAAGATTTGATGATTATGAGGTTTACAAAAAATGTAAG
>CAVESC010000078.1:0-14825 GCA_963618275.1 Bacteroidaceae bacterium
ATAATAAAGAATACTGACAAATTGTTTCTTTGATAACATAATAGTTCATTTGTGTTACTACCAGATCATCCAAAGTACAATGAAACAAATAACTCAAGGCACATAAATGTTCTAAATTGGGTAATGATTTACCTTTTAACCACTTATAAACACTTTGTTTACAAGAAAGCCCTAAATAATCTTGAATATCTTGAACACAATATCCATTTTCATCCATATATTTTTGTATTTGCTTTCCTGTTTTTTCTAAATTGATATAAGGATACATCGTGTCCTCCTTTATAATTTTTTTATAATTCTTTTCATATGACATTCAAAAATAACATACATTCCAAAAAAGATAGCTTCTGAACATACCGCAATCGAAAACATCAACATAACTAAAGCCGCCAAAGGACCATAAACGTTGCTATAATCAACAATAGAAAAATAAATAGATAAAATACCAATAATTAATTCTATCAAGACTGTTGCCACTATCGTTCCTTTAGTTGTATCTAAAAAATCAACATTTTGATCTGGAATGATTTTATACAATAAAAATAAAATTACAAATATAACAATAAATAAAAATAAAACCCTAGTAATAAAATTATGCTGATCAATAAAGATAATCTTAAAAAATGGAAAAATAATCAACAAAGAAATAACTGCTAAAATTAAAATAAATATAAGTATTGTTTTTAAAAAAGTAATTCCCTGATCAATAAAAAATGGATATTCTTTATCATTAGGAAACATATTCTTAGAAATCCGATGTAACTGATAAAATCCCCTACTAACAACAAAAACAGATGCAATTAAAGTTGTCATCGTTGTTATTGATAAAGAACGTGGTTCAATCAGTTGAATCACCATTTCTGTAACATCTGGTCTTAAATAATAAGACAAGATTTCTTGTGCTGTTTTGATATCTAATGGAAAAAACGGTGTAAAAAAAGCTAATAAAGTACAAATAGGGATAATAGAAAGAATCATATAATAGGCAAATGATAATGCAGAAGCAGGTGGTACTTTATAGCGATAATCAAGGTAATGTCCATATACTAAATCAAAAATTTTTCTTATCTTTTCCATAAGCATCCCTCCTGTTGATAGTATACCATATTCTCATGAAAAAAAGCTCCTAAGAGCTTTTATCCATTATATTTCAATACAAAATAATTTTTCTTTCCTCGACGAATGACTGTTTTGCTATGTCCAAAAGCATCTTCTTTTTTAACAGTAAATTCTAAATCTTTAATACGTTCACCATTAATTAAAACAGATCCTCCATTGACAAATTCTCTGGCTTCTCTTTTACTTTTAGCTGCTCCTACTAAAATTAAAGCATCTAAAATATTCATTTCATTTTCTTCAGTTTCAACTGTTGGTACCCCTTCAAAAGCAACATCAACTTGTTCTAATGTTAAGTTTTGAATTTGACCAGAGAATAATGTTTGTGAAACTTGAACAGCTTCTTCATAAGCTTCTTCACCATGTAAGAAAGTAATAACTTCTTTAGCTAAAGCTTTATGTGCTTCTCTTAAATGAGGTTGTGTTTTATTTTTTTCTTCTAATTCCATAATTTCTTCTGGTGTTAAGAAAGTTAAGAATTTTAAATAATCAATAACTTTATCATCTTCTGAATTAATAAAGAATTGATACATTTCATAAGGAGAAGTTTTTTCTCGATCTAACCAAATAGCTTTTCCATTTGTTTTACCAAATTTAGTTCCATCGCTTTTAGTTAAAAGTGGCATTGTAAATCCATAAGCTTCTTTTCCTGTTTTCTTTCTAATTAATTCAATACCAGCTGTAATATTTCCCCATTGATCTTGTCCAGCAACTTGTAATTGACAATTTTTATTTTCATGTAACCAATAGAAATCCATAGCTTGCATGATCATATAAGAAAATTCAGTATAAGTAATCCCTAAATCCAATCTTCTTTTAACAATGTCTTTATTTAACATATAATTAACATTGAAATATTTACCATAATCTCTTAAAAAGTCAATAAAGTTTAAATCTTTTGACCAGTCATAGTTATTAACAACTTCAAAACCAAAAATCTTTTGCGCTTGTGCTTTTAAACAATCAAAATTATGTTGAACTTGTTCTTTAGTAATCATTGGTCTTTCAGTATCTGGTTTAGGATCTCCAATTAATCCTGTTGCACCTCCAACTAATAAAATCGGGTTATGCCCAGCATCTTTTAATCTTTTACTAATTAAAAATGATGAAAAATGTCCAATGTGTAAACTATCTCCTGTTGGATCTGTTCCAATATAGAAAGTTAATCCTCCATTATTCAATTTTTCTTCAATCTCTGGAGAACTTACATCTTTAATTAATCCTCTCCAAACTAATTCATCATAAATTTTCATAATTTCCTCCTTAAAATAAAAAACTCATTCCCATAGGAACGAGTTGATCGCGGTACCATCCTAAATTCATGTCAAAGACATACACTCAAGTAGATAACGGCTTGCACCGTCTAAGCTTTGCACTTAGAAGCTCCAGAGTGTATTCATATTATCTCTTGGCTTGTTTCCACCACCCACAAGCTCTCTATGACAATCCAATAATACTACTTGTCTCCTTCATTGCTGTAAATACATCATATTAAATTTTAAATTTAAAGTCAAGCAAATACAAAAATAAACCACCAAAGTGGTTTATTGAATAGTTGATTTTCGATAGATATTTGTATAACCTACGCATACTTCTTTTGTTTCTAATTCTTCTTGATTTAAAATTTTAGTAAGTAAACGTACAGCTAACGCACCCATATCATAAATAGGTAGATGAATAGTTGATAATGAAGGTCTACAAATAAGAGAATAGCTTGTATCCATCATAGCCATAACTTCCATATCATCTGGAATACTTATATTATTATCAATAGCAGCATTGACAACAGCTACTCCTTCTTTGTCATAACTTGCGAAAACTAAATCATGTTTATGATTTCTGAAATGTTCTACAAATTGTGTATAGCTTTCTTCATAGTGAGTAGAAGTATTAATAACCTGTGTATTTTCATCAAAATCTAATTGATGATCTTGATATGCTTTTTTCATTCCTTCAATTAAATCTACTGTTCTTATAAGATTTTGTTGAGGACTTACAAAAACAATATCTTTTTTGCCTTTATCTAAATAATTATTGATAATATCATATGTAATCTTTTGAGCATCAACAAAAACAGAACCAATTGATTCATCACTAACCTTCATACCAATAACAACAGCTGGAATACTATGCTTTTTAACAAGTGCAATTTGTTGATCAATGTTATCATTATTAAATAATATAACACCATCAGCTCTTGTACGAATCACTTTTTCCATGACATCATCCATTGGACCATTTCCAATATCATCTGTTGTATAAATAGTGATATTATAATCCAATGTTCTACCAGCATCACCAATTCCACCAATCATATCTTTAACATGTGCAAAAAGTGATTGTGGAAAGATAATTGCAATCGTTGTTGTTTTATTAGTAGCAAGACCTCGAGCAATTTGATTAGGTTTGAAGTTTAGTTCATCAATAACCTTCATAACCTTTTCTTTAGTTTTTTCACGAACAACTGATGATCCATTAATAACACGAGATACTGTTGCAAGAGAAACGCCAGCTTCTCTTGCAACATCATAAATCGTAGCTTTTTTCATTAGTCTTTTAAATCATCAATAATGACATTTAAATCATCTTCAATGTCATTAATTTCGTCTTCTAAATCAGAAAAATCATCAAATTCTTGTTCGCTCACTTTTTCTTTTATGTCATTTACTTTATCATTTACATCTACAATAATTTTATCAACTTGGTCTTTTAGTTTAGAATATTGATCACTGTCTTGTAATTTAGTAACAACATCGTCAAATTTATCTTTTAACTCATTTAGCTTTACTAAAGAATTTTCTTTAAATTCATCGACATCAAATTCATCTACTGTCTTTTTAAGACCATCAATTGTTTCACTGATTAATTTTTGATAATCTTCCACAGTCATTTCTTTAGCATTATCAAGAGTTTCTTTCCCTTTACCTTTTAGTTCTTCTCTTAACTCACTTCCCTTTTTTGGTGCAAGTAGCATTCCTGCAATAGCACCAATTCCTAAAGTTGTTAAAAATCTTCCTAATTTCATACTATCTCACCTTTCTATTTTTTCTTTAAAAAGCTCATTATCATTTTCAATGGATTAAACTTTGGTCTTTGAGGATCAAAGAACTTTGCAACTGTTTCTACAGGCGCATTTAATAAATCCAATTTATAATTGACATCATCTAAAACTTTATCAACTCTTTTTAATGTATCTTGTGCCATTTCAACAGTATCTCCTGTTTGCTTAATTGCAGTCGATGTACGAATAAATAAGACACCTAAAGCAACTAAACAAAATGCACCTGCTAAAATTAAAACACAGTAACAAATGTCCATTGTCGTCATAAACACCCCTCTACTTTCTTTAATAATTGTACCATAATTTGTTGTTTTTATATAGATTTTTTTGCTTCTATCAACATTTCTTCAAATTTATAAATATCCTTGCTACTCATAAATAAGAATACACAGTTATCATATTGCATTAATTCTTTAACACCTGCTTCATCTTCTGTAATAACTTTAGCACGCGCACTATTTTTCGAAATATCATAAATATCAATATCTATACCATCTTCATGTTTCGCATTTTCTGGGAATGGACAGAAATATGGATAATCTGCTTTATCCATTTCTTGAGCAAACTCTTTAGCAAAACGTGCTCCTCTTGAAAAACGATCTGGTTGGAAAATTGCAACAATTTTTTTACCAGGATATCTTACTCTTGTTGCTTCAATTACATATCTAATAGCAGTTGGATGATGAGCATAATCATCTACAAAAACATTATTTCCTTGCGTTTTTACTGTATAACGACGTTTTGTACCTTTAAATGTTTGTAATTTACTTAAAATATAGTCATAAGACATATCTTCTAAATATCCAAGTGTAATAATAGCTAATGAATTATATAACATGTGCATTCCAAATAATGGTATGTTGAAATGTCCAAATAATTCTTGATGAATATAAACATCAAATGATAATCCTTGTGGTGTTTCTAAAACATTTACCGCACGAACATCATTATTTTCACCTAAACCAAATCTTAAAACATGTTTTTCAAAACGGATTTTTTTGATGTTTGGATCATCACCCCAAACAATAACTGTTTTCTTTACTTGTTTAGCAAATTGTTCAAATGATTGAATATATCTTTCTAGATTACCAAAATAATCAACGTGGTCTAATTCAATGTTATTAATGATGGCATAATCTGGATGATAATGTAAGAAATGATCTTGGAATTCACAAGTTTCCGAAATAAAATACTTACTTCCAACTTGTCCATGACCAGTTCCATCACCAATTAAAACAGATGTTTTATCAAAATCTTCAAATAAATGGTATGCCATTCCTGTTGTTGTTGTCTTACCATGAGTCCCTGCAACAGCAATTGAAATATAGTGTTCCATAAAATCAGCTAAGAAATCATAATATCTTGTACATTTAACATTTGGATTTTCTAATGCTGCTTTAACTTCTTCATTTGATTCATCAAAAGCATTACCAATAATTACATGATAACCGTCCTTTATATTATCTTTATTAAATGAATAAATTGGAATATTTCTCTTTCTCAATTCATCTTCAATAAATATATATTTGTCAATATCACTTCCAGCAACTTCGTTCCCTAATTCATATAAAATTGTTGCTAATGGAGCCATCCCTGACCCTTTAATTCCTATAAAATAATACATACTTGTCACCTCGCTAACTATTCTATCACAATTTTATTTCTTTTTCTTTGTTAAGAGTATTTTTTTTAAAAAAAACGAGCTTTGCTCGTTTTAAAACATTCTATGTAAGTTCAAACACCTAAACTAATACGAATACACTTATTAATACGTTCCATTTCTAATGGCGTAAGTTCTCCAATTTTCCTAATTAAACGCGATTTATCAATCGTTCTCATTTGTTCGAGCAAAGCAATTGAATTTTCTTTTAAGTCATCTCTAGATTTAATAAATGTATGCGTAGGAATATTTTTTTTCTTTGATGATGTCAATGGTGAAATAATGATTGTTGTGCTAAAACGATTGCCACTATCATTTTGAATGACAACAACAGGTCGTATTCCAGATTGTTCACTTCCTACTCCTACACTTAAATCAGCATAAAACAAATCTCCTCTTTTAACTTCCATATAAATCATCCTTTCTAATTCATACTTATTATATAATTTTACTTTGACAAAATTTGTCTATTCGAAGGAGCTATCAAATATAATTTCACTATAAAAGTTTTCTCTTTTTTTTATTTTATATACAAAAAAACGAGCTAAGCTCGTTTTTAAATAATATAAATATCTTTTGTAAAAGAATTTAATACTTGGCAACCATCTTTTGTTACCATTACTAAGTCTTCAACACGAACACCGAAATTTCCTTCTAAATAAACACCGGGTTCAATAGAAAAAATCATACCTTCTTCAACTTCCATTTCATTAACTGAAGAAACATCCCCATACTCATGAACATCACGTCCAATAAAATGTCCTAAACGATGTGTAAAATATTTTCCATATCCTTCATCACTAATCACTTTTCTTGCCCATTTATCAATATCTGATAACTTGACACCTGGTTTAATCATTGCTTCTGCAGCTTCATTTGCTTTTTTAACAATCTCATAAACTTTAATTTCTTCTTCTCGAATTCCTTCATAAAAGAATGTACGTGTCATATCAGAGCAATATCCTTGATAAACACATCCCATGTCAATTAATACACAATCACCTTTTCTAAGAGGAGTGTCATCATTTTCATGATGCGGATCAGCAGCATTTTTACCAAAAGCAACAATAGCTCCATAACATGTAGAATGATGATTAAAAAATAACTCATCTAATTTTTTAGCAAGTTGTTTTTCTGTAACACCCTCTTGAATAAAAGGAATAATTTCTTCCATTACAGCATCATTTATTTTACTAGATTCAATCATTAAAACTTGTTCTTGAATATCCTTTTTCATACGTACTAAATCAACGCATGGTGACGCATTGATATATTTAGCATCTGGTAATTTCTTCATAAGAGATAATAAGAAATGTGATGGCCAATTTTTATCAATTCCAATTCTTCCAGGAAAATGCATTTCATCAACAATTGTTTGAATCGCATCTTGTCCATCTTTATGCCATACAATATTAACATCTAAATCATCTTCTAAATAAAATAAGTCATTCATAAATAATGTATGGTTTCCATGTTTTGAAACCATGAAAACAAACATTCTTTCATGAGGATCATTATAATATCCTGTACAATAAGCAATAGATTGAGGATCACTTATTAAAAAGTAATCCAATCTTGCTTCTTCCATTAAATCAAGTATTTCTTGTATACGATCATTATTCATCTTTTAAAACTCCAATACCTAATTCTTTTAATTGATCTTCTTCAACACTATTTGGTGCTTTAGACATTGGACATGTTGCACTGGCATTTTTAGGGAATGCAATAATATCTCTAATAGAATCACTTTCAGTAAGTAACATTGCAAGACGATCTAATCCCAAAGCAAATCCTCCATGTGGTGGTGTTCCATATTTTAATGCATCAACAAACCAACCAAATTTATTTCTCACTTGTTCATCTGTTAAACTTAAGGCTTTAAAAGCTCTTTGTTGTAAATCTTGTTCGTAAATACGTTGAGAACCTCCACCAAGTTCAAAACCATTTAAGACAATATCATAAGCATCAGCAAGACAATTTGCTGGATCTGTATCAATTTTATCTAGATCAGATTCTTTAGGTCTTGTAAATGGATGGTGCATTGCATAATATCTTTGAGTTTCATCATCATATTCAAACATTGGAAAATCAACAACCCATAATAATCCTAATTCTTTTGGATCATATAATTTTAATTCTTTTCCTAAATGATTACGTAAAGCAGCTAAAGCATCACAAACAACCATATATTTTGTATCCGATACAAATAATAATAAATCGTTATCTTCACCATTCATGGCTTCAATTAATTTTTGCATTTGTTCTTCACTAAAGAATTTAGCAATTGGTCCTTCTCCAACACCATTTTTTACTTTTAACCATGCAAGACCTTTTGCTTTATA
Organism: Bacteroidaceae bacterium; assembly: GCA_963618275.1. GTDB lineage: Bacteria > Bacillota_I > Bacilli_A > Erysipelotrichales > Coprobacillaceae > Faecalibacillus. The sequence goes on from CAVESC010000078.1 coordinate 8,180, forward strand.
AGTTTTAGCAAGTTCAGTTAATTGATCAATTTTCTTTCTTGAATAATCACTTGCATGATTTTTAACATTAATACCTTTAACATATCCATTATTTTCTAAGGCTGATTTAAATACCATAAAATCAACATCTTTAACAACTTCATTTAAGTTGACAAGTTTCATATCAAAACGAATATCTGGCTTATCAATACCATAAGTTTCCATTGCTTCATGCCAAGTCATACGTGGAAGTGGTAATTTAACATCAACACCTTTTACATCTTTGATGACTTTAGCTACCATATTTTCACCAACTTCAATGATTTCATCTGTTGTCATAAATGACATTTCAACATCGACTTGAGTAAATTCTGGTTGACGATCCGCTCTTAAATCTTCATCTCTAAAACAACGAGCAATTTGATAATATTTTTCAAAACCTGCAACCATTAATAATTGTTTAAATAATTGAGGTGATTGTGGTAAAGCATAGAAATCACCATGATGTACACGTGATGGTACTAAGAAATCTCTTGCTCCTTCAGGAGTTGATCTATTTAAATAAGGTGTTTCAATATCCACAAAATCATGACTATCTAAGTATTCTCTAATACTTCTTGTGATTTTATGTCTTGTAAGAATTTTATTTTGCATTACCGGTCTTCTTAAATCAAGATAACGATATTGCATTCTTGTTTCTTCTAGAGCATCTGTATCATCTGCAACAATAATTGGTGTTGTATTGGCTGTATTGATGATTTTGATTTCTGATGCATCAACTTCAATATCTCCTGTTGGCATATTTGGATTTTTACTTGAACGTTCTACAACTGTTCCTTTAACATATAAAATATATTCATTCTTAATATCTTTAGAAATACTTTCCATTTCTTCATTTACAATAATTTGAGTAATTCCATATCGGTCTCTTAAATCAATAAATACAAGAGCTCCTAAATTTCTCTTTTTAGCAACCCATCCTTTTAGTTCAACTGTTTGTCCAACATTTTCTAAACGAAGTTCACCGTTATTATGTGTTCTATTCATGTTCATGTCCCCCACTTAAATGATTTTCAATATGTGCCAAAATATTTTCTAATGGTACAACAACTTGTTCTTTATCATGATTACATTTAATATTAACCACTTCATTTTTTACTTCTTCTTCTCCTAAAATAATAGAAAAATGAGCATTAAAACGATCTGCCGATTTAAATTGTCCTTTTAAGCCACGAGAAGCATGATCCATTTCACATGTAAAACCATTTGCTCTTAACATTGCAATAATTTGCATTGCTAAATCTTTTGCTTCTTCACCTAAAGGCATAATATAACAATCTAAACCATCTTCTTCATCATCTTCTTCATCATCTAAAGCAAGAAGTAATCTTTCCATACCAAAGGCAAAACCAACACCTGGTGTTGCTGGTCCACCAATTTCTTCAATTAAACCATTATAGCGTCCTCCGCCACCAACAGTTGCTCCTGCTCCAAGTTTTGGGTCATCAGAAATGATTTCGAAGACTGTATGAGAATAATAATCTAATCCTCTAACTAAGTTTGTGTCGATAACATAATCAATTTCTAAATCATCTAATAAAGAACACACTTTATTAAAATGTTCCTTTGCACTTTCACTTAAATAATCAATTGTTTTTGGTGCTGTTTTCATTGCTGGATGTTTAGCATCTACTTTACAATCTAAAATACGTAAAGGATTCTTTTCAAAACGTGCCTTACAATCTTCACATAAATCATCTAAATAGTCTCTAAAATGATCTTTTAAAGCTTCACGATAAGCATCTCTTGATTCATTATCACCTAAAGAATTGATATGAAGTGTTACATTTTGAAGTCCTAATGCTTCAACAACAGTCACTGCCATAAGCATACATTCAACATCTACATAAGGTGATTCAACACCTAACATTTCTACTCCAAATTGGTGGAATTGTCTTTGTCGACCATTTTGTGGTCTTTCATATCTAAACATTGGTCCCATATAATAAACTTTTTGTAGTTTTTCTGGTAAACCATACATTTTATTTTCTACATAAGCTCTTGCAATACCAGCAGTTCCTTCTGGTCTAAGTGAAATATATCTTCCTTTTTTATCTTGGAAAGTATACATTTCTTTAGAAACAACATCACTTGTATCACCAACTGCTCTATTAAATAATTCAGCATGTTCAAAAATTGGTGTTCTCATTTCTTTAACATTATAATTAGCAGCAATCGTTCTTAACAATTGTTCTAATTTAATCCATTTTTCACTTTGTCCAGGTAAAATATCTACCGTACCTCTTGGTGCACTATATCCCATTATTTTTCCTCCTTAAAAATATAAAAACGCCCCTCTAAGGACGTTTCAACGCGGTACCACCTTAATTCGTATTTTCATACGCACTTTCATCTTAACGCGATTAACGATTACTCTTTTCAAGTAATTCCTCACAAGTGTCCCATAGCTTCCATATAAAGATTTTCACCAACCATCTTTTCTCTACAATATTACCACTATTTAATCTTGCTCAATGGATTACAAAGATTATATAAAATAATGACTAAAAAATCAATTCCTATTTCTAGCATCTTTAGTATACCACGTTTTTTTAACTTTTATGTCTCAATTTTGTGTCAAATTTATTTCATTCTTGAAAGTCGATACTCTTCTACAATAAATTGCGACAGATCTTCTTTCAAACTATGATTATCATAATAAACAAGACGCGTTTTCTTTTTTCTAGCAATAGCATTCAACTTTAAAAGACAACTTTCAACAGGTTTTGTTTTTTGACTTTGACTATAAACAACAAGAAGCTGATAGAAACGTTCTACCAGCTTTTTGCCAACTTGATCATTATATAAAATATTTATTGCTTGACGATCAATCATTATAAATCAATATCACATAAATCTGAAGCATATCCAATGTAACTTGCAGGTGTCATATCTAATAATGTTTGACGATCTTCATCTGATAAAACATCTAATCCTTTTGCAAATTCCATGATTGCTTCTTGTGAAATATTTTTACCTCTTGTAAGTTCTTTTAATTGATCATAAGCATCAGAAATACCATATTTTCTAAGCATTGTTTGAATTGGTTCAGCAAGAACTTCCCATTTTTCATTTAAATCAGCAGCTAATTTATCTTTATTAACAACGCATTTAGCTAAACCATTTGTTGTTTCACTAATTGCTTGTAAAGAATATCCAAAAGCTAAACCAATATTTCTTTGACTTGAACTATCTGATAAATCTCTTTGCATACGTGATTTAGGTAATTTATTTGATAAACCAACACAAATATTATTAGACATATCAACATTTGCTTCTGAGTTTTCAAAACGAATTGGATTGACTTTATGAGGCATTGTACTACTTCCTACTTCTCCTTTTACAGGAATTTGTTTGAAGTATTCCATTGAAATGTATAACCACATATCAACATCAAAATCCACTAACACGTTATTGAAATGACGAATACCATCTAAAATATGACAAGTATAATCATGACTTTCAATTTGTGTTGTTAAAGGATTGTAAGTTAAACCTAAATATTCTTCTACAAATTTTTTATTAAGAGTTTGCCAATCTAATTGAGGGAATGCTGTTAAAATAGCACTGTAATTTCCTGTTGCTCCATTAAATTTAGCTTTAATTTTAATATTTTCAATATTTTCAATGCTTGAAGTAAAACGATAAGCATATACTTTAAACTCTTTACCAATTGTTGTTGGTGTCGCAGGTTGACCATGTGTATGAGCTAACATTGCATCGTTTTTATGTTCAACTGCCCATTTATTAATAACAGCAGTAAATTCTTTTGCTTTTTTTAACCAAACATCATTTAAACCATGTTTAATCATACAAGCATAAGATGTATTATTAATATCTTCCGAAGTACATCCGATATGAACAAAGCTGATTAAATAATCATAACCCATATCTTTTAATTGATTTCCAATAAAATATTCTACTGCTTTAACATCATGTCTTGTTACAGCTTCGATATCTTTGATTGCTTTAAAAGAATCATAATTGAAATCTTTTGAAATATCTTCAATTTGTTCTAAATTATCTTTATTGAATTTAGAAAGCACATCACTTTCCACATTTTCAATTAAGAATTTTAACCATTGAATTTCAACAAAAACACGATATTTTACTAAAGCATATTCAGAAAAATATTCACCTAAAGCATCTTTAATACCTGCATAACGTCCATCTAAAGGACTTAATGTAAAACATTCAAATTGTTGTTTATCCATTCTATTTACCACCTCTAAAATAATTTACACCAGCTTCAAATAATTTTTGATCCATTTCACCATAAACATTTTTAAAACGGTTTTCTCCTTGACGTTCACTATGTCCCATCTTACCAAGAACACGACCATCACGAGAAACAATACCTTCAATAGCATACATTGAACCATTAGGATTGTATGGTGTTTGCATTGTCACTTTACGATTAGGATCAACATATTGAGAGAATACTTGTCCATTAGCAAATAATTCATCAATAACTTCTTTAGGAGCAACAAAACGACCTTCTCCATGAGAAATAGGAATGACATGAACATCTCCCACATTGACATTAGCAAGCCATGGCGATTTAACAGAACCAATACGTGTGTCTACAAATTGAGATAAGTGACGACCAATGGTATTAAATGTAAGAGTCGCATCATTTTCAGACATATCTCTAATTTCACCATATGGAAGTAATCCTAATTTAATAAGTGCTTGGAATCCATTACAAATACCAATCATTAAACCATCTCTATTATCTAATAAATCACTGATTGCGGCTTTTAATCTTGGATTTCTTAAAACTGTTGCAATAAATTTACCTGAACCTTCAGGTTCATCACCAGCAGAGAATCCTCCTGGTAGCATCACAATATTAGCACGTTTGATGGCATTTTCCAATTCATCAATTGATGTTTTTAACATTTCTTCTGTTTTATTTCTAATTAAAACAAGTTCAACCTTAGCCCCTGCTTTTTCAAAAGCACGTTTTGAATCATATTCACAGTTTGTTCCTGGGAATACTGGAATAACAACTAAAGGTGTTTCAATATATTGTTTTGCTTTTAAAGTTGATCTTGTTTTACATTCAGCAACTTTAATTTCTTGTGTTGGTGCTTTTTCTCTTGTTGGATAAACACTTTCTAATGGTGCTTTATTGATAGCATAAGCTTCTTGAATAGAAATTGTATCCATTCCATAAGAGAATTTTTCACTATCATTTAAAGTAGCTACAACACGATAATCTAAACCTGCAAGATCTTTTTCAGATTTTACTTCAATAATGATGTTTCCATAATTCTTTTCAACATAAGAAGCAAGTGAATAATCTGTATTGAAAGCAGCTCCTAAACCATTACCAAAAGCCATTTTACAAACAGCTTCAATCACACCACCATCTTTAACTGTATATGCTGAATAAATTTTCTTTTGTTTCATTAAATCTTGGATAGCATCATATTGTTTTTGTAAATGATCAAAATCAAAGACTTTAAATTGATCTTTTTTAATTTGAACTTCTGCTAAAATATGTCCAGCTTCTTTTGCTTCTGGTGTCATAACATCATGAACATCACTTGCTGTAATAGCGAAAGAAACAAGTGTTGGTGGAACTGAAATATTTTCAAATGTTCCTGACATCGAATCTTTACCACCAATTGATGGAAGTTTTAATTCTTGTTGAACACGATTAGCACCTAATAAAGCAGCTAAAGGTTTTCCCCAACGTTTTGGATCATCTAATAATTTTTCAAAATATTCTTGGAATGAAAAACGAATTGTATGATAGTTTCCACCCATGGCAACAATCTTAGCAACACTTTCAACAACAGCATACATTGCTCCATGATATGGTGACCATTTAGAAATCTTAGGATTATAACCATAAGCCATTAATGAAGCAGTTGTTGTTTCTTTTCCTAAAACAGGAATTAAAGCAGCCATACCTTCTGTTTCGCTGTGGTATGTACGTCCACCATAAGGAGATAAAACAGTACCATTTCCAATAGATGAGTCAAATCTTTCAACAAGACCTTTTTGTGAAGCAACAGATAATCTTGATAATACTTCTTTTGTTGTATCAACAAAATCATTTCTTTCTTCTTCATCAAAAGGTGTATTTTCAAAGTCTGGTAATTCAACTTCAATATTTTGATAACGTTTTGCCCCTGCTGCATCTAAGAAGTCACGAGAGATATTAACAATATCTTTACCCATGTGTTTCATTACTAAACGATTTGTATCTGTAACAGTTGCTACTTGAACAACTTCTAAGTTTTCTTTTGCACATTCTGCTTTAATGAAATCAACATCATAGTCATTTACAACAATCGCCATACGTTCTTGTGATTCACTAATAGCAAGTTCTGTACCTGTTAAACCATCATATTTTTTCAAAACAGCATCTAAATCAATATCAAGCCCTGGCGCAAGTTCACCAACAGCAACACAAACTCCACCAGCTCCAAAGTCATTACATCTAACGACTTTTTCTGAAACGGCTTTATTTCTAAATAATCTTTGAATTTTTCTTTCTTCAACAGGATTTCCTTTTTGAACTTCAGCACCTGCTGTTTCAATAGATTTTACATCATGAGATTTTGAAGAACCAGTAGCACCACCGATACCATCA
>CAVESC010000079.1:0-14706 GCA_963618275.1 Bacteroidaceae bacterium
TTAACATAAATAAAACTGTCGTTTATACAATGTCGCCTTAACTTAATGACATTGCCTCCTTTGATAGTTTTATTTTATTTAATTATAAATATAAAAACAACTCTAAAATAGAATAATGAATTTAATTATTTTAAGTAATGATTGGTTGTTTTCTTGGAATGAGACATGTTATTCGGTATAATATATCTTAATAGAAGGGGAATAATATGGATGGAGAAAATATTCAAAAATATAAATCAGCAAAAAGTATTACCAATCAGATTAGTTATTTAGAAAATAATAAGTGTGTTCTATTTAATGTAATTTCTAAGAAAAAAGCAGGTGAAAAGTTATTAGCGTATAATTATATAAATTTAATAACACCTTATAAACATAAATTTGCAAAAATAAATGAAAAAAAAGAGGTAATTAAAAAGAATGGACAACATATTTATGAAAGAAATGTTGAGTTTAGCGAATATTATGATTTATTTATGAACGAAAGAAAATTATATCCAATAATAATTGAAAATATATTAGATTTTGAAATTCATTTTAAATCAATAACGGCGTATCATATTTTAACTTCAAATCGATTAACAGATTCTAACCAGTTAAAAATATTTTTTGATAGTTTAAAAATTAGAACAGCATTATTAAAAAATAAATATAATGAACGAAGAATTAGGCATATGAATTCCCATTTAGAAGGATTAAAAGAGCAAATATTTAATTATGCAGATATTTATTGCTTTTTTGATAGAATGAGTTTAGGAAATATGTTAACGATTTTCACATGTCTTGATAAAAATCAACAAGATATAATTTTTGAAGATTTGAAAAAATTTAATATGAATTTTAATGTTCAAAAAGTACCGGATTTTATTAATAAAGTTTTTTGTTTGGTTTCTATACGAAATTGTGTTATGCATAGTAATAGTTTAGAAATATTAATTAGGTTTTATAATCCAAAGACACATGAATTGCGAAAAGTTTCTGATAGAAAAAAATATTTAACTATGATAAAAGAATTAAGTAAAGAAAAAACTCATGATTACTCATGAGTTTTCTTCCGCACCAAGTGCCATTTACACTATTATTATATGCAAAATTCAAAGAAAAACAATAATTAAATAAAAATACAGTATTAATAAATAATATCTTTAAGAAAGGAAAGTTATGAAAAAATTATATTTAATAGGGGGAACGATGGGTGTTGGCAAAACAACAACGTGTCAGGTTCTTAAAAGAAAATTAGAAAAAAGTGTTTTTGTAGATGGAGATTGGTGCTGGGATATGCATCCTTTTATTGTTAATGAAGAAACAAAAAAGTTAGTTTTAAAGAATATCTGTATGTTATTGAATAATGATTTAAAATGTAGTGTGTTTGATCATATTATTTTTTGTTGGGTCATGCATGAACAAAGTATTATTGATGATCTTCTTTCACGTCTTGATTTAAAAGATGTAAAAGTCATCCCTATTTCTTTAGTTTGTCAAAAAGAAGCTTTAGAAAAAAGAATTCAAAAAGATATTGATCAAGGAATTAGAAAACCAGATGTTCTTGTTCGTAGTGTTGAAAGATTAGAAATGTATCAAAAATTAAATACATATAAAATTGATGTTTCTGATAAATCAATTGAACAAGTTGTTGAAGAAATAATAAAAGTAGGTGATGAAAATGATTAGACATATTTTATTTTGGAATTATACAAAAGAAGTTAAAGAAAAACATTTAGAAAAAGAAACACTTCAAAAATTAAAAGATTCAGTTAAAACATTAGAAGAAATTGAAGGTTTACTCTGTGTAGAAATGGAAGAAAACTTAGCATCAGGCTATGATCTTGTTTTTTATAGTGAATTTGAAAATTTAGAGGCATTAAAGAATTTTCAAACTCATCCATTACATGAAGCTCATAAAAAACGTTGTATGAATCTTGTATGTGAGCGTTTATGTGGAGACATTGAAAGATGAAAACAGAACATATAGAAGTTGTAGATTATGATTCTAAATGGGTGGATGATTTTAAGCAAATCAAAGAAGAAATCGAAGAAGCTTTAAAAGATTTAGTAATTGTTATTGAACATGTTGGAAGTACAGCTGTACCTTTGTTGGCTGCTAAACCAATCATTGATTTAGATGTGGTCATTGATCGAAAAGATTTAAAAAAAGTTATTTTTCTTTTAGAAAAACATGGTTATATTTATGAAGGTGATTTAGGTCTTAAAGATCGAGAAGCTTTTAGATATGAAGGGAAAGAATATTTAAAAACGCATCATCTTTATGTATGTCCTCAAGATTCTAAAGAATTAAAACGACATCTTGCTTTTAGAGATTATTTAAGGAAACATCCAAATGCTGTAAAAGAATATAGTAAAGTCAAAAAAGAAGCAGCAGAGTTATATCCAAATGATATTGAAAAATATTGTATGTATAAAGCATCGATTATTGAAAAGATTTATAAGGAAATAGGTTTAGAAAATGAAAAAGAGTTATAAAGGATTTATTGCCTGGTTGGTTTTGTTTTGTGTAGGTGTGTTTGCGATTATTTTTATTGATATCAAGAATATCAATTTAGTAGGTTTGGTTTTAGGTAATTATATGTTTATAACTCTTGCCATTCTTACGGGTATGATTTATAAAAATGAAGCAATCTATTGGTATACAGGAATTTCTTTTCAAGAAGCAAGTAAAGCAACAAGCAAACAAAGAAAAGAATATGCGTATAAACATTTTATAAGATTTTTAATAGTTTGCTTATGTTATTTGGTTTATTCAATTGCTGCTTATTTTTTATCATTTTCATTTGGTATGAGTATCATTATTTGTTGTCTTTTAATGACAGTTTGTGCATTAAGTACAATATCGATTAAGCTATAGGAGTGTTTTATGAGTTGTATTACAACATATACAGGAAAGAATTTTGATCCCTTAGATGTAGATGAAAGTTTATTAGATATCAAAGATATTGCTCATGCGCTTTCTTTGATGTGTCGAGGCAATGGCCATGTTCAACATTTTTATTCAGTAGCCCAACATAGTTTAGCATGTGCCAAAGAAGCAAAAGAAAGAGGATATAGTAAGGAAATTATATTAGGATGTTTATTCCATGATGCCAGTGAAGCTTATTTAAGCGATGTAACAAGACCAATCAAAAAAGAATTAACGTATTATTTAGAAGTAGAAGATGTTTTACAAAAGATCATTTGGAAACATTTTATTAATAAGATTTTAACGAAAGAAGACAAAAAACTCATTTTTGAAATTGATGATGAGATGCTTTCTTTAGAACTTAAAGAATTATTGAATGAAGAAATAAATGATGATTATTTAAAGTTAAAAAGAAAAGTGAATTTAAGTTTTATTTCTTTTGAACAAGTTGAAAAAGAATTTATTGATTTTTATAAGAAGACAGTGAGATGATGTCTTCTTTTTTTTTACCTTTTTTTAACATTTCTTTTCAATAACTTGATAGTTGAAAAGAAATAGATAGCTTATGATTCTTTTTAGAAATAAGAAGGGAAGGTAAAAAATGCCATCAACATATGCACATTATCGTTTTGGACAAGAAGTTATTCAAAAAGTTCCAGATGATATTAAAAAAATAATTTTAGAAAATAAAGAGCTTTATGATATAGGACTTCATGGTCCAGATATTCTCTTTTATTATCAACCATTAAAAAATAATTCTATTAATTCAATTGGTTATCAAATGCATGAACATCAAGGAAAAGAGTTTTTTGATTTTGCTTCAAAAATTTTACAAGCAAAGCAAACAAATGAAGCTTTAGCGTATCTTTTAGGCTTTATTTGTCATTTTACATTAGATGCCTCATGTCATGGTTACATCGATCAAAAAATAGCACAAAGTGGTGTTAGCCATGGAGAAATTGAAGTGGAATTTGATCGAGATTTAATGATGAAAGATGGGTTAGATCCATTAAGACATAAACTTACAAATCATATCATTCCATCGATAGAGAATGCTAAAGTGATTGCTCCATTTTTTAAAGTGACTGATAAAGAATTCATGAAAGCTTTAAAAAGTATGAAAATATATAATGATTTATTAATTGCACCAACAAAATTAAAAAGAAATTTTATTTATGCATTACTTCATTTAACAGGTAATTATAAGGAAATGCATGGCTTGATTGTAAACTATAAGGCAAACCCATTGTGTAAAGATAGTACAGAAAAATTAAATCAACTCTATAAACAAGCACTAGAAAAAGTAATTGAATTGATTTGTGATTATTATCATCTTTCTTTATTTGAAAAAACCAAAGATGATTTTTATCAATATACATTTAGTGGAAAACGATGAGGAAAAGAAAATGAATTTTAAGATGACAAAAGAAGAAAAAAACTGGGTATTGTATGATGTAGGCAATTCAGCCTTTGTTTTGTTAGTATCGACAATTATTCCTATCTATTTTAATTATTTATCAGAAAAAGCAGGTTTATCTGCGGTTGATTATTTAGCGTTTTGGGGATATACAGCTTCACTTGCAACAATTATAGTAGCTTTTTTAGGACCAGTGCTTGGAACATTGGCAGATACAAAAGATTATAAAAAACCAATTTTTATGGTTATGTTGTTGATTGGGTGTATTGGTTGTTTTTTATTAGGTTTTATAAATCATTGGTTGGTATTTTTAATTGTATTTTTAATCGCCAAAATTGGTTTTTCTGGAAGTTTGATTTTTTACGATTCGATGTTGATTGATGTGACAACTCCAAAGCGTGTTGATCATGTTTCTTCACAAGGGTATGCTTGGGGCTATATTGGGAGTTGTGTACCATTTGTCATTTGTCTTATACTTGTATTAAATGCAGGAAAAATAGGACTTTCGATGGAAATGTCAATGATTATCTCTTTTGCAATTATTGCATTTTGGTGGTTTGGTTTAACGTTACCACTTTTAAAAACATACAAACAAAAATATTATGTAGAAAGAAAGCCTAAGGCTATTTTAAATAGTTTTAAAAGATTAGGAAATACTTTAAAGAATATTAGAAAAGAGAAAAAGATTTTCTTATTCTTATTAGCGTTTTTCTTTTATATTGATGGTGTTTATACCATTATTGATATGGCAACAGCTTATGGAACAGCTTTAGGGTTTGAAAGTACAGGACTATTGCTTGCACTTTTACTTACACAAGTTGTCGCCTTTCCTTTTGCAATTCTATTTGGAAGATTAGCAACAAAATATGATACTTCAAAATTAATAATTATTTGTATTTTAGCTTATTTAGGTATTTCTATTTTTGCGATTTTTCTTACAAAACAATGGCAATTCTGGGTTTTGGCTGTTTTAGTAGGTATGTTTCAAGGAGGAATTCAATCTTTATCAAGATCTTATTTTACAAAAATTATTCCTGCAGAAAAATCAGGAGAGTATTTTGGTTTAATGGATGTTTGTGGTAAAGGAGCTTCTTTTTTAGGGACAACAGTGATTAGTGTTTTATCTCAATGGACAGGTCAAATCAATCTTTCTTTAGGAGCACTTTCGTTATTCTTTGTTTTAGGTATTATATTTTTTAAAAAGTCAGAAAAGAGTATTTAAGAAGGCTAGTGAACTACAAGTTCAATGACAGCTTTCTTTTTTTATTTTAAAATAATAATGGTGATAGAAATGAATAAACAAGAAATAGATCCTATTTTAACAGGAAAAAATCTAAAGAAGTATGTTGAACAAAGTGGTTATAGTGTTAAAGAAATACAAAAATATTTATGTTTAGAATGCCCGCAACCGATTTATCGATGGTTTAAAGGAAAAACTTTGCCATCAATTCATCATTTATATTCTTTAAGTATTTTATTTAATGTGACAATGAATGATTTAATTAAAGTGAAAAACCAAAGAAAAGAAATAGGTTATTTTGTCTATAATATAAAAGAAAATAAACTCATACTTACTAAGCAAGAAATTTTTTAGGCATATTTCTTGCTTATTTACTAGTAACATAGTATGATACAGATACCTCATAGGGGTGGGAGGTGTTCGAATGAAAAAGAAATATGATGTCATTGGGATGACATGTAGCGCTTGTTCAGCTCATGTAGATAAAGCGGTAAGAGGGTTGGATGGTGTTGATGATGTCAATGTCAATTTACTTCAAAACTCAATGACTGTTGAATTTGATGAAAATAAGCTAAGTGAAAATCAAATTTTTGAAGCAGTAGATAAAGCTGGTTATAAAGCTCAAAATATTGGTGAAAAACAGGTTTCAAATGTTCAAGAAGATGAAAATGAACATAAAAAGAAGAATTTGATTTTATCGTTTATTTTCTTGATTCCGCTATTTTATATTAGTATGGGTCATATGATGAATTGGCCTTTACCTAGTATTTTATTAGGTCATAAAAATATGATGATATTTGTTTTAATTCAATTATGTTTAGTTGTTCCTATTATGTTTATTAATAGAGGATATTATATTAGAGGATTTAAGACTTTATGGAATAGAAGTCCTAATATGGATTCTTTAATTGCCTTGGGTTCTTCAGCCGCTTTTATTTATAGTTTATATGCAACATTTATGATGGCTTATTATCTAGGTAGAATGGATATGGATATGACTCATCATTATATGATGCAACTTTACTTTGAATCGGCAGGAATGATTCTAACTTTGATTTCTTTAGGTAAATATTTAGAATCACGTTCTAAACAAAAAACTTCAGAAGCCATTGAAAAGCTGATGAAGTTAATGCCTTCAACAGCTATCGTTTTAAAAGATGGCAAAGAAGTTGAAGTTGCTATTGAAGATGTTGAAGTAGGCGACGTTGTCATCGTTAAACCAGGAAACAATATTCCTTTGGATGGAAAAATCATTCAAGGTCATGGTTCAATTAATGAAGCGATGATTACTGGAGAAAGTTTGCCAGTTGATAAAACAGTTGGTGATGCTGTTATTGGTTCAACTAATAACTTAGATGGTTATATGCAAGTAGAAGTTAGTCATACTTCAAAAGATACAACTCTTTCTAAAATCATTCGTTTAGTAGAAGAAGCTGGGGCTTCAAAAGCACCGATTGCAAAACTTGCGGATAAAATCAGTGGTGTCTTTGTACCAACAGTTATTACAATTGCTATTATTACTTTTATTCTATGGCTTACACTTGGAAATAAAGATTTCCACTTTGCCTTAAACTGTGCAATTTCAGTGCTTGTTATTTCTTGTCCATGCGCTTTAGGACTTGCTACTCCTACAGCTATTATGGTTGGAACAGGAAAAGGGGCTAATTTAGGTATTTTAGTTAAATCAGCACAACATTTAGAAGAACTTTCTAAATGTGATACAATTGTTTTAGATAAGACAGGAACACTTACTGAAGGAAAACCTCAAGTAACAGAAGTTTATCCAATCGGTATAAATGAAAATGATTTATTGAAATATGCTGGTTCAATTGAACAATATTCTAAACATCCTCTTGCTAAAGCAATTCATAGTTATGTTTTACAACAAGGGTTAGCTTTGGATTCTTTAGATCATTTTGAAATGAAACAAGGTTTAGGACTTGTAGGTAATTTAAAGGGAGAAACTCTTTTATCAGGAAATAGACGTTTGATGGAAGAAAATGGTATTGATTTATCTTCGATTGAAGAGCTATATAAAGAATTATCAGCTAAAGGAAAGACACCTTTATTCTATAGTTATGCGAGTCAACTTATTGGTTTAATTGTTGTTTCTGATGTTTTAAAACAAACAAGTAAACATGCTATTGATTGTTTAAAAGACATGAACATGAATATCTATATGTTAACAGGTGACAATCAATTAACAGCGAATGCAATTGCTGATGAATTAGGTATTGAAGCTATTGGAGAAGTCTTACCTCAAGATAAAGAAAAACATGTAAGAGATTTACAAGAAAAAGGACATCGTGTCATCATGGTTGGTGATGGAATCAATGATGCACCTGCGCTTGTAAGAAGTGATGTTGGTATTGCAATGACTTCAGGTATTGATATTGCTATTGAATCTGCCGATATCGTCTTAATGAAAAATGATTTACAAGATGTTGTTGTAGCTTATGAACTTTCAAAAGCAACAATTAAAAATATTAAAGAAAACTTATTCTGGGCATTCTTCTATAATGTCATTGGTATTCCAATTGCTGCAGGAGTGTTCTATTCAATCTTTGGCTGGTTGTTAGATCCAATGTTTGGGGCAGCTGCGATGTCATTAAGTTCGGTCTTTGTTGTATCGAATGCACTTAGATTAAGATTCTTTAAACCAAAACATCAAATTATTCAAATACAAGAAAATAGGAAAAAGGAAGAAAAGAAAATGAAAAAAGTATTAGTAGAAGGAATGATGTGCGAACATTGTAAAGCACACGTAGAAAAAGCATTAAATGCTATTGATGGTATTCAAGCAACAGTTGATTTAGAAAAAAACTGTGCTTTTGTAGAAGGCGAAGCTGACGAAGCAACATTAAAACAAGCGATTGAAGAAGCAGGATATACTTATAAAGGAATTGAATAAGTATGATGGCTGATAAAAAACAGGTCACAAGACTTTTAAAAACAGCTAGAGGACAAATTGATGGTATCTTAAAAATGGTAGAAGAAGATCGTTATTGTATTGATATTTCACATCAAATCATGGCTAGTGAAGCGATTTTAAAAAGAGCCAACAAAGAAGTCTTAAAAGCACATATGACACATTGTGTACATGATGCAGTCAATAGTGAAGATTGTGATCAAAAAATAGAAGAAATGATTAAAGTTTTAGATAGTTTATTGAAATAAGAAATCTTGAAAAAGGTTTCTTTTTTTATGCAAAAAAGTACAATACCGGCTTATATAAGCCGATGTTGCATCTTCTAATATTGTAAACTATAAGTATAAAGTAGGAGGGTCCACTAATAAAAAAGGTAATTTTAAATATACTAAAAGTAGTATTAAATATTTTAATATCTGTTTTGTTAATTAAAGGAACTGTAAATCATATAAAAGATAAATAATTAGTTTTTAAGTGATAATATGTGACATTATTACATTTATTTCGAAGTTGTTAACTGCAAATTAACGTGTTAAAATACTTATGATAATAGATGATAAATGAAATATATTTAAACTATTATGAAGTGGTTTGAAATTTAACTAAATTAAAAAAAGGAGGTATGAAGTATGGAAAAGATTGTTGATGTAGCACAATATGTATATAAGTATTATTTAAAAGAAACTGATGAAAAAATTGATGAAATGAAACTGCATAAATTACTCTATTTTGTCCAACGTGAATCATATGCTCTTTTAGGAAAACCAATGTTTAATGAGGATTTTGAAGGATGGATTCATGGACCAGTTTCAAAAGAAGTAAGAAGTTGTTATGATAAAGATCATGGGATGGTTTGTAATACACATTCTTTATCTGAAGATGATGCTTATATTACACGAAATGTTATTGAAGAATATGGTCATTATGATTCATGGTATTTAAGAAATCTTTCTCATGAAGAAATTTCATGGAAAAATAGTAGGATAGGATTAGGTCCTGAACAACCAGGAAATAGAATTATCGATAAAAAAGATATAGAAGTAGATTCTAGAAAAGTACGCCCATTTGATTCAACGTGGGGAATGTTTTACGATGAATTTGAAGATGAAGAGGTGTAAGAAAATATGATAGGCAAAATCGTAAAGATACGAACACCTTATTATGACAGAACATCAAAAACAACAAAATTTAAGTCACGTCCTGGATTAGTTATCGGAAACTATGGACTTGTGGATTTGGATTATATCGTATTGCCTGTTTCAAAAATATCTGATAAAAGGATGAGGCACCCAAAATATGATTTAGAGATTGATCCAAAAGATTTTCCTTTATCAAATTTAAAAGTTTATAGTTTTATTAGATGTCACAAACAAACACCTATATCAAAAGCAAATGTAAGTGGTGTGATTTCTGATTTTAAAGAAGTATATTTTGAAAAATATATGGAAGCTTTAAGCTTGTTAGAAGAATTTGATAGTGAAAAAATTAGTAATGCATTATAATTTTGAATAAATCAATATTTAAAAGAAATCTTGAAAAAGGTTTCTTATTTTTTAATCAAAAAAAGCATATATGAGCTTATATAAAATGATGATAAGCCACTTTAGGTAGTAAGATAAAAGTATTGAATGAAAAATAATATTTATGTTTTGTTGGATTTAAAATATAATATATTTTAGAAAATGATTATTTAAAATCTTCAATTATAATAATTTGAGAAAGGAAAGTAGTTATGGGAAGTGGAAGTATTTATGAAAGTGAGAGAGTTTTAGAAGATAATTTAATAAAACAACTCATTGCCGATGGATATGAATTTGTTGAAATTAATGATGTAAATGATTTACATGATAATTTTAGAAACCAAATCAATAAACATAATGAACAAAGGTTAA
This sequence comes from Bacteroidaceae bacterium, assembly GCA_963618275.1. GTDB lineage: Bacteria > Bacillota_I > Bacilli_A > Erysipelotrichales > Coprobacillaceae > Faecalibacillus. The sequence goes on from CAVESC010000079.1 coordinate 10,390, forward strand.
AAGGACATAAATTATCTGATAAAGAGTTTGAAAGACTTTTAGTTAAAATACAAGGTAAAGGTGTATATGGTAGTTCTAAAATTTTAAGAAGTTTGCAAGATATTACGATGGATGATGGATCAACACAGTATATCGAATTATTTAATACAAAAAATAATGAATGGTGTAAAAATGAGTTTCAAGTTACACATCAGGTTACCATGGTTGGAAAATACGAAAATAGATATGATGTTACATTGCTAATCAATGGACTACCTTTAGTTCAAATAGAATTGAAAAGAAGAGGAATCGATTTTAAAGAAGCTTTTAATCAAGTTGTTCGATATAAAAAACATTCACTTAATGATTTGTTTAGATTTGTGCAAATATTTATTGTTAGTAATGGAATTGATACAAAATATTTTGCAAATAGCGATAAAGAAATGAACTTTCAGTACACTTTTTATTGGACGGATAAAAATAATAATAGAATTGATAACTTATATGATTTTGCTCTAGATTTTTTACCAAAATGTCATATTTCAAAAATGATATCTCGGTATATGGTTGTAGATGATACACAAAAAACATTAATGGTTATGCGACCATATCAATATTATGCTGTAGAAGAATTAATGAAACGTGCGGATGAAACGAATAATAATGCTTATGTATGGCATACAACTGGGTCAGGAAAGACATTAACATCATTTAAATTAAGTCAATTATTAAGTACTAATTTAAGCATTTCTCAAGTTTTTTTCTTAGTAGATAGAAAAGATTTAGATAGTCAAACTATAGAAGAATTCAATAGATTTCAAAAAGACACGGTTGATATGACTGATAGTACTGAAACTTTAATTGCCCAAATGAAAGATTCTTCAAAGAAAATAATATTAACTACAATTCAAAAAATGTCTAATGCATGTAAAAATGAAAAATATCAAAATGTTTTAAATCAATATGAGGGGAAAAAGGTTATATTTATAATCGATGAATGTCATCGCTCTCAATTTGGAGATATGCATAGACTTATTAAAAAGAAATTTCCAAAAGCACAGTATTTTGGATTTACAGGAACTCCTCGGTTTGCTCAAAATGCGAGTCAAGATGGAAGGACAACAGCGGATATATTTAAGAAATTAGTACATCATTATTTAATAAAGAATGCCATTGCTGATGGAAATGTTTTAGGATTTAATGTTGACTATGTTCGAACAATAAGTACTACTGTAGATCTTGAAGATGAGGAAGAAGTTGAAGCAATTGATACAGAAGAAGTATTGATGAGTGATGAAAGAATACGTAATATAGTAGAGTACATTTTAAAAATACATGATGCAAAAACAAATAATAGAAAGTATAATGCTATATTTACTGTTAGAAGTATTCCTATGCTTATAAAGTATTATGATGAATTTAAAAGACAAAATAAGAATTTAAAAATAGCAGGTATATTTACTTTTGGTGCTAATGAAGATGGTACTCTTGACACAGAACACTCTAGAGATGCATTGGAACGTATGATAGATGATTATAATCGTATGTTTGATAAAGGATATGATACTAAAACATTTCAGGCATATTTTACAGATGTTTCTAAAAAAGTAAAAAATACAGAAATTGATATTTTACTTGTTGTTAATATGTTTTTGACAGGATTTGATGCTAAACGATTAAATACTTTATATGTTGACAAAAGATTAAAATATCATGATTTAATACAAGCGTTCTCTCGTACTAATAGAATTGAAACCCAAAACAAACCATATGGTAACATTGTATGTTTTCAAACTAATAAAAAGGCAGTGGATGATGCTATTAAGTTATTTTCATTGACGGATAATGCTGATGAAGTTTTAATGAAGTCTTATGACTATTATAGAGATGAATTTAGGAAAGCAGTTAAGGAATTGCTGAATCATACACCAACGCCAGAGGTAGCAGAACATGGTGGAGATGAAAAGGAACAATATACTTTTATTTTGCTATTTAGAGAACTTATCAGATTGATGATTAAACTAAGAACATTTGAAGAATTTGAATTTACTGAAGAAGAATTAGGAATGACAAGGCAAACATATGAAGATTTTGTTAGCAAATATAAAAAAATATATCATGAGTTACAAGTTGACAAATCTAAAGCTTCAATTTTAAATGATGTAAGTTTCGATATTGAATTATTGAGAAATGATAAAATTAATGTACATTACATATTACAATTAATAAAAAATGCTGTTTTTGAACCTTCTAAAGAAAAAAGAAGAAAAACACTTGAAAAAATTAAAGAGATGATAAATAAATCAACAGATCATGAACTTTATTCAAAATCTACTTTGATAATTAATTTTATTGAAAGCATTGCTTCAGAAATGGAACCTGATGCTGATTTCGATTACGAATACAACCAATTCATGGAAAAACAAAGAGAAAATGAAATTCGTGAAGTGGCTATAAAATATCAAATTCCGGAGAACAAAATAAATAGAATCATTGGAGATTATGAGTTTGGAGGATTTATTGATAAAACTGAGATAAAGAGTGATTTAACAAAAGAAGTTATAAAAAAAGAAAAAGAAGAAAATAACTATTCTTCTAGTATGAGAACTAAAAATGAAATTGCAAATAAAATAACACAATTTGTAAAAAATATTGTAGTAAAATACATGTAATTAATATAAAAAAATAAAAATATTATAAATAAAGTAGTAAAGGAAGTTAAAATGGAAACACAACAAATACAAGCAAAACAACAGGCAGAATTACATACTCAATTATGGGCAATGGCAAATGATTTAAGAGGAAGTATGGATGCTTCAGAATTCAAAAATTATATTTTAGGATTGATTTTTTATCGATATTTATCAGATAAATTACTTCGATTTGTAAATGAAGAATTAAAGGATGATGAGATAACATATATTGAAGCTTGGAAAGATGATGAATTTAAACAAGATATTATTGATTTATTAATCGATTCTGATAGTGGATTAGGATATGTAATAGAACCAAATAATTTATGGTCAACATTAATTGAAAAAATTAATATTGCACAATTTGATATTTCAATGTTAGCAAAAGCTATTAATGATTTAACAGAATCAACGTTAGGATTAGCATCTCAAAGAGATTTTGAAAATCTGTTTGATGATATGGATTTGAATGCATCAAAATTAGGAAAAACAGAGGCTGATAGAAGTGCATTAATATCAAAGGTAATGTTAAAAATAAATGATATCAATTTTCATTATGAAGATGCAGAAATTGATGTTTTAGGAGATGCATATGAATACTTGATTGGTCAATTTGCTGCTTCTGCAGGAAAAAAGGCAGGAGAATTTTATACACCTCAACAAGTATCAAAATTGTTAGCTAAGTTAGTTACTATAGGTAAAAATAAATTAAAAAATGTATATGATCCTACTTGTGGGTCTGGATCGTTGTTATTACGAGTAGCAAAAGAAACAGATGTTGTATCTTTTTATGGTCAAGAAAAAGTTGCGACAACATATAACTTAGCAAGAATGAATATGTTATTACATGGTATTCCTTTTAATCATTTTGATATAGAAAATAATGATACATTGGAACATCCTAATGAAGATCATATGCAACTTAGATTTGATGCTGTTGTAGCAAATCCCCCATACAGTGCAAAATGGTCAGCAGATGCTAAATTTTTAGATGATGAAAGATTCAGTGCATATGGAAAATTAGCACCAAAATCAAAGGCAGATTATGCTTTTATACAACATATGTTATATTTATTAGATGATGCAGGAACAATGGCTGTAGTATTACCACATGGTGTTCTATTTAGAGGTGCAGCAGAAGGGGTAATTAGAAAATATTTAATAAAAGAAAAAAATTGGTTGGATGTTGTTATTGGTTTACCAGCAAATTTATTCTTTGGAACATCAATTCCAACATGTATTTTGGTTTTTAAAAAATGTAAAAAGAATGATGATATATTTTTTATAGATGCTTCTAAAGAATATGAATCAGGGAAAAATCAAAATAGATTAACAGATGAAAATATTGAAAAAATTTTAGATACATATATAAGTAGAAAAGATGTAGAAAAATATGCTCATGCTGCTTCTTTAGAAGAAGTAGAGGAAAATGATTATAATTTAAATATTCCAAGATATGTAGATACATTTGAAGAAGAGGAAGAAATTGATATTAAAGCAGTTATGAAAGAAATTAAAGAATTAGAAGCTAAGAGAGATGAACTAGACAAAGAAATTAATGTGTATTTAAAAGAACTTGGATTATTGGAGGATTAATGCTATGGATAAGAAAAATAAAAACCCTAATGTTCCTAATTTGAGATTT
>CAVESC010000080.1:0-14357 GCA_963618275.1 Bacteroidaceae bacterium
CCACAACCTCTTGATCCGTAGTCAAGCACTCTATCCAGTTGAGCTACTAGCGCATATCAATGGTGCCCAGGGCCGGAGTCGAACCGGCACGGATTTTAAGGTCCGCAGGATTTTAAGTCCTGTGCGTCTACCAATTTCGCCACCTGGGCATTCATTAATGGAGGTTCCTACCGGACTCGAACCGATGATGACAGAGTTGCAGTCTGTTGCCTTACCAACTTGGCCAAGGAACCACTTTTTCTTTTGCTTCGTGTCTCTTATCACGCTGCCCCATTATTATATGTTAAAATATTTTATTTTGCAATAGTTTTTTATATTTTTTTACAATTTATTTTTTTGATATTAAAATTTACTAGATATATTCAACGTTTTTTTATTTTATAATTTTAAAAAAAATTCTATGAGATATCCCATAGAATTTTTATTATTCACTTTTAGCATTAGATGCTGCTATTTTTACTTTAGCCCAATAATTAGCCATTACCTTTCTTGTATCAGCATTATAATTAAAGACTTCATCATATTTATTGTCTCTAATTGGGTTATAAGCATTAATTCCTTTAAAATCATTTTGTTCTAAGTCATTCATAACTTCTGTATTAGGTGAAGTATATCCTACATAAGATGAATTATCATAAGCAGCTTCATAACTTGATACATAATTGATAAATTCATGTGCTAAATCAACATTTTTAGAACTTTGAGGAATAACCATAGCATCACACCAAATATTTGTTCCTTTTTTTGGCATATAATAACCAATATTTTCATTTTCAGACATGATATAAGTTGCATCTCCAGAATAAACAAGTCCTAAAGCTTTTCTTGCTTGTGCCATGTTGTCAATAATCTCATCAGTTACGATTTCTGGTGACATTGTATTAACACATTCTAAAAGCCAATTATAAGCTTCTGCAAGCTCTTTTTCATTATCTGTATTCATAGAATAGCCAAGTGCTTTTAAAGCCATCATAAACGAATCTCGTTCAGAATCATACAAATAAATATCACCTTTATATTTTTGATTTAAGAAAATATTAAAACCTTGTTCTTTTAAGTCTTTTTCACTTACTTTTGTTTTATCATAAACGATTCCTACACTTCCCCAAAAATAAGGAACAGAATATTCATTATTTGGATCATATGATAAATTTTTAACAGAATCGTTAATATCTTCTAAACAAGTGATTTTATCTTGATCTAATGGTTGTATTAATTTTTCTTGTTTTAATCTTTCAATCATATAATCACTTGGAATTAAAACATCATAAGATTCACCATTAGCCACTTTAATATACATTTGTTCATTTGAATCAAATAAGTCCATAACTACTTTACAACCTGTTTGCTTTTCAAAGTTAGAAATTAAGTTTTCACCTGTATATTCTCCAGCATTATAAACATGTAGTGTTTGCCCTGCATATTTTTTAGTAGAAGAAGTTGTTTTTTGAACAAAAACTAATCCCATACATACACACGCAGCTACAAGTCCAGCAATAATTCGAGGAACTTTATTTTTTTCTTTAAGTTCTGTAACTTTTGTTTTTCTTTTTTCTTTAATCATCGGTACAACATTTACAATAATTAAAACAATTGTAATAAAAATAACAATTAAAGTCGAAATAGCATTAATACTAGGGTTTACACGTTTTGACATTGTATAGACCATAATACTTAAGTTTTTAATACCTTTTCCTGTAACAAAATAAGAAATAATAAAATCATCAAATGACATTGTAAAAGCAATCAATGCTCCAGAAACAATTCCTGGCATGATTTGCGGTACAATAACTTTAATCAAGGCCATCCAAGGTGTACATCCTAAATCCATAGCTGCATCCGCTAAATTTGGATCTAGAGAACGAATTTTAGGCATTACAGATAATATTACATAAGGAATGCAAAACGCAATATGCGCTAATAATAATGTCGTAAAACCTTTTTCAATATTAAATGTAATAAAGAATAACATTAAACCAATTGCTGTAACAATTTCTGGATTCATTAAAGGAAAATCATTGATTTGCATAATTAAATCATGCACGATTTTCTTTGATTTAGAAAGACCAATAGCACTAATCGTTCCTACAATTGTAGAAACAACTGTTGCCACAATTGCTACTATAATTGTTACGTATAAAGATTCCATCATTGATGCATCAGAAAGCATTTTTGAATACCATTGCATCGAAAAACCTGTAAAATGTGTTAATGACTTACTTGAATTGAATGAAAAAACAATCATAAAGCCAATTGGTAAATAGAAGAATAAGAGCATTAAAATCATTAAAATTTTTAATAAAGAATGTTTTTGTTTTTTCATGCTTTTTTCTCCTTTCTATTACCAGAATTACGTTTTTCAACATATCTTACTAAATACATAATAGCCATCATAACAAAAGCCATAATAACAGAAATAGCTGATCCAAAATTCCATTCTCCAACAGTAATAAATTGGTTTTCAATAACATTACCAATTAAGAAATATTGTCCCCCACCTAATAATTTAGGAATAAAGAATGAACTTACTGCAGGTAAAAAGACAAGCGCGATTCCACTAATAACACCTGGTATCGAAAGAGGAAAAGTAACTTTCCAAAAAGTTTGATAACGATTAGCTCCTAAATCAGAACTTGCTTCTAATAATGATTTGTCCATTTTAGATAAAGATGTATTAATTTGTAAAATCATAAATGGAATAAAGTTATAAACCATTCCAAGTAATACGGCACCTTCTGTATAAAGAAGCTGTGTTGATTTAAATCCTAATAAATTTAATAATGATTGTAAGATACCACCATCAGATAAGATACCAATCCAAGCATAGGTTCTTACAAGCATATTGATCCACATTGGAAGTGTAATTAATAAAATAAGAATATTTCTTGTTCTATCTTTACAGCGTGAAATAAAATAAGCTACTGGATAACCAAGTAAAATACAAATAATTGTTGTTTTTAAAGCGATTGAAAGTGATCTCCATAAAATAAGTAAAAAATCAGGGTCGGTAAAAAACTTCACAAAATTTTGTAAAGTGAAATTAAAGTTTACAACAGCATTACCACTATCAGTTATCGCATAAAAAGCAATAAGTAATACCGGTAAAAGTAGAATAATAATACTCCAAATAATATATGGAAGTGCTAATTGAGAAAATTTTTTCATTTAAAATCCCATCTTTTCCATAACATGAATATCTTCTACTTCAAAAGTCAATCCGACCTCTTGACCCTCTTCTACGTAATCTGTTGTATGTACTTTTAATTCTCTACCTTCTGTTGAGAACGTCACTTGATAAATCCCTTCTTGTATATTTTCAGGATCAAAATCATAATCTACATAAATATCAACGGCCTCATCTTCATTAGATAATTTCCATCCAATAGCATTAGCCCATGTTTTTAAATCTGTATCTAAAGCAACAGATTCTTTAATTTCATCAACTGTTTTGAAAAAGTTAAAAGCACTGACTGCTTCATTTGCTTTTTCATTTCTAACATATTTTTGATCAACAACAATAATCTTTCTAGTTGTAGATAAACCTGATGCTGTTTGGAAAGTAACAGTATATTCTCCTAATTCTTCTTTTAAATCATGTTCAATTTTACTAATAGAAATATAAGAATCATCACTTTCTCTCCATGCTTGAGCATCCGCTCTGGCGATAATGTCATTATCATCCAAAGAAGCTACTTCTTCGATATCTACATAAAAATCATTAGCAGAAATTTTTTCATCACTATATTCACTTTCAACATCATGATTTTTAATAACATTCATATTAACTTTAACGGTCGTTCCTGGAACTGTTTCTACCATTGCTTCATTCCAAACACCTTTAAATAAAACACTTAAAACTTCTCCCGTAATTTTTCCTTGATCTATTGGAACAATGTCAATATCTTCAGGTCTTAAAACAACATCTACTTTTTCATTTGGTTTAAAGCCAAAATCAACGCAATCAAAAATTTGATCATCAAATTTAACTTTATAATCTTCAATCATCACACCAGAAATAATATTACTTTCTCCAATGAAGTTAGCAACATACTTATTAACTGGCTCGTTATATATTTCTTGTGGTGTCCCTACTTGTTGAATTTCTCCACTTTTCATAATAACGATCTTATCAGACATTGTTAATGCTTCTTCTTGATCATGGGTTACATAAATAAAAGTAATTCCTACTTCTTGTTGAATTCTTTTTAATTCATATTGCATTTCTTTTCTTAATTTTAAATCTAAAGCTCCTAATGGTTCATCTAATAATAAAACCTTAGGTTCATTTACTAACGCTCTAGCAATAGCAATACGTTGTTGTTGTCCACCAGATAATGTTGTTACATTTTTGTTTTCAAAACCTTCTAAACCAATAAGTTTCAACATTCTCATCACTTTTTGATCAATAACATCTTTTGACATTTTTTTAATTTTTAAACCAAAAGCAATATTATCATATACATTCATATGTGGAAATAATGCATACTTTTGAAAAACCGTATTTAATTCTCTTTTATAAGGAGGTAAATCTTTAATATCTTCATTATCAAAGATAACAGCCCCTTCATCTGCTTCTAAAAAGCCTCCTAAAATACGAAGTAATGTTGTTTTTCCACAACCACTTGGTCCAAGTAGTGTGACAAATTCATTTTCGTAAATATCTAAGTTAATCCCTTTTAAAACAATTGTTCCATCAAATTCTTTAACAATGTTTCTAAATTTAATGAGTACCTTTTCTTCCATCGTTTTTCTCCCCTTTTAAAATATTGGTGGTGTTGATACCCAAATCACTTTTGCTAGAGTATCATGCTTATTGACTATGTAATGTGGTAAATTTCCTTTTAGATAAAAAGTTTCTCCTTTTTTTACCTCATATTCCTCTTCACCATTCATTAACGTAATTCTTCCTTGAATAACATATCCAAATTCTTCACCATCGTGCGGATCAATTTCCATTGAATTTTTTCCTTTTTTTAGTTCAATTAAAATAGGTTCCATTTCATTTTTTTGAGCATTTGGAATAATATAAGAAATTTTATAATCATCTTGTATATTTTCAAAAAAATCATCTTTACTAAAAACAATTTGTTCATCTTCATCTTCTGAAAAAAAGTCTTTCAAATTTGTTCCTAATGCTTCTAAAATATTTTCTAATGTAGCTACACTCGGTGATGTTAAATCTCTTTCTAATTGTGATAAAAAGCCCTTTGTCAGCTCACTACGATTAGCAAGTTCTTCTAAAGTCAATTGATTTGATAAACGTATTCTTTTAATTTTTGCACCAATATCCATAAAACCTCCTGTTTATTTAAAAAAACTTTTTGTTTTATTTATTAAACAAGAACATTATACTAATAATTATGTCAAGTTCAATACCTTTTTAAACAAAAAGTTTAATATTTTAAACAACAGTATAAAAAAAGAAATAGCAAAACGCTATTTCTCAAGATTTCTTCTTCTTTTAGAAGATTCGATAAACATTGATTTTAAAGTATTTGCATCTTCTTCTTTAATGGCCTTTTTTAAAATATCCAATTGATCTTCAAAACCTTGAATACTCTTTAAAAGATTATCCTTATTAGTGAAGAATAATTCAGTCCATAAATCCTCATTAATATTAGCTATACGTGTTAAATCACGATAAGAATCTCCAATATACTTACCAGTATCATATTTTTGATTATCACTGTCAATTAATGAAACAGCAATAACATGTGGTAATTGAGAAGTAAAAGAAATAATTTCATCATGTGCTTGTGGTGACATGATTTTTACAGAGTGAAATCCTAAATTTGAAACAAATTGTTCCATCATTGCAATGGCACTTTTACTATTTTGCTCATGTTGAATTAAAATGTAATTAGCACCTTGAAAAACTTCTTTACTTGCATAAAGATATCCTTTATTTTCTCTTCCTGCCATTGGATGTCCTGAAACAAATTCCACATCTTTGTCCTTTAATAATTCCATTGCTTCATTTAAAAAATGTGTTTTTACACCTACTGCATCGGTAATAATACTACCTTTTTTAAATTCATGACTTTTTATATAATCTAAAACTAACGATGGATATAAACAAATAATTGTCATATCAGATTTTTTAATAATTTCACTGCCTTCTACAAACCCTTCTTTAATACATCCATCAGCTTTAGCTCTCGCAAGTGTTTCTTCATCTACATCTACACCATAAACTTCGTGTCCTTGACCTTTTAACGCTTTAACAAAGCTTCCCCCAACAACACCAAGACCAACAACTGTTATAATCATATTTTATCCCTATTTTTTATCTATACGTGGACAATATTTTCTTAAACAATCTAAAACATGTTGACTGTTTTTTTGATTTGTCTTATATAGATATTCATTTCCTTTCGCTCTAATTATTAAATGATATTTATTTTTATTTTCTATAATTTGAACTTTTTTGATACTTCTATATAATATTTTCTTCCCATTTATATTTAATACATCTTTTTCAAAAATCAATACAGATTCATGTGTTAAATAAGCCACCAATGGTACAAGCCAAGTCACCATAATTAACGGTGATGTCATTGAAACAACTTGAACAACATGAAGATATAATAATAAACAAGAAATCATTAAAACAACATAAGATAAAACATATAAATAAAACTCATATCCCGTATAAATGACTTCTCTTGCTTTAGAAAGCATTTTTCTTTTTCTAAAAGTAAGAACAATTAATGTATAACTTACAAGTAAAATCATAAAAGTAAACATTCCCATAAAAGCATCACTATTCCCTAATGACACAATTCCTGTAAATAAAGAAACAACTCCTAAAGCAGTTAAACAAACTAATTCAACCATGATGTAACTGCCATTGAAAGTGCAGAAGAAGCACCTAATAAAATAAACATAAATAAGAATCTAGAAATAAATGGAACTACTTTTATTTTTTCTTTATTAATTAAAAATCCTGTAAAAACAATGACTAAACTTGTAATAATCCCATGACCTAAAACAAACGCTAGTGTTGCATTTAAATATTGCATCATAAATGGAATAATTAACAAAGTCACAAGTAAAAAATCAACAAGAAAAACACATATTGTTTTAATATTTAATTGCACCCATTTAATAGTAAAGTTCTTTTTAAAAATATCTTTGTTCGTTTCTACGATTTTTTCTTTTTGTGTAAATTCAAAACTTTTCTTTGTTCTTTCTACTTTTCTATCAAATCTTGCCACTTTTATTTTCTCTTTTCTTCTAACATTTTAATTTTAAAGTCTAATAAATTTTTAGTAAGATCCACATAATAATTATGTGGGAACTCTAATCTAAATATTTCATCCCATAAACGAGATTTTTCTTGCATTGAATAATCTCTAATCTCTTTTACAGATAATTCTTGATAAACAAATTTTCCGTCTTCAAAAATAGGAACTTGTAATTCTTCTACTGTATACGTATTTGCTTCAATTGTTTTAAATTTCCAAATATCAGATTGATGATAAATCGTTAAATCTTTTGTACAATCAATTTTTTCATCATGAAAAGCAATTAAATCTGCCATTGCTTTTCCTGTTTCATTTTCAAATAAACGATAAACGCGTTTATAACCTGGGTTAGTAATCTTTTCAGTATTTTCTGAAATTTTAATTTTAGGAATGATTTCTCCATTTTTTTCAATAGCCACTAATTTATAAACGCCTCCAAATACTGGAGATGATTTTGATACAATTAAATTTTCTCCAACACCAAATGAATCAAGTTGTGCTCCTTGATTTAATAAAGAACGAATTAAATATTCATCCAAAGAGTTAGAAGCAGAAATACTTACATATGTAAGCCCTGCAACATCAAGCATCGCTCTTGCACGTTTTGATAAATAAGAAATATCACCACTATCCAAACGAATTCCTTTTAATTTTTTACCCATTGGTTCTAAAACTTCTTTTGCAATTTCAATTGCATGAGGGACTCCACTTTTTAAAGTATCATACGTATCTACTAATAAAACGCAATCGTCTGGATAAGTAAGTGCATAAGCTTTAAAAGCTTCATATTCACTATCAAATGATTGAACAAAGGAATGTGCCATTGTCCCCACTACTGGAATATCAAACATTTCTCCAGCTGAAACAGTAGCTGTTCCTGCTACTCCTCCAATATAAGCTGCACGTGCTCCATAAGTGGCACTATCATACCCTTGAGCACGTCTTGCTCCAAATTCCATAACAGGTCTTCCTTTTGCTTCTTGAACAACACGATGTGCTTTAGTAGCAATTAATGATTGATGGTTAACTGTTACCAATAACATTGTTTCAATAATTTGCGCTTCGATAAATTTAGCTTTTACTGTAATCAATGGTTCATTTGGAAAAACAGGTGTTCCTTCTTTCATTGCATAGATAGAACCTGTAAATTTAAAATCTAATAAATATTCTAAGAAGTCTTCATCAAATTTTTGAAGTGAACGGAGATATTTAATATCTCCTTCACTAAAATGTAAATTCTTTATACATTCAATTAATTGTTGTAATCCTGCAAAAACTGCAAACCCACCATTATCTGGGTTTTTTCTATAAAACATATCAAAATAAACAAGTTGATCTTTATTTCCTTGTTTAAAATAATTGTATGCCATTGTCAACTCATATAAATCCATTACAAGAGTTAGATTTCTTTCACTTCCTGCATGTCTATTCATAAAATTCTCCTTCATTGTTATTTTTATGAATATAATAAGCTTTTTTTTAAGAAAAATCTAGTCCATTAAAAATATAATTCATAAGAATCTCTTGATTGTACCATTGGCATTGGTCCTTGAGGAATAAAAGGAATATATAATTGTTGATCTGGATAAATCATCATTTGTTGATTAAGTTTATTCATACACGCAATCCATTCTATTTTCGTATTAAAATTTCTTGCTATACGATAAACATTATCTCCAGGTCTGACTGTATAAAGATAAATATCACCTACACGACGAGGATGAATAACTCTTTCATATTCTTCATCAAACATATTTTGCCTCCTTCATTTTAAAATATGTTTTAAAATAAAGAATGTCTAGGCAAAAAAATAGATAGCATTTGCTATCTATCTGGCTAATTTTTTCAATGCATCTTTAGCAGCTTTTTGTTCTGCTCTTTTTTTACTAGAACCTTTTCCAGTTCCTAAAGTCATATCATCCATCATAACAGCTACTTCAAATTCAGGAGCATTCGCTGGACCTGTTGTTGAAAGTAATGAATATGTGACTGTCTTTCTTTGATCTGCTTGGATCAATTCTTGTAATTTCGTTTTAAAATCAGTAATATCATCATAATTAACATCTTCTACATGTTTATAGATTGTCATATCCAATATCTTTAAAACATATTCGATGCCACAATCTTCACTTATTGCTCCAATAAAGGCTTCAAAGATATCTGCTAAAACGCTATTACGATCTCTACCACCATTATGTTCTTCACCTGCACCTAAGAAAATTTGTGGACCAAGTCCTAATTCACGAGAAAATCGTGCAAGCGATTCTTCTCTTACTAACTTCGAACGTAGAAGCGTTAATTCTCCTTCTGGTTTTTCAGGATATTTTTCATAAATAAATTTTGAAACATAATATTGTAAAACTGAATCTCCTAAAAATTCTAATCTTTCGTAATTTTTTCCTTTATTTTCATTTGTATAAGAAGGATGTGTAAAAGCTTCTTTAAATAAATGAATATCATTATAAGGAATGCCCATTACTTCTAAAAACTTACCTAATTCCACTTTCATCTAGACCTACTTTCATTTTTTCTACTACATTGGCTTCAACCATTTCAAATGCTAAATTCATTGCGCTTTCAAAAGCTTTAGCATCACTTGCTCCGTGTGCTTTAACGACTGGTTTTACAAATCCCATCATTAAAGCACCGCCTACACCAGCAGGATCAAATTTTGTTTTTAACCCTTTTAAAACTGGTTTAGAAATAACTGCACCTAATTTATTACGTGTTGATGACATAAAACCATCTTTTAAAGCAGACATCATTGATAAAGCAACACCTTCAATTGTTTTTAATGTCACATTACCTGTAAAACCATCTGTTACAATGACATCTACATCACCTTTTAATATTTCTTTTCCTTCAATATTTCCAACAAAATCAATTTGTTCAAGTGTGCTTAAAGATTGATATGTTTCTTTATGAATTTCATCACCTTTATGTTCTTCACTTCCAATATTTAACAGAGCAACTTTAGGTTTTTGAATATGTCTAACATTTTTAGCATAAACATTTCCCATAATTGCAAATTGAACGAGTTGATCTACTGTATTTTCAGCATTTGCACCTACATCTAACATACAAACACCTCTATCATTTAAAGTTGGAATTGTTGCCATTAAACATGATTTTTCAATTCCTTTAATTCGTTTTAAAAATAACATTGCACAAGCATAATATGCTCCTGTATTCCCACATGATAATACAGCATCAACTTCGTTATTTCTTGCAAGCATCATTGCTTTTACTAAACTTGATTCTTTTTTTCTACGAATTGCTAGGATATTTTCTGTCATTTCAAAAATTTCTCTAGCATCTATTAAAGTAACTTGAGGATAATCCTTCAATGCTTCAAGTTCTTCAATTTTTCCTACTACATAAAGCTCATCTGTTTTATTTTTATTTAAAAATGATTGGCATGCCTCTACAACAATAGAGCTACCTAAATCACCACTCATGGCATCTATCGCTAATTTCATGTTCTCACCTCTTCTAGCATTATAACACATTAATCAATATATTCATTATTCTTTATTAAATTGTTCTTTATTTCTGATAATAATTTTATAATTTTTTCATCATCTTGATGTTGATTCATTGCTTCATAAGCATCTTTCCTTGTAATTTCTAAAATATGATAATCTTTAAAAATATCACCTATCATAAAAGTTGGCAATCCACTTTGCTTTTGCCCTAATAAATCTCCTGGCCCTCTTATTTTTAAATCGTACTCAGAAACTTCAAATCCATCGTGATGATTTTCTAAAAATTCTAATCGTTCTTTTTGTTCAGGATGTGTTGCTTTAGATAAAAGATAACAATATCCTTGTTCCTTTGACCTTCCTACTCTCCCTCGCAATTGATGAAGTTGAGATAAACCAAATCTCTCTGCATTATAGATAACCATCATATTTGCATTACTTACATCAACACCTACTTCAATAACTGTTGTTGAAACAAGAATCTGTATTTTATTTTCTTTAAATAAATTCATAATTTTATTTTTTTCTTCATCACTCATTTGACCATGAACCAAGCCAACCTCATATTGTCCTTTAAAATATTGAGCCATTGCCTTTGAAATATCACTTGCATTTCTTCCTTCAATAGCTTCACTTTCACTTACAAGAGGACAAACTACATAACATTGTCCTCCTTTAAAAAGATAATCTTTTAATTCTTTTAAAATAGGTTTCATTGATATCCCTTTAATAAATTTCGTAATAACCTTTTTTCTGCCATTAGGAAGCGTTTTAATCGTAGAAACATCCATATCCCCATATAAAGATATAGCAAGTGTTCTAGGAATTGGTGTTGCTGTCATTACTAAAAAATCAACTTTATTTCCTTTATCTTTCAAAGCTTTTCTTTGTTCAACTCCAAAACGATGTTGCTCATCAGTAATGACTAGACCCAATTGACTATATTGCACTTTTTCTTGAAAAAGTGCATGTGTTCCAATAATAATATCAATTTGTCCACTTTCTAATTGTTGATAGATTGCATTTTTTTCTTTTTGTGATAAATGTCCTGTAAGTAACGCAATATTTATTTTATATTTTTTAAACATCTTTTGTAATGATTGATAATGTTGTAGTGCTAGTATTTCTGTTGGCGCCATCATTGCTCCTTGATATCCAGCTAAATAATTAGCATACAAGCTAATTGCCGCGACAACTGTTTTTCCACTTCCAACATCCCCTTGAACAAAACGATACATTAATTTTTGACTTGATAAATCAATTAAGATATCATCTACAACTTTTTGTTGATCATCTGTTAACTCAAATGGTAGTTTTTCAATAAATTTAGTTACTTTTTCTTTATCTATTAATTTTGATATACCTATATTTTTTGTACGGTTTTGTTTTATATATTGCATTGTCATTTGAAATTTAAAAAATTCTTCATATTTTAAATAACGAAGAGCACTGATAACATCACTACGTGTTTTTGGCTGATGAATTTTAAATAAGGCATCTTCTTTATCAATTAAATGATATTTTTGACATAAATATAAAGGAATGGTATTAGATATATGACCTTTATAAAAATTGAGCGCTTTATTGACATAGCCTTGAAAACTTTTTTGAGTAAGTCCTTCTTTTAAAGAATATACTGGTGTTATACCTGAAATTTCTTTTAAACTCTTTAGCTTTAAATCACTTGCCGTGATTGATTTTCTAGAAGCATTATATTTACCAATAATTGTAAGATTCATTCCAATATGCATGTTTTTTTTCAAAAAATGTCGATTAAAAATCGTAATCGTTAGTTGTTCTTCATGATAATTAACATGAAAAGTAAGTCTAGAAAATCTTCCTTTATAGAAAATTTTAGGTTCATCGACTAATTGCGCTTCAATAATAACTTTCGTTTCATCATGTAATGGTGTTTCTAACATTTCTTCAAAACGATATGGATAATGCTGTACCAAATCTTTTACTGTATAAATAGCTAATTCATTTAGTTGCTCTATTTTATTCTTATTTATTTTTAAAACTTTCAAATCATATTCCATACACTCACCTACGCAAATAAGATGATTAAAACAACTAAAACTGCAATACTAATAATAATTGATAATGAACTTGAAATTGCAGGTGCATCACGATGATATCCAATATTTTTTGAAAAAACTGCTGAAACAGTTGTAATAGGTGCTGCCATCGCTAAAACAACAATTTTTTTAGCAAGCATTGGGATTGGGATAATAAAATAAACAATACACATCAAAATTGCTCCAAAAAATACTCGTATGAATAGTGTTTTTAAAACGATTTTCATTTCTGCAGGATTGATTTTAATTTCTAATAGCAAGCCTATCATAAACATTGCTAAAAAACCATTTCCTGCACCTATAAAAGAAGCTACTGATAAAATTGGTTGAGGTATTGAAATTTTAAAAAGCGCTAAAACGAAAATTAAAAGATACACATCAAAAGGAATTGATGAAAATAATTTTTTTATAACTGTTTTAGGTGTTAATTTTTGATTACTACTAGCTACACTTCCTGCTAATGCATAGCTTCCTCCCAAACACATAATTGAATTTCCAACATCAAACATACATAAATAGGCAACTCCCATTCCAGGAAAGAAACTTTGGACAAATGGCATAACAAAATTACCAATATTATATCCAGAACAATTAATCATATAATATCCTTTCAAAATATTTTCTTCTTTTCTTGAAAGTATAAAAGAAATTAGAAGCATAATGATATTAGAAGTTAAACCAATCAATAATAAAATAATCATTGATTGATCAATTGTAATGCCACTTGCATTTGTAAGTAAAGCACAAGGTAATGTCACATTCATAATAATTGTAGCAATTGTTAATCCATCTCTTTTTTCTAAAACATGTACTTGTTTTAAAATAAAAGCTATTATAATTACAAAAACAAAACCTGCTGCTTTTATCATAATTTCAGCCATTGTTATATCCTCCTAAAATTTATTATAGCAAAAAAAAACATCTCTTAGGATGTTTATTTTTTGATTAAATCTAACGCTTGATTTAAAACAGCCTCACCGTTCATGTTAACAAAATCATCTTCATTAATCAAAGCGCATGGAATAACACCATGAACCATTTCTTCAAGTTTAGATAATTCTGACGCAGATTGTGGTGCTAATAAAACACAGTCAGCATCTGCCCATGATAAACCTACAGATTTAGATCCAACTGCCCAACACATTACTTTAATATCTTTTTGTTTTGCAGATTCTTTTACTGCATTTACTAATTTGTTTGTTGTAACCCCTGATACACAACATAATAAAATCTTATACATATTACTACCTCACTTCTTAATAATAAATTACTGACATAATTATATTCTTTTTTTATTTTTTTTCTATAAAATTACAAATTTCTTTTTTCAAAATTTGAAAATCTATTTACGCAATGATGCGGTGTTTGAGCTATTTGTTACTAATTTGTTACTAAATAAGTACAATTTATTAATAAAAATTATTGAAAAAATATATTTTTCTATCCTTATTATATATACTCTTATAAATCAAAAAGAACCTACCCAAAATTCGTATTGAGTAGGTCTTTTCATGCAATTATTAGTTAATATAAAAGTTGTCGAAACATTT
>CAVESC010000081.1:0-14169 GCA_963618275.1 Bacteroidaceae bacterium
TATATAGACAATTTTTTGATGTTTTTCTTTTTATTTTTTAAAAAAAGTAAAAAAAATTACGAAACGAACACGTTTCGTAATTAATCTTGTTTAAGTTTTTTCATCATTTGTGGAATTTGATCAATTACTTTTGAGGCAACAACCGTATAGTTTTCCTTATAAACTTCATCTCCACATAAACCATGTAAATATGTTCCTAAAATAGCTGCATCTTTAGGTAAATAACCTTGTCCTAAAAAACTACTGATAATACCTGCAAGTGTATCTCCCATACCCGCAGATGACATACCTTTATTACCTGACATAATGCGATAGGTTTCATTTCCATCGCTAATAAATGTATGCGGTCCTTTTAAAACCAAAGTTATATGATATTTTTTTGCAAATGTATTAGCTTGATCCACCATTTCACTTGTTTGATTAAAATTCACAAATCTTTTAAATTCACCATGATGTGGTGTTAAAATCCAAGAAGAATGATGATTTTCTAACAATTCAGGATGTTTTGCAAGAATAGTTAAAGCATCGCCATCAATGACAACTGGTACTTGTACATGACTTAAAAATTCACATACAAAACGTTCACTATCTTCATTTAAACCAAGTCCACTTCCTATAAGAATTGCATCTTTTCCTTGTAATAAATGTTCATCAAAATAGTGTCTTTGACATGATGTAGCTTCTGGACAAAATAAACTTAAAGCATCGATTACTTTTTCATTTGACCAAACTGTAACTAATCCACTACCTGCATAAACAGCTGCTTTAGCTGCTAAAAGTGCAGCTCCTCGATAATGATAGCATCCTGTTATATGCATAATTCTTCCATAGGTTCCCTTATGTCCATCATAAAGTCTTTCTTTTATATGATATTTAGCCCATTTAAAATCAATTGGTTGAGAAAATAACATTTCTTCATGAAATGATTTAGCATCCAACAATTCTAAAATTACTTTTCCTGTATACATTTCACTCTCTGGATTTAAAAAAGCAAGTTTGTAAGCTGTTAAAGTTATTGTTTGATAAGCACAAATACAGCTATTATACGGTTTTCCTGTATCAGGATTTAATCCTGTAGGAATATCGATTGCTATAATATCTACTTCTATATTATTGATAAGATCAACAATATACTTAACAATTCCTCTTAAATCACTATTAAGTCCAAAACCAAATAATGCATCTACAACCACCTCAAAATGTATAACTCTGTCTTGGAATTCCTCAAGTGTTTCTTCACTTACGAATAAACACTCAATCGCTAGAGATTGTGCTTGATCAAGATAATATCTATTTGCTTGACTGAGTTTTTCTTCTTTTCCAGTGAGACATAATAAAACATCTTTTCCTTCTTGATGTAATTTAATTCCTAATGAAATACCATCTGCACCATTATTTCCTGGTCCACAAACAATCATAATGCGCTGATACTTATCAAAATGTTTTAATAAACAATCACTAGCTTTATCTACTAATTGTTCAATTGAATACCCATAATCTAATAATGCTTGATCATATCTTTTTAATTGACTACTTGTTGCTATATACAAAAAATCACCCTCTTTAGATACATTATATCTTTTTAAAAGGCAAAAAAAAAGGTTTCAAACCGAAACCTTTTATTGATATCTAAGTCCACATGTAAATTTACCTACACCAGAAGAAACTTTAACAACATCTCCTGTATGTGGTGCATGAACATATTGTCCATTTCCAATATAAATTCCTACATGTCCTGAACGCCATAAAATATCTCCAACTTGAAGTTCAGATAAACTTACTACTTTTTTAGCAGCAGCTCTTTGTTCAGAAGATGTTCTTGGAATAGAAATACCATTTTGCCTATATACCCATTGTGTAAATCCTGAACAGTCAAATGAATTTGGTCCAGTTGACCCCCATACATATGGGCACCCTCTTTTAGAAAGACCTGTACTCACAATTCTTTCACCAGAGAATGTTACTTCTACTTGTAATTGAACTTCTGATTTATTTCCTATTGAATCTACACCAGTATATGTAACTGTTTTTAATCCTGTTGTAGAAGTATCAACAGCATTAAATGTAATTTTGTCTTTCATATCACCATCTAAATTATCTATAGCAGATGTGATATAAGATTTTAAATCAACATTGCTTTCTTTATCAACAGAAATCTTATTTGTTGATAAAACGATATTTGGTCCAGTAATATCTTTAACAGTTGCATTTAAGACAACTTTTGATGAATTACCTGCACCATCTGTTGCTGTTAATTTAATTTCTTTTTGTTGGTTTAATTGTTTTGTATCAATTGTACCTTCTATCTTAGGTTCAATATTTGTATCTAAGTTATCGCTAATTGATACATAATCTTGCCATTTAAATTCACTACCATAATCAACTGTAATATCATTACCTGATTTTAAAGTAATTTCTGGTGCTTGCATATCAGCAATAAAGAATTTAAATGATTCTTCAGTTGTATTACCACTATTATCACTTACTGAAACATTAATTGTTTGTGTTCCTTGTTTAGAAGTATCTAATTGTTTATTGCTTTCCATAAATGGAGTTACATCACCATCTACATTATCTACAGCTTTAAGATAAGAAGATAAATCTTGGCTACCATAAACAGGTACTTCAATATAATATCCATCACTTGCACCTAATGTTTTAATTTTTGGCGCTTCTTCATCAACAACATCTACTTGAATTGTTTTAACATCAGTATTATTAAACTGATCTGTTGCACGCACTTCAACTTGATATGTTCCTAATTGTTTAACATCTAAGGAATCATCATCAACTTCTACTAACAGCTCACTTCTATCATCATGATTATCTACAATATCAATTGCATCAGTATCAAACTTTTCACCATAAGGAATTTCAATACGGTTTGACACAATTTCAGGCTTTTCATGATCCACACCAGCGTAACCTACTAACATAAATGCAGCTACCCCAGCGATTGGAATAAACATTGCTTTTCTGTTTTTAATTTTCTCATCAAACAATGTTTTGAGCTTGGTCTGTATGTCTGTTTTCATAATGTTCTCCTTTTGAATTTTTTTAACCGTCTATAATCATACCACATATCATTCAAAAATGCAAATTTGTCGAATTTATCAATATTTTTTTCAATTTTATTATATCCAAACGATCAATATTTAGTTTATTTCATCATTAAAAATATATTTTTTATAGTAAAAAAAAGCCGTGATTTTTCCACGACTTTTTAATATTAAGGTCTAATTGCGCATGTAAAACTACTTACACCAGATGAAACTTTTACTACATCTCCTGTATGTGGAGCATGAATGTATTGATTTCCACCGATATAAATACCTACATGTCCTGGTCTCCATAAGATATCTCCAGGTTGTGCACTCGAAACACTGATAACAGTACCACAAGATTTCATCGCACTTGATGAATGTGGTAAAGATTTACCAGCCTTAGCATAACACCATTTTACTAGACCAGAGCAGTCAAATGTATTTGGTCCCTCAGCACCCCATACGTATGGGCAACCAAGTCTTGAATAAGCAGCACCAATAACCGATGTTCCATAATAATTTGGTCTAGAAGTAGAACCAGTTGCTACAGAACCTTTTTTAGATGATGAAAGCACTGCATTTACTTTTACAGATAACGATGCACTACCTTGATTTCCAGTAGCATCACTTACTGTATAAGTAGCTGTATAAGTACCAGCTTTTGAAGTATTTACAGAAGGAATTGATACTTTTCCTTTTACATCTCCATCTTTGTTATCAGTTGCACTTGATAAGTATTTAGATAAATCTAAACTTGTCCCTGCATTTACAGAAACTTCTGATTTTGATAAAGAAATTTTTGGTGCTTCTGTATCTTTTACAGTAACATTCAATTGAGCTGTTGATTCATTACCAGATGAATCTTTTGCTTTAATTGTTAAAGTTTGAACACCATCATCTTTATGATTATCAACGTTTCCTTCTACTTGAGGTTGAATAGCACCATCAAAGTTATCAGTAACATCTACATAATCAGATAAATTGAAATTTGATCCATAATTTAATGTAATATTTGCCCCATTTTTTAAAGTAATAACAGGAGCACTACTATCTGTTACAGCAAAATCAATTGTTTTTTCTGTTTCATTTCCTGAAACATCTGTAGCTTTTAAAGTAATTGTTTGAGTTCCTAACTTAGAAGTATCTAACGTTTTATTAGCTTCCATAAATGGTGTAACATCACCATCTACATTATCAGTTGCTTTTACATAACTTGATAAATCATTACTTCCATTAACAGGAACTTCAACTACATAACCTTCATTTGAACCTAACGTTTCAAATTTTGGACCTTCTTGATCCACTACTTTTACTGTAACTTCTTTTGTTGTTTCATTATTAAATGAATCAGTAGCTGTTACAGTAACCTTATAATCTCCTAATTGTTCAACATTTAATGATGCAAGATCAGCATTTACTTGAATTTCATCTCTGCTATCACGATTGTCAGTTACATCTACAGTATCAACATCAAATTTTTCTCCATAAGGAATTTCAATTTGATCAGATGTGATTTCTGGTGCTTTTGTATCAGCAGCAGCATATCCTACTAACATAAATGTTGCAACACCTGTAATAGGTATAAACATCGCTTTTCTATTGACAATTTTTTCTTGGAAAAATTGAGTTAACTTCTCTTTGACTTTGTATTCATCTACATATTGACTAACTCTTTCCTTAATATTTCTCTCCATTCGTCTCCTCCTTTCAACAAATACATATGTATTATAACGTAAAATCAACATAAAATCCACCCTTACCCCTGTCTATACAAGGGATAAATCCCTTGAATGTCAACCATAGCAAGGGATTTAAGAAATTAAACTTTTTTTAATTTTTTTTAAATTTTACGTTATCCTAAATAAATTTTATGATTACTCTATGCTTTTTAAAGACTCAACCATATCTATTTTTTTAAGAACTCTTCTCATATAAAGATTAATTAAGAAAGTAAAGGCCATTGTTAAAATAATTGCAATAACATAACATCTTATATTAACTGTCCTAATAAACATTGCCATATCTACTTCAACTGTCCTAATTAAATAAGCATGAATAATTTTACCAAGTCCAAGTCCTACAATTGAACCAATAAAGGCTAAAATAATATTTTCTCTAAAGACATAATCATAAACTTCTTTTCGATAGAATCCTAAAACTTTAATCGTCGCAATTTCACTTTTTCTTTCTTGAATATTAATATTTGTAAGATTATATAAAACAATAAACGCTAATGATCCTGCACAAACAATCAAAATAAAGACAACACTATCTAAACTTTCCATTTGACTATAGAACCCTTCTGAAATACCACTTACATATTGAATTGAAGTAATATTTTCATGATGATCACAATAGCTTGTAAGTTTCTTTTCACTGGCTTTTTTATTTAATTTAAAATATTGGCTATTATAATGAATTTCATCTTTTGTGAGGTTTTCATAATATTTTGGAGACATATAAATATAATGTCTAAAATAAAGTTTATAAATACCCGCAATTTTTACTTTATAGTCTTTATTATCTAACGATAATGTAAGATAATCTCCAACTTCTAAATCTAATATTTCAGCGAGTTTTGCATTAATATAAACGCCATCATCTTTAAGATTTAAAGTTTTTCCTGTTTGATAATCACTCATATGAATATATTGATCAAAATCTTTTGTTTCACTTGGAATTTCAACCGTTACCATTTGTTGATCAATCGTAATCGTTTTATTATAAATACCCATTGTCGATTTCACTTGAGATTGCCCTTTAAAATCATCCTGTGCTTGTTTTTTAGTCGTCGCTGTTAAATCATCATTATAATTTACAACACCATCATAAATCCACATATTGCCATATTGTTCACTTGCTAGCGGAGAAACAGAATACTTAATACCAAAACCAACAACAATTAAAGAAGTACACCCTGCTATTCCAATAACAGACATAAAGAATCTCTTTTTATATCTAAAGATATTTCTCATCGTTACTTTTTGATTAAATGATAATCTTTTCCAAATAAAAGTAATTCTTTCAAGTAAAATTCTTTTCCCTAACTTAGGAGCTTTCGGTCTTAAAATTTGTGCTGGAACAGCTTGTAATTCTTTATAACATACCATAAATGTAACAAATAAAATAATTACAACTGAAATAACATATGTTTGCATACATGTTGCTAATTCAAAAACAATACGTGTTGGTGCTCCAATATCAAACATCATAATACGATATAAATAGTAAATAATACTTGGGAAGAAATATGTTCCAAAAACAATTCCAATGCTACTAGCAAAGAATGTTGCTAGAAAAGCATAAATCAAATATTGCATAATAACATCTTTTTTCTTATAACCAAGTGCTCTTAATGTTCCATTTTGTACTCTTAATTCTTCAACCATTCTTGTCATTGTTGTCATAGAAACAAGAGCCGCAACTAAGAAAAAGAGTACTGGGAATAAAATTGATAAAGCAGAGATGGAATCACAGTTTCCACTATAGCTTAATATCGCTGCACTTTCATTTTTTGTTAAAGTAATAATCTTTCCTTTTTGTAAATCATCCACTTGTTTTTTAGCTTCATTTAAATCATTTTGTGCTTGATCTAATTTTACTTTAGCTTCTTCTAATTGTGGTAAATTATTATCTAAAGTATTTTTAGCTTCATCCAATTGTTTTTTAGAATCAGCAAGTTTGATTCCTGTTTGATCTAAAAGTGCTTTAGAAGCCTTTATTTTTTGATTTGAAGCATCTAATTGTTGTTTACTTTGAACAAGTTGGGTATTGGTTTGATCTAAAATCGTTTTATTTTGATCCAGTTCTTGTTTAATAACTGGTAATTGTGCTTTTAAAGTATTGATTTGTGATTCATTTTGTTTTAATTGATCATAACTTGCTATTAAAGTTTGTACCTGTTGATAATAAGGTGAATCACTTGGAATATTTTTAGCTTGTTCATATCCTCCAAATTGATTTAAAGCATTTTCAACAGTTTGGCAAGAACTATCATATTGATTTACTTTTTCTACATAATCCAAATAACTTTGATAACCTGTTTGATACTGTTTGAGTCCATCTTGATACTTTTGATATCCTGTTTGGTATTGACTTAAACCTGCTTGATATTGTTTAAATCCACTTTGATATTCTTTTAAACCTTGTTGATATTGAAGATATCCTTGATCATATTGTTTTTTACCATCAAGATATTGCTTCATCCCATCTTGATAAGCAGCCATTCCCTCTTGATATTGCTTCAAACCATCTTGGTATTCTTTCTCACCATCAGCTATCTTATTTAAAGCATCTTCTTTTGTTTGTTTATAAAAATCAAGATTATAATCTTTTAAAATAGCCTTGATTTTTTTATTAATTGGTTTTACATACTCATCATAATCATCATCAAACTCATATAAATGATCTTCATTTTTTAAATGAACACGCAAATCATTATAAAAAGTCTTTTGATTATGTAAATCAAACAATTCATCAGGAACAGCCATATGCTCATTTCCTTGATTTAAAACAAGGATAAAGCCACTGTTATTTCCATCCCCTAAACTATTTGTTCCTCTTTCCAAATTACTCATATAACGACTATCATTAACAATACCTACTATTTTATATTCTTTTTTATCATAGTCATTTTCTAATGTAACTTTATCATTTAATTTCAAAGATGATTTTTTAATATATTGATAATCCATTAAACATTCATTATCTTTTTGAGGATATCTTCCCTTTAAAAGTTCAGGTAAATCAACCCCCTTTGTAAAATCATCATCACTATAAACTGTCATTCCAATATTGGCTTTTTCTTCATATGACATTAAAACATCAAAACGAAAACCATAATCAACAGCTTCTACGCCTTCTACTTTTTCAACTTTCTTAACAACTGATTTATCAAAACCATATGTTGCAATATAATCCAAATCATTCCATTTATATGTTTGTAAATAATCGTGCATTGATTCTTTCATAATCAAAGGACTTTGTCTAAGTCCTGCAAAAAAAGAAGCCCCTAAAAAAACAATACAAAAAATAGATAAAAATCTTGCTTTTGTTTTTTTAATAATTCTTATTTGGTTTTTTACATACGCATTTCTTTTCATTATTACCACTCAATTTCTTGAATAGGTTGAGGATGTTCATTTAAAAACATTTGATCAACCTTTCCATTTTTTAAATGAATCACACGATCTGCCATTGGCGCTAATGCACTATTATGAGTAATCACAATAACTGTCATTTTATATTTGTCACACATTTCTCTAAGTAAAGCTAAAATTGCTTTTCCTGTTAAATAATCTAAAGCTCCTGTTGGTTCATCACATAAAAGCAATTTAGGATTTTTCGCAATCGCTCTAGCAATCGCTACACGTTGTTGTTCTCCCCCAGATAATTGTGCAGGAAAGTTATTCATACGATTTTCCAACTCTACTCTTTTTAAAACCATTTTTTCATCTAAAGGATTTTTAGAAATTTGTGATGCTAATTCGACATTTTCTAAAGCTGTTAAATTTTGTACCAAATTATAAAATTGAAATACAAAACCAATATCATCTCTGCGATATTGTGTTAATTTCTTTTCATCATATAAAGCCACATCTTGGCCATCAACCATGATTGAGCCACTCGTTGCTTGATCCATTCCTCCAAGAAGATTTAAAATTGTTGTTTTCCCAGCTCCACTAGGTCCAACAATAACTACAAACTCTCCTTTATTAACTTCAAAATTCACACCATTACTTGCATGAATTTCAATATCTCCTACTTTATATGTCTTTTTGACATCTTTAAATTGAATAAAAGAATCCATAAAATACCTCTCTTTCTTATTTTATGATAAAATAATTATAACATATTTAAGGAGGTACATTTATGAAAATTATGATTTTATCTGATAGTCATTCAATGACAAAACAAAATCTTTTAAAATTAATTAACCAACATCCAGCTGATTATTATATTCACTGTGGTGATATTTATATGCCTTATTCTCCTTTAGAAATAGATAACTTCTATAATGTAAGAGGAAATAATGATTTCGCTGACATTCCTCAAGATTTAACACTTACCATTGATGGTTTAAATTTCTTTATATGTCATGGTCATCTTTTCCATATAGATGAATCTATGTATGATTTAGAACAATATGCATTAAATCACCATATAGATGTTGTTTGTTTTGGTCACAGTCATAATCCTACTTGTTATAAAAAAGAAAATACTCTCTTTATTAATCCAGGAAGTGTGACTTTTCCTCGTGGAAATTATCCTCATCCCACTTATTGTATTTTTGATACAGAAAATCATGAAGTTCAATTCTATGATTTAAAAGAAGATCAACCATGTAATCCATTTGAAGTAAAGAAAAAAGAATCCTTTTTTAAAAGATTCTTTAAATAATTATTTTTCAATTATAATTGATTGTGGAATAATTGAACTATAAAGTTTAATACTTAAAAAGTAACTGATTATTAAAGGAACTATTTGAATAAATAAGATAATACAAAACAACAAAACCGTAATTTGCTGACGCAATAAAAGATTACATAAAATAATTAACTGATAAGAAAGTGGTATAAGTAAAATAACACCATAAAAATAACGCATTTCTTGATGAATAATCTTTTTTAATTGTTGAATTGAAAAACCCAAACGACACAAATGATCGAAGTTACTTTTTCTTTTATATAATTCCATTCCTATTTTAAAAACAATTGTAAGTGACATTAAAATCATTACTGAAATATAAGACATTAAGGCGACCATTGAAACGAGTGGTTGTTTTAATGTATAAACTGTAATGCATGTAAGTAAAATAGATGATAAAAGTGAAATCATTAAAAGCCCAAATATTTTTTGAATATCACTGTGAAAGAAACCAAAAGTAATTAAATCAATAGGATCTTCTAAAGATTTTTGATGTTGTCTTTTTCTAATATAATCAGGTATTACTTTTTTTACAATTCCTGATATTCCAATTAATCCAAAAGCAGCAATAAACATATAAGATGTAGAATCTTTTACAAAGAAAAATAAAATCATTGGTATAATATATAGAATAACAAATATTTTTTGAGTGATCTGTGGACCTTTTAAACCACTTAAATCTATTTTATTTTCATCATGTAACATTGAATTAATCGTACTACGTACACAATACCCTAAATTAAGCATTGTACACCACATAACTTCAAAAGCTAAAATCATAGCTGTTGCAGGTAATGTTTCTTTACAAAGATAGAATAATTGTCCATTATATTTAAATGTCATCATAAATAAAGAATTAATTGTTGGAATTAATAAATATCCACATAAAAGACCTAAAGGTATCGCACAAAGCATGATTATAAAAACTTGTAAAAATAAGTAAAAACCTAATTGATAAATACTTGCTCCTGACATTAAAATAATTGAAACTTCTTTTCCTTTATTAGAAACATAAAAATTATTAGCAAGAAAAACACACAACATAGCTATTACAATAACAAAAACTGCAATAGGTGTTACTAATGTTGTATCATCTTTTCCTAAATGAATACCAGAATAAGGATTAAAAGTTAAATTAAAAAAAGAAAAGATAAAAATAGTTGTAAGTAAGAATGTCAAAAAGTAGAAAATACTTTTTGACATATCTTTTTTTAATGAAATCAAAGATAATTTAAGAATACCCATTATTCAAACAATTCTTGTGATTCACTTGAATTAATATCAACTATTTTATAAAAATATTCTTTTTGTGATAATCCTTCTCTTTCAACTGTACGATCAATAATACCATCTTTAATATAAAGAAGTTTTGATGAATAAGATGCAATCTTACTATCATGTGTAACCATTAAAATAGAAACACCTTCTTTTTCATTAAGTTCTTTAAATAAAGATAAAATTTCATGAGAGTTTTTACTATCTAGATTACCTGTTGGTTCATCAGCTACAATCAATTTAGGATTTGTAACTAAAGCACGACAAATTGCTACCCTTTGTCTTTGTCCTCCTGAACATTCATTAGGAAATTTATCTAATGTTTGTTCAACATTCAATTTCTTAGCAACTTCTTGTACTCTTTGAGTAATCTCTTTTTTATTTACATTTGCAAGAGTTAAAGGAACAGCAATATTTTCAAAAATTGTTAAACTATCTAATAAATTAAACTCTTGAAAAATAAAACCTAAATTTTCATATCTAAACTTACCGATTTCACCTTCAGACATCACACGTACTTCTTTTCCATTAATAAAGACTTTTCCTTTTGTAGGAATATCAATCGTTGAAAGGTTATTAATAAAAGTTGATTTTCCAGCACCAGAAGGTCCCATAATACATACAAATTCACCTTCATACATTTTAAGTGACACTTCATGTAAAGCTTCAAATAATGTCTTTGTTCCTATTCCATATATTTTAGTAATTTTATCTGCAACAAGTATTTCTTTTCTTTCCATTTTATTTACCTCCTTTAATTGGTTTAACAACAGCATTTATATATTGAACATAAGTAATAAATCCTGAAATAATAATCGGGATTACATAAGATAAAGTATAGATAAAAGCAAATTGTAAAGACATATCTCCATAAGAAATAAATCTACCTGAAATAAATACAATATAAACAAGTGGTATCAAAATTAAAACAAAATAATAACTAACGACTTCTTGTCTTACAATTTTTCGAAGTTCTTTTCTGGTATATCCTATCTTCCATAAATTCACAAATAAATTTTTTCTTGTCAAAGCTTCCATTGACAACTTATAAATAATCGAAACAACTAATAAAACAACCACTACAACATAACCAATAACACCAGTTGTAAATTCACGTGGCGAATTTTGATTTGCTGCAAGTGCTGCTAACATTCCTGTTACAGCAATTGTCATTAGCGAAAATAATAACAATGATCTTTGAATTGAATAATTTAAATTTGAAATAGAAATTAAAACGTATCTTTTTGTAAGAAAAACATCTCTCTTTAAATTTCTTACAACATCAGGTAAAACATAACGAATAACACCAACTGCTCCCCCTAAACCAACAATTGTTGGCGCAATATAAGCGGTTGGTTCATGAGGATTCATAAACATCATAACAATTCCAAAAATATAGATTCCAAAAAATAAAAGAACTTTACTTTTCTTAGTATTTCTTTTAACCTTCATTTCTTTTTCTTGAGAAAGTAATGTTTGAATATCATTTTTATGTAAAAAACCTGCTGTTAAAACACAAATCATTGATAAAACAATCGCAACAAGAATAAATGAATAAAGATATGCTTCTTGAGGAATATAGGAAGAATCTTTATGAACACCTAACATTTGATACATATAAGCATTAGAAAACGGTACAACACCTTTTCCTATTAAAATACCTAATGGTGTTGCTAGAAATAACAAAGTAAATGTTTGATATAACACATACATTGTCGAATTAATATAGCCAGATCCTGACATTGCCATAATCGCAAGTTCTGTAGTTTTTCTTGATAAAAAGAAATTATTAGCGAAAAACACCATAAAACAACAAAAACAAATAATCAAAAATGATAATACCGATGAAAAAGGCATTTGAACATTGTCCCATGTACCACCACTTTGAGCAATTGCTTGATCTGCTAAATCTGTATTGTTAATGATATTAAAAAATACAAAACAAACTGCTACCGCAAATATGAGGGTAATCCCGTAAAAAATACTTTTTTTATAATCTTTTACTAACATTTTCATTGAAAATTTAAAAGTTCCCATAACAACCTCCTATTAAAATAATTCCTTAATCTGATCTATTGAATAAATATAATTTTCTATCTCTTCTTTAGATAAAATCATTTTTATTTTATTCATGATATCTTGATAAATATCTTCTGTTTCTTGAATCAAGCTTTTACCTTTATTTGTAATAGTAATACGTGTATGACGTTTATCAAAACGACTATTTCCCATCAAAAGCCAGCCATTATCTTCTAAACGAAAAATAATTCCTACCACCGTAGAATGAGGTAATTGAAAATTTTGACAAATCATTTTTTGATAAACAGGTTCACTTGTTTGTGCTACAAAACGAATAATATTCAATTCATTGAATTTAAGTCCATAAGGTTTTAATCTCTTATTAGCATATTTATTCATCTGTGTGGTAAGCAAATCTAATGCCACAAGTGCTTGATATTCTTGATTCATACATATTCCCCTTTTCCAATTATAATAGCGCTTACATTTAATTACAATAAAAAATATGTCGAGTTCGACATATTTTTGCAAAATTGGATAAGACTTATTTATTTTAACATGTTATCCCTTACATTTTGATTTTTTTCATAAAACAAAAAAAGAATATAGCCCTGTTACTAAATAACAAGGCCATAGATTTACAAGATTTCTCCTGTCCCACCTAAATAATAAGTCACAACTGTAATCAATTCTTTAGCAACATCTTCTACATACTTATCTGTTGTTGCTTGATTCCCTTGGACAATAAAGAAAACATCTTTACTTTCTTCAGTGACTTTTGTTTTATCTACTTGTCTGATTTCACTATAACAAATAATATCATTTGCATCATCAATATAACTATAGATACCTTCTTTGACCTCTTTTGCTTCAACGCTACCAAGAGGAATATAATTTTCATTTCCATGAGTTAATCTTAAAGTAATATTTCCATCTGTTTTATCTAAATCATGAGCTCCTAAAGCTAATTTAGTATCCATAGAAATTAAATTATAGATATCTACTAATGGATTAATACGATGAAATTCTTGTTTTTTTAATAAATTTTTTAAAAGATTTTCACTTGCAGGTAGATTTTTTCTTTTTGGAATACCTACTGCTTTATGTAAATCATAAAAGCTTAGAATAATTTTATTTTCTTTTAAAGAATCTAAAGTATTATTTTCTAAAAGACGTTTTACATGAACATCAATATAATCATTTAAAGAGGAAGAATACACAGTATTATTAATACCCTGTATTCTAACTCCTTTGATTTTAACCCCTATATCAAGTACTTCTGGTTGTACTTTAAATTCAAATTTTCGTTTCATTCCCTATTCTCCTTTTAAAAAAGGGAAAATAATTTCCCTAATCTTGAATTAAAGGTGTTGATAAATAACGATCTCCACCATCTGGTAATAAG
>CAVESC010000082.1:0-13778 GCA_963618275.1 Bacteroidaceae bacterium
GATATGTGTGAAGGAATGGAAAGAATGGCGGAAGGATTTAGAAGTGAAGGAAGAAATGAAGGACTTATGGAAGGTGAAAAGCGAGAAAAGAAAACGACATTATTATCATTATTGAAAGTAAAATTAGGAAATGTATCAAATCAATTAGAACAAGCGATACAAAACAGTTCAATAGAAAAACTCAATACATTAACACTTTCAATCTTTGATATAACAAGTGAAGAAGATGCTTTAAAGATTATTAATTAATACGTAATAATAAAGAGAATGCAAAATATATTTTTAGAAGTTTAACTTTTGTTGTTAAGCTTCTTTTTATTAGAAAAGTTGAATCGCACAAAAAAAGCCTTCCATCAAGGAAGACTTTTATATTTTATATTATTTTTCGAAATCAAATTCTTGGAAAACTTCACTTACAGGTAAATTGTTTTCGATATTTTCAATTGTTTTAGCAAGTAATGATGCTACTGAAACAACTTTTAATTTATCGAATTTCTTTTCTTCAGGTAAGATAATTGTATCAGTAACTACAACTTCTTTAGCTGAACAGTTTTTCAATCTTTCAACAGCTGGTCCTGAGAATACTGGGTGTGTACATGCAACAAATACGTTTTTAGCACCTTTTTCAAGTAACATATCAATACCTGCTACAATAGTTCCACCTGTATCGATCATATCATCAATCATGATACAGTTTTTACCTTCAACATCACCTAATACACCCATGATTTCAGCAACATTAGGTTTTGGTCTTCTTTTATCGATGATTGCTACTGGACAATCTAAAGCAACTGCCATTTTACGAGCACGAGTAGCTCCACCATGATCTGGTGAAACAACACAAATATCATCTAAGTTTTTATTTTTGAAATAATTACAGATTAATGGTAATGCTTGCATATCATCAACTGGAATATTGAAGAATCCTTGGATTTGTGCAGCATGTAAATCAATTGTTACAACACGATTAACACCAGCAGTTGTTAATAAATCAGCAACTAATTTAGATGTAATTGGTTGTCTAGGTTTTGCTTTTCTATCTTGTCTAGCATATCCAAAATATGGCATGATTGCTGTAATTTCACCAGCTGATGCTCTTTTTAAGGCATCTGCTAAAACTAAGATTTCCATTAAGTTTTCAGTAACAGGATTAGATGTTGATTGGACAATGAAAACATCTTTTCCACGAACTGATTCATCAATTTCAACTAAGATTTCTCCATCAGCAAAATGGTGAACTTTTGATTTTCCCATTTCACAACCTAAATTGTCACAAATATCTTGTGCTAATTCTACTGATGATGATAAAGCAAATACTGTAATTTTGTTTTTCATTTTTTCTTTTACCCCTATTTTCCTATTTTATTTCTTTTTTCTTCTAAAACTTTACTATAACCTTCTTTGTTCACTTGTCTACTTCTTGCAATCGCAAAAGCATCTTCATGAACTTCATCTGTAATTGTTGATCCAGCAGCAATAAATGCATTTTTACCAACAGTTACAGGTGCAACTAAATTAGAATTGCAGCCAACGAAAACGTTGTCTTCAATTACTGTTTGGAATTTATTTTTTCCATCATAGTTGCTAGTAATAGTACCGCAGCCAATATTTACGTTTTCACCAACTGTCGCATCTCCAATATAGCTTAAGTGCGCAGCTTTACTTCCTTTACCAAAAGTTGCTTTTTTCATTTCCACAAAGTTACCCATGTGGACATCTTCTAAGATATGACAATGATTTCTAAGTCTTGCATATGGCCCGATATCAACACCATTTTCAATAATTGAATCAGCAATAACAGAGAATTTAATTTCTACATTATCTTTGATTTCAACATTATTAAATTCACAATAAGGTCCAATATGACATCCATTACCAATCACTGTTTTTCCTTTAATAATACATCCAGGTTCAATTGTTGTATCATGACCAATCACTACATCTCTACCAATATAAGTATTTGTCATATCTACAATATTTACACCATCTAATAAATGTTTTTTATTAATACGATATTGTAATTGTTTTGTTGCTTCTTGTAATTCAAACTTATCATTAATTCCACCAACTTCTGATAAGTCATCAATTTTATAACCACCAACATTTAAATTTTGATGATTCATAATTTCAATTACATCTGTAATATAGTATTCATTTTGAGCATTGTTATTTGTTACTGATTCTAATGCTTTAAATAAAGCGGCATTATCAAAGCAATATTCCCCAACATTCATTTCAGAAATATTTCTTTGTTCATCTGTACAATCCTTATACTCAACAATACCTTTTACTTGATCGTTTTCTCTAATAATACGACCAAACTTTTTATTCAAGTCACAATCACATGTCATGACTGTTCCTTTCATTTGATGTTCATTATGATATTGAATTAAACCTTGTAATGTTTCTTTAGTGATTAATGGTGCATCACCATTTAAAACAATAGTTGTTCCTTCTTTATCACCTAAAACATCTTTTGCTTGCATCAATGCATGTCCAGTTCCTAATTGTTCTTTTTGCATTACAAACTCAACACCATCTACAAGTTTCATGACTTCTTCAGCTTTATGTCCAACAATAACATAAATACCATCAACACCTAAACCTTTTAATTCATCAACGATATGACAAACCATAGGTTTATATAAAACTTCATGTACTACTTTAGGCTTGTCGGATTTCATTCTTGTACCTTTACCGGCAGCCATAACTACTGCGTAAGTTTTCATTGTCACACCCCTCTACGACGACATTCTAACAAAATACAAGCCATAATTAAAGATGAATAAGACAATTTATTACAAATTCCTTCATCTTTTCAAAAAAAGAAAATCTTATCACAGATTTTCTTCCTTGTTTAAAATTTTCGATTTTCTAACAAAAAAATAACGTTTTCTAAAGAATTCATATCCTTTATTCATAATTTCTTGATCTCTAGTAATACCAAATACACATGATCCACTTCCAGACATTAAAGCTCCATCAAAACCTAATTTCATCATTTCTTTTTTTATTTCTTTAATTTGTGGCACCATTTTAATAGAAGGAAGTTCTAATGTATTTTGTAAATTATCAATCACTGCTTGATAATCATTCATTTCAATTCCTTTTTTCATTTTTCTACAATCTTGATGTTTTACTTTAGATAAATCTAATGAAGTAAATGCTTTTTGTGTTGAAACGCCTTTTTTAGGTTTTACAAGTAATAAATAAGCTTCAAAAGGTTTATCAATAAATTGAAGCTTTTCTCCAACACCTTCAACAAACGCTGTTTTTTCATAAATACAAAATGGAATATCTGCTCCTACTTCCTTACCAAGAGCGGCCATTTCTTCATAAGATAAATTTAAATGAAATAATTTATTCATGGCTTTAATAACAGCAGCTCCATCAGCACTTCCACCAGCAAGTCCTGCTTGAGTGGGAATATGTTTATAAACAAAGATTTTAACACCTTTTTTTAATCCATATCTTTCTTGCATCAACTTAGCAACTTTATACATAATATTTCTTTGATCAGTGGGAACAATTTTACTATTTGATTCTATTTCAATACCTTCAGGTATTACATTAATATAAATGAGATCATGTAAAGTAATTGGAGCCATGATCATTTCTAAATCATGATAACCATCTTCTCTTTTTCTAACTACATCTAACGCTAAATTTACTTTTGCATATGCTCTTACTTTCATTTTTCATTACCTCGGATACAAATTTCTGGCAACCCCTCTAGTATCAATTCCACCAACACCTAATTGTTTAAAAGAGGTTTTTTCTATGACTTTTTCTAAATCAACATACTCTTTAATATTTGTACTTGCGATTTGAGTTGTAATAATGACAGGATCTAATGCATGAATATTTTTTCTAGAAGGACTTGATGCAAAATTAGCACCACTCGCTACTAAAAGTTCATAGTATGATTGACATGCTCCTGCAAAAATAACAAGTGCATCTTTATCTGGTTGATATTCCCTTGCCTTTTTAATGGCTTCTACAAAATCTAAACTGTGTAAATAATCTTGACTATTTCTTTTATGTCCATTCTTTTTTAAAGCATCATGTCCTGTAATAACTAAAAGATGAGGATTATGCTTTTTTAAAAGATTCGTTATTTTACTAGCGAACTCTTCTTCTTTAAAATAATAACCATAAGCTCTAATTCCATACTCTTGATATTTTTTCATACACATCTTTAAATAAGATGGATCACCATCTAAATGTAAAACAGTTCCTTTTAAACACTTTTCCTGTGGTAAGCTAACATCTTCTATCACTCTTTTTTCTTGGACAAGTTCAAGATCATCAATTTCACTATCTGCAATCAAACGATACTCTATTCCTCTTAAATAACAAATATTATCTTGTATATCGATTACTTCAAAAATAATATCTTGATGATATTTTTTTCTACTTACAATATCACCTATCTTCATTCTATCACCATTATATAATATGTTTATATAATGATTTTGTGATAGCATGATAATCTTCTAACGTAAGTTGTTCACATCTTAATTTTTGATCTATTTGATTTTCATTTAAAACATCTAATGCATTTGAATATTCTTGTTTTAAATTATTATAAATCGTTTTTCTTTTTTGTTTAAAAGATACATTCAATACTTTATATAAATCTAAATCAGCTTCCTTATTAATTGTAATCTTTAAAATAGCACTATCAATATGCGGAGCTGGAATAAAAACATTTTGACTCACTGTAAACATATATTCAATCTTTCCCATATCTTCAATCATATATGTTAATGGGCTTTTATAATCACTCGTATATTTTAAAGCTACTTCCTTTTGAACCATGACTACAATTTCATCAATCACTTTACTTTCAGTTAAAACTTTTTCAATAATTTGAGTTGTAATATAATAAGGTAAATTAGCAACCAAAATAATTTTTTCATACTTTTCTTTTAAAACTTTTAAATCTTCTAAATTCACTTTTAAAAAATCTTCAAAGACAATTTCAATATTTTCTTGATTTAAAAACTCTTCATAAACACCCTTAAAACGTGTATCTATTTCATAACTTCTAACATATCCTGCATAACGTGCTAACACTTGTGTTAAGGCACCAATTCCTGGACCTACTTCAATAACTGCACATTTTTCATTAGCACTTGAA
This sequence comes from Bacteroidaceae bacterium, assembly GCA_963618275.1. Taxonomy (GTDB): domain Bacteria; phylum Bacillota_I; class Bacilli_A; order Erysipelotrichales; family Coprobacillaceae; genus Faecalibacillus. The sequence goes on from CAVESC010000082.1 coordinate 5,144, forward strand.
CAACGAACTATTTTTTCTACAACACGAGGATCAATTAAAAAGTTTTGTCCATATTTCTTTTTAGGATATAAATCATATTTATCTAATATATATTGTGTTGTACTTTTAGTCGCTATATCCTTCATTCTTTAACTCCTTTTCTATTATTTCCTTGGAAATACCCACCATATTTAATCTTTTAAATAAAGTCTTTGCATTACCATATCCTAAATGAAATAAATCATAAACCTTTAATCTTTTCTTTTTATCTCCAATAATATCTAATTCTAAAAATTCTTTCCAAGAAATACTTTCTTCTTGATTAGAAAATGTAACAACATTTTCAATTGCTTTTTTAACAGCTTCTTTATTAGCTTCCGCAATACCTAATTTCTTTTTACCAATCGCATCTTTTTTATCGACAAAAGCATGTTTACAGTTCTTTACATATTGTTCAACTTGATTTCTAATTTTTAATCCTGGATAATCAGGATCTGTTAAAACAATAACTCCTCTTGTTTTACTTGCTTCTTTAATAAGATCTAATGTTTTTTGATCTAATGCAAGACCATGTGTTTCTATAGTATCTACATCATATAATTCTTTTAATAATTGACTGTCTGTCTTTCCTTCAACTACAACAATTTCATTAATTCTTTTCATAACTTTACCATCTTAAATAAATCGTCTTCAATTGATCATCTGCGATATATTGAATCTGATCTACCCCTTCTATTAAACGATAGGAATCTCCTTTTTGTGTTAATCTTTCTTTAGCATCATTATATACTTGATTTGAAAATTGAAAATAACATTCATTTTTATTTTGATCTACTTTAGCTTTTAATGCAGCTAACTGATATGAATCAAAATAAAGTCCTTCTTCTTTATAATAAGTATGTTTTCCATCTTTTGTTATTTGATAACTATCTTCTAACTTATAAATTTGTTCTAATGTTTGACTATCAAACATCAAATAATTATTATTAATAACTTCACCTTCATCTAATACTAAATCACCCCAGGTTGCATCTATATAATAATAATCATGATCATACTTTACCATATTTATTGCATGTTTATTTGTTTTTCCATCAATTGTTGCTTCAGCAGCTAGAAACGTTGCTTTTAAACCTAATTGGTTAAGTAAATACTGCATTGTTTTAGAATACCCACTACATACTGATTGATGATTGAGTAAAACACTAATGATTTCTTGGTTATATTTTGCTTTCTCATTATACTGACAATTAGTAATGATATAATCATAAATATATTTTATTTTTTGATATTGTTCTAAATCTTTTGTATCTTTTTTTACTTGTTTAATTACTTTTTTTATTCTTTTTTGATTTTTAAGAATTGTTTTTTCTTTCATGTTGTATTCAAAAGAAAAAAGACCTCTTTTATCAAGTGACCATTCTTTAATATAAAATAATTCAGGATGATCTTTTAAGATAGCATAAACAATTTTACTCACTGCTTCTATATCTTTTTCTTGAATATATATATTTTGTTTTCTTGCATAAGCGATATTATAAATAGTTTGATAAAGTTGTTTTTGATCTTTATTTAAAGATTGGTAATGATATTTATAACATGTGTCCTGTTTAAATTTATTTTCTATATTTTGGTAAGATTGTGGAGAACATCCACATAATAAAAATAAGACTAATAGAACAATTAATTTTTTCATTTTAAAAAAAATAATCTAGCGCTGCTAGATTAATCTTCTTTCAATTTATATTCAAAATAACTCTTACCAAAATAAACTACGCTACCCGCCAAGAGCATCATTAATAATCCTAAGCACATAATAAACATCCCCTTTATATTCATATAATACTCTTTTATAATATTTTATGCAAATTATTTAGGATTATATTATTTTTTTATCGTCTCTTTTCTACAAATTTCCTTAAAGCATTATTATAAAATATTATTAGTAAAATAAATATTTTTAAACTTGTCCAATGATTTAAAAGAGGTTAAAATTATAATAAGTAGGTGATGTATGATGAATGCCGATAGATTATTTATGCTTGTTGATACGTGTGCAAATATTGATGAGGTTAAACATGAATTTCCAGATTTAGATTTTCTAACTTATTTTTATGCATTATTAGGATACTACTGTATTCCTACAGTAAAATTATATAATGAAACAAAAATCGATGAAAATACTTTAAATGGAATTCTTAATGGTGATATTCAACCTCATAGAGATGACCTTATTCAAATGAGTTTAGTTTTAAACATAGATTTAAAGAAAACAAATTTCATGCTTTCTTTAGCAGAATGTGAAACCTTGTCTTATAAGGAAAGCCGTGATAGTTTAATTATTTGTGCTATTAAAAATCATTATTCAATTAATAAAACTAATATCATGTTATCAACATGTAATCTTGTCAAAATATAAAAGAAGTAAAATAGTGGTTCACATGAACCACTATTTTTTTATTTATCTAGATTTTTAAAAGCTGTCGAAAGCATTAATTTAATACGATTTAATTGGTTAACTTCACTTGCTCCTGGATCGTAGTCAACAGCAACAATGTTACTTTGAGGATATTTCTTTCTTAAAGCTTTGATAGCCCCTTTACCAGTAACATGGTTTGGTAAACATCCAAATGGTTGCATACATACAATGTTTGGTGCACCACTTTCGATAAGTTCAATCATTTCACCAGTTAAAAACCAACCTTCACCAGTTTGGTTACCAATTGAAACAACTTCTTTTGCTTTATCAGCAAGATGTTCAATAGAAGCTGGTGGATCAAAACGTTTAGATTTTTCTAAGGCTTTAATCATATCTTTTCTTAAGAAATCAACGGCTTTAACAGCAAATTCACATAACTTAGTTGCTTTGGCAGTTGCATTGAAATGTTTTCTTTCAAATGTTGTTGAATAGAAACAATATTGGAAGAAATCGATAAGATCTGGCATAACTGCTTCTCCACCTTCTCTTTCAATAATATCAACAATTTGATTATTAGCAGTTGGATGGAATTTAACAAGGATTTCTCCAACTAAACCAACTCTTGGTTTTTTAATATCTAATAAAGGTAATTCATCAAAGTCTTTAACGATTTGATAAACATTTTTCTTAAATTCTTTCATGCTACCTGTTTCAATATTCTTCATACATTTTTCTACCCATGATTGATAAAGTCTATTGGCACTACCTTTTTCTTTTTCATAAGGTCTTACACGATAAAGAACTCTCATGAATAAGTCTCCATACATTGCTCCAATAATAACTTTCTTAGCTAATGGATAAGTGATTTTGAATCCTGGGTTTGATTCAATACCTTGTAAGTTAGCACTGATAACTGGTACTTGTTCTAAACCAGCATCTTTTAAGGCTTTACGGATAAATCCGATATAGTTTGTCGCACGACATCCTCCACCTGTTTGAGAAATGATTAAAGCTGTTTTATTAACATCATATTCACCACTTGTTAAAGCTTCCATCATTTGTCCAGCAACAAGAATACTTGGATAACATGCATCATTATTAACATATTTTAATCCTGCTTCTGTAGCTCCTTTATCTACTGATGGTAAGACTTTTAAGTTATAACCACTTTCTTGCATTGCTTTTTCAACGAATTGGAAATGGATTGGTGACATTTGTGGACATAAAATTGTCCAACGATCATCTTTCATTTCTTTTGTAAATGGTACTTTGACTGGTTTATATTTTTTAGATAAATCAATTTCTTTATGTTCTTGTTTATCAATTGTTGCTTTTAATGAACGGATACGAATACGAATAGCACCTAAGTTACTTCCTTCATCAATTTTAATAAGTGTATAAATCTTATTTCTAGCATTTAAGATTTCTGCTACTTGGTCAGCAGTAACAGCATCTAGCCCACAACCAAATGATGTTAATTGAATTAATTGTAAGTTTGGTTGAGATGAAACAAAGGATGCTGCATGATACATTCTTGAATGATATGTCCATTGGTCAACAACACGTAATTCTTCTAATTCTTTATCTAGGTGACAAACACTATCTTCTGTTAAGACTGCCATTCCTTCACCAGTAATTAAATCTGCTAATCCATGGTTGATTTCTGGATCAACATGGTAAGGTCTACCTGATAAAACAACACCTGTCATATTATTTTCTTTTAAATAAGAAAGGACTTTTTCTCCTTCTCCTTGGATATCTAAACGGCATTGTTGTAATTCTTCATAAGCATGTTCAATCGCTGCTTTTAATTCTTTATCACTAATTCCAAATGATTTAAATTCATCTTTTAAGTTTGTAAACATTGTTTTACGATTACTTAAATCCATGAATGGATTTCTAAAGATGATTTCATTTGTTTCTAAGTTATCTACATTATTTCTAATAACTTCTGGATAAGATGTAACAACTGGACAGTTATAATGATTTCCTTGAGTAACACTTTCTTTTCTTTCATAAGCTACTGAAGGATAGAAAATATATTTAATTCCTTTTTCAATTAAGCTTTCAATATGTCCATGCGATAATTTAGCTGGATAACATACACTTTCTGAAGGAATAGATTCAATTCCTTTTTCATAGATTTTTTTACTTGAACGAGGTGATAATACAACTCTAAATTTTAAATCAGTAAATAATGTATGCCAGAAAGGATAGTTTTCATACATATTTAAAACACGAGGAATACCAACTGTTCCACGTTTTGCTTCTTTCGCAGTTAATGAACGATAATTGAATACTCGACGATATTTATAATCATATAAGTTTGGTAATTGTTTTGATTTAGGAGGTAAGTTAGCTCCTCTTTCACATCTGTTTCCACTAATGTGTTCACTACCATCATTGAATGAAGAAACAGTTAACATACAATGGTTTGTACATTTTTGACAATAACGAATTGTACTTTCATAACTGAAAGCATCTACTTGTTCCTTATTAAGTAATGTTGTTCCTTGTCCTTGATATCTTTCACGTGCAATTAAAGCAATCCCAAAAGCACCCATTAATCCAGCGATATCTGGACGAATCGCTTTGATTCCTGTTTCTTGTTCAAAGGCTCTTAAAACAGATTCATTATAGAATGTTCCACCTTGTACTAATACTGATTTACCAATACTTTCAGGTGAACGTAATTTAATAACTTTATATAAAGCATTTTTAATAACAGAATAAGCTAAACCTGCAGAAATATCTTCAATCTTAGCTCCTTCTTTTTGTGCTTGTTTTACTTTAGAGTTCATAAATACAGTACAACGTGAACCTAAATCAATTGGTGCTGTTGATTGTAATGCTAGATTAGCAAAATCAGCAACATTATATCCTAATGATTTAGCAAATGTTTCAATAAATGAACCACATCCAGATGAACAAGCTTCATTTAATAAGATATCTTGGATAATTCCATCTTCAATCTTAATAGCTTTCATATCTTGTCCACCAATATCTAAGATAAATGAAACATCTTCTTTAAAGTATTTAGCAGCTGTAAAGTGAGAAATTGTTTCTACTTCACTAACATCCATTTTAAAGGCAGATTTGATTAAAGCTTCCCCATAACCAGTTGATCCAGCATGAACAAGTTCTACTCCTTTAGGTAAGATTTCATAAATTTCTTTTAAAATCTTACGAACAACTTCAATTGGATTACCTTCATTTGATGAGTAGAATGTATATAATACAGATCCATCTTCATCAATTAATACAGCTTTAGATGTTGTAGAACCAACATCTACTCCTAAGAAAGCTTTTCCTTGATATGTATTTAAATCTCTTTTCTTTACTTTTGTACGATAATGTCTATTTCTAAATTCAATACGATCTTCTTCTGTTTCAAATAATGGTTTTAAAGTATCTGTTTCATCAGAAATACCATCTTTTAAAGAATCTAAAATAGTTACAAGTTGATCAATTGATGTTTGATTAACTTTATCTTCTCTAGCAAGCAAACAAGCTCCCATCGCTACGAATAATTGCGAATTTTGTGGGAAGATAACATCTTCATCCTTTAAGTTTAATGAATCAATAAAACGTGCACGTAATTGATCTAAGAAATATAAAGGACCTCCTAAGAAAGCAACTTTTCCACGAATAGGTTTACCACAAGCAAGTCCACTGATTGTTTGATTAACAACAGCTTGGAAAATAGAAATAGCAATATCTTCTCTAGCAGCACCTTCATTAATTAAAGGTTGAATATCTGTTTTGGCGAATACACCACAACGAGATGCAATTGGATAAATTGTTTCATAATTTTTAGCTAATTCATTTAATCCTGCGGCATCTGTTTGTAATAAAGAAGCCATTTGATCAATAAAGGCTCCAGTACCACCAGCACATGTCCCATTCATTCTTTGTTCGAGAGTAGATTCAAAATAAGTAATTTTAGCATCTTCTCCACCTAATTCGATTGCTACATCACATTCAGGGATATAAGTTTCTACTGTTTTTGTACAAGCAATTACTTCTTGAACAAATTCTACATTTAAATGTTTTGATAAAGATAAACCACCTGACCCTGTCATCACTACTTTTACAGGTAAGTTTCCATATTGTTCTTGAACTTCTTTAATTAAGTTTTCTATTGCTGGTTTTACATCAGAATAGTGTCTTTGATATTTTGAATAGATACATTGATGTTCTTGATCTTCGACATATAATTTTACTGTTGTTGATCCAACATCAATTCCCATGTAATATAATTTATCCATTTTTTGACTCCTTTACTAAATTAAGTGTCATTTTAGAAATTGTATTTCTAAATTGTTTCACTTCTTTTTCATTAATACCATCTAACATAATTTTTTCTAATTGAATAATATGATCATCAATCTTTTCTACTGTGCTATACGCATGTTCTGTAGCTTTGATTTTTTTCATACGTTTATCATTTTCAACGGGTTCTTTTATAATATAACCATTCTTTTCTAACGAATTTAAAAGACCTGTCGCCGTAGATCTTCTTATATTAAAATATTTTTCTATGTCTTTTTGATAAACTTCTTCATTTTTACATAAATAAACAAGAATTAATCCTTGAGGTCCTGATAACATACAATCAATGCCATGAATATCATCTAAATAGCGACCCATATATTTAGACAAAACACGTATTTCCATTCCTATTCGCTGGTCCATATAAGCCTCCTTTTTGTTCGGCTGCTAACATTATACGCTTTTGTCACATTATGTCAAACTATTTAAAAATTACTTTTATTTTCTAAAAAAAAGTCCTCTTTTTGGACTTTTTCATTAAACATATTCATATTTTTTCTTATTTAGAATAAAGCAACTTATACTTACAATCAAGGATAATATTTCCGCTAATAAAACAGATAGCCAAATACCATTTAATCCAAATAAAATAGGTAAAACAATAATTGTAATTGCTTGAAATACTAAAGTTCTTAAAAATGAAATCAAAGCTGATACCCCACCATTATTTAATGCCGTAAAGAAAGCAGAAGCAAAGATATTAAACCAACTAATAATGTAAGAAAGCGAATAAAGTCTTAAAGCATTTACTGTTAAATTAAGTAAATCTTGATCATATCCAACAAAGATGCTTGCTAGTGGTTTAGCAAGAACTTCTGATAAAAACGTCATAACTAATGCAACAATTCCTAAAAGTTTTATACTTTTATTTAAAAGACTTTTTAATTCATCTTTATGATTTGCACCAAAGTGAAAGCTTACAACTGGTGCAATTCCAACAGAATAGCCAACATAAGTTCCCACAAATAAATATCCAACATACATAATAATGCCATATGCTGCTACCCCATTTGCACCAACATATTTCATTAACTGCATATTAAATAAAATACTAATTATAGATAAAGATAAATTGGTTACCATTTCTGAAGAACCATTTATACATGCTTGAATGATTGGTTTAAGTTCAAAATATGGTTTCCCTATTCTTAACTTTGTTTCATTTTTCCTACCAAAATAAATCAATAAAATAACAGCCCCTACAATTTGACTCGTAATAGTTGCAGCTGCTGCCCCAACGACTTGTCCCCTAAATACGTAAACAAATAAAAAATCTAAAACCATATTTGTAACACCTGTAATAACAGAAATCAATAAGCCAAAATGTGGCTTTTCAGCTACAACAATAAATGATTGAAAACTGTTTTGTAAAATAAAGGGAACTAATCCAAGTAAAAGAACTCTTCCATAATTTAAACAATCATTCAACATGCTTTCATTAGCCCCAAGCATTTTTGTAATTGGTTCTAAAAAAATCAAACCAATAATTGTAAAAATAATTCCTAAGATAACTTCTAAATAAACAAGCATGGAAAAATATTGATTTGCCTTTTTATCATGTCCTGCACCAAAGATTCTTGATACAAGTGCACTTCCACCTGTACCAATCATAAATCCAATCGTTCCTAGTATCATGACTACTGGCATCACGAGATTAACAGATGCAAAGGCATTACTTCCTACAACGTTAGAAATAAATAAACCATCAACAACACCATAGATTGATGTAAAAATCATCATAGCAATAGTCGGTAGTGTAAATTTAATTAATTTTTTATAGTTAAAATGTTCTGATAAATTGATATTCATATCTTCTTCCTTTCTTAATCAGTATGTATAATCTATTTTAAAAGTATACAAATCTTCTTAACTCATTACTTATATTAATAATATATTATATTAGTT
>CAVESC010000083.1:0-13738 GCA_963618275.1 Bacteroidaceae bacterium
GACAAGAAATACCTTTACCGCCTTCTTGCCAGCCACCTTCTAATTGGTTTGCAGCTGTGGCTCCACCCCAATAAAATCCTTTTGGAAAACTCATTTTTCTTCCTCCTTATTTTTGTTATACAAAATTCAAAATCATTATAACGTATTCATTTAAAAACAATTATTTTTTTCATTATTATAAAATAACTTGACAATAAAAGAACTGTATTACTTACAGTTCTTACTCTCCAAATGAAATTCCCATTAATTTAGCATGTTGAACAACTTCTCCAGCAGGATCAACATACTTTAATTTTCCTGCTGTTTCTTGTAAAGGAATTGCTTTTACTTCTGTTTTATCAAGAACAATTAAATTTCCATAATCTTGATTTAAAATCAATTGAGCACCAGCAATTCCAAAACGTGTTGCCATTAGTCGATCATAAGAACAAGGATGTCCTCCTCTTTGAATATGTCCCGCACACGAAACACGAATTTCACTATCAATATATTCTCCAAGTTCTTTTGCTACTTCATAAGCAACAGACATTCCATTTCTACTAGCAACTTTAGCTTTATATTTTTTCTTTGATAACAAACTATCTGCTTCACTGATAGCACCTTCAGCACAAGCAATAATCGTATAATTTTTACCTCTTTTTTTATTTTCTTTTACCTTTTTAACAACTGCTTTTATATCATAAGGAATTTCTGGCAATAAAATGACATCCGCATGACTTGCAAGTCCAGCTGCTAAACAAATATGGCCTACACGATGTCCCATAATTTCTACAACAAAAACACGATCATGACTTTTAGCTGTTGTTTGAATTTCATCTAAATAATTCGTTGCAATATCTACCGCACTTTGAAAACCAAAAGTATAATCTGTACCCCATGTATCATTATCAATCGTTTTAGGTAAACCAATAACATTTAAGCCTTCTTGTCTTAACATATTAGCCGATTTTAAAGAACCATTTCCACCTAAAACAACTAGTCCATCTAATTTCAATTTCTTATATGTTTTTTTCATTGCTTCTACTTTATCAAAGCCATCTTCAATAATACGCATTTTTTTAAAAGGGCAACGTGAAGAACCAAGAATTGTTCCTCCAACATTTAAAATATCTTCAAAGTCACGAGGTGACATTTTTTTATAATCACCATACATCAAACCTCTATAACCTTTTAAAAAACCAATCAATTCAATATCTTTATTTTGACGATAAAGCGTTTTTGCTAGAGAAGCCATTGTTGCATTTAAAGCTTGACAATCTCCACCACTTGTTAAAATTCCTATTTTCATAAAAGCCTCCTATTTAACATCATTTTTAAAAAAGTATTCTTGACTATTCATCAATATCTTTTTATTTTTAATTTTTTTATACTTACCATTACTTTCTAAACGAGATGCTTTGACATTATCATTTAACATACATCCAAACATCGTAAGTAATTTATGTTTTAATTTACTATCCAAAACAGGTGCTGCTACTTCAACTCTTCTTTCTAAGTTTCTGGTCATTAAATCAGCTGAAGAAATATAAACTTGAGGATTATTTTTCCCAAAAATATAAATTCTTGAATGTTCTAAATATCTTCCTACAATAGAAATCACCCTAATATTTTCAGTATACCCTTCTACACCAGGAATAATACAACAAATACCACGTACAATTAAATCAATTTTAACACCTGCTTGAGAAGCTTCTACTAATTTATCAATCATTTTTTTACTTGTTACTGCATTACATTTAAAGCCTATATAAGCTTCTTTTCCTTCTTTAGCTAAAGCAATTTGTTCATCTATATAAGTAAAAATATGAGATAACATACAATGAGGTGCCACCATTAATAAGTCTGTATGATTTTCAGTTTCTCCTAAACATAAATGATTAAAGACCCCATTAATTTCTTCACCTATTTCATATTTAGATGTCATTAAAGATAAATCTGTATATAATTTTGATGTCTTTTCATTATAATTACCTGTTCCAATTTGACTAATATAATTAATATTTCCACTATTTTTATAAGTAATCAAACATAATTTAGAATGTACTTTAAGTCCATCTAATCCATAAATAACACGACATCCTGCTTCTTCTAAACGTTTTGACCAACCAATATTGTTTTCTTCATCAAAACGTGCACGTAATTCAACTAGAACAACAACTTCCTTACCATTTTCAGCCGCTTTAATTAAAGACTTAACAATTTTTGAATTTTTAGCAACACGATATAACGTCATTTTAATACTTACAACATTTGCATCATGACTTGCTTCATCTAATAATCTTAAAAATGGTGACATCGATTCAAAAGGATATGCTAATAAAATATCTCTTTTTAATATTTGTTTAATCATTGGTACTTTATTTTCAACCAATGCATTATTACGAGATTCTAATCTTTTATAAAATAATTCAGGTTGTATATATTTTAAATGATCTCTTAATTCACTTACAAAGCCAAAATCTAATGGTGAATTACTTACAAAAACTTGATTTTTCTTTAAGTTTAAGAAATTCATCAACATCAATACTTCTAATTCTTCTAATCCTGGAGACATCTCTAATCTCATTGGAGATAATCTTCTTCTTTGTTTAATCAAAGTTTCCATCATTTCACGATAATCATCATGACCATCCAATGAATGATCATCTTCATCAATATCAGCACTTCTTGTCACTCTAATAAGAGCTTTACTTTTTACAGTATATTTAGAAAAAATACGTGATACAAAATGCAAAATAAGATCTTCTACTAAAATAAACTGACCTGGTTGACTAGGAAGTTCTACTAGCCTTTCATCCATTGCATTTGCACAAGAAACAATTCCCATCTTACGTTTTCCTTTTTTTGATTCTAGGCGTACAACAACATACTCTTCTTTATTATTAAGAAATGGAAAAGGTTGTCTTTTAGAGATAACTTGTGGTGATATTAAAGGCAATAATTCTCTTTCAAAATAAGCTTCAAAATAACGTCGATCTTCTTTATTTGTAATATCTTTATATTTTATAATTGACCAATGATATTGTTTTAATTCCTCCATTACTTGAAAATATATTCGATCTTTCTTTTTATTTAAAAACGCAGCCCTTTTTAAACAAGCTTTTAATTGTTCTTCCCCCGTCATTAATGTCTTATTATCTTTTGAATCAGGATAAAATAACATTTGATCATAAATAGAACCAATACGCACCATAAAAAATTCATCTAAATTTGTTTGAAAAATAGAAATAAAACTCAACTTTTCAGCTAATGGTACTTGAGGATCTTTTGCTTGCATCAACACACGATCATTAAACTTTAACCACGATAATTCCCTATTTTCTTTATAAACACTCATAGTATATTACCTCCATATCTACTTACATTATACTCTTTTCATTCGTTTACAAATAATTTTTTGCCTTTTTATTTTATAATTTTAAAACATATATAAACTATCAAGATTATGTAAATTTTTATCATTTATCGTAGTTAAAAAAGGTTGTAACCTTCATAAATAGTCAAACTATCTACTCATTACAACCTTTTTATATTATTTATCTTCTAATAAAACTTCACCATTAGATTCAATAATTTCTTTATAACGATAATAAGAATCTTTAAGTTTTCTTTCTAAAGTACCATGACCATCATTAAAACGATCCACATAAACAAAACCATAACGTTTTTTCATTTCACCAGTACCAGCAGAAACTACATCAATTGGTCCCCAATATAAATATCCACGACAATCAACACCATCTTCAATTGCGGCATTGACATTTTTTAAATGTTCTTCAATATAATGAACTCTGAAATCATCATGAATTTCACCTTTATCATCAATATTTTCATCTAAACCAACACCATTTTCGACAATTAATAATGGTAAATGATAACGATCATATAATACATTTAATGTATAACGAAGACCTACTGGATCAACAGCCCATCCCCAAGGTTGAGGTGCTTTATCTTTTAAATATGGGTTATCTCTACAAGTAAGACCACCAGTATCAACTTTTAAGTTAACATCTCGATCAAATGTTGTAGAACGATAATAACTAAATGATAAGAAATCTACTGTATTTTCTTTAATTAATTGTAATTCTTCATCACTAAATTCTACTGTTACTTGATCTTCTTTCCATACTTTCTTTAAATAAGTTGGAACAATACCTAAACAGAAAGGATCAGCCATAAAGAAAATATTCATACGTTGAGCATCTAATGTTCCTACTACATTTAAAGGATCACAATTATATGGATAAGTAGCTACTGAAGAAGCAGTCATCATACATCCAATTTGATAATCTTTACTTATTTCATGTCCTAATTGTACAGTTTTAGCATTAGCAACTAAAATATTATGATAAGCATCCCATTGATCTTGTTTTGTAGTTGAACCAATTGGATCACTTGGATCTTTAGGATCTTTAATTGTTAAAACCCCACCAGCTACAAGTGGCATTCTAAATAAAGCATTGACTTCATTAAATGTAAGCCAGAATTTAACTTTTCCTTTATAACGAGTAAAAACAGTTTTTACATAACGTAACCAAAATTCAATTAATTTAGGATTAGACCATCCACCATATTCAGTAATTAAATGTAATGGTGTTTCATAGTGTGACAAAGTAATAACTGGTTCCATTCCAAGTTCATTCATACAAGCAAACATATCATCATAATAAGCAAGACCAGCTTCATTAGGTTCTAATTCATCACCATTAGGGAAAATTCTTCCCCAAGCAATAGAAGTTCTAAAACTATTGAAACCCATACCTTTCATTAATTTTAAATCTTCACGATAACGATGATATCCATCTACAGCATCATGTGATAAATAAACTTTATCTGGATTTAATGACATTTCATATTTTTTCTTATTTTCATCCCATTGAATACCAGGATCTTTAGACATAATTCCTACAAGTACATCTGTAACGTTTGGTTGTTTACCATCTTCTAACCAAGCACCTTCATATTGATTGGCAGCGATAGCGCCACCCCATAAAAAATCTTTTGGAAAACTCATTTTTTCTACCTCCGTTTATCTAGAAGATATTATAGCACTTACAAAGTACAAGATTTACTCGTTTCATATTTTGAAAAAGTAAAGAAAAGAAGAATCAATGATTCTTCTAATACTTATAGAAACCTTCTCCAGAAGCCATTCCTAATTTTCCCTCATCAATATATTTCTTTAACATCTTAGCCATTCCTTTAAAATTATAAGGAGCTAAAAATGAAGGAACTTTTAAATACATTGAAACTATATTATATGCTGTTGTAAGTCCTACTGTATCTAATATTTGGAAAGGTCCTTTAGGAGCACCTGTACCAAGTGTCCATGCTTTATCAATACTTTCAGGATCACTTATCCCATTAACATATAAATCCATTCCTGAAAATAATAATGGAACAAGCATCGAATTTAATAAATATCCTGATTTTTCTTTTCTTACAGGTAATGGTATCATTCTTATTGCTTTAGCAAACTCCATAATTATATCAAAATATTTTTGTTCTGTTTGTTTTTGTGCCATGACTTCTGTCATATTATTTTTCCAAATACTATTTGCAAAATGTAATGATAAATATTTATTAGGACGTTTTGTATATTTAGCGAACTTAGATGGTAATAATGTAGATGAATTCGTCACAATGATTGTTTTTTCAGGTAATAAATCTGCCATCTTTTTATAAATATCTATTTTTTGTTCAACATTTTCAGCCATCGATTCAATAATCAAATCTGCGTCACTGACTGCTTTTTGTAAATCTAATTCTAATTTAATACTTTCATAAGCATGATTTGCTTTTTCTAAACATTTATCTTTATCAAAATCTTCATAATCACTAATACCCATAGCCCAATTTTGAGGTGTTTTTCCTGCATCACTATCCATCAAAGTAATAGTATCATGATAAACTTCTTTTAAATGATCTAACTTCGGTTGACATCTTCCTATACTGCCTTCACTTCTAAGCCAAATAGTTACATCAAAACCACAATAAGCTGCTTGATAAGCAATTTGACTTCCTAAAACTCCTCCACCAATAACAACAACATTTTTAATTTCCATAAACAATACCTCCTAGTAATATTCTAACATTTTGTTAAAATATTCACAAAAGATATTTTTACTTTTAGTTTGAACTTCTTAGATAAAAAAAGAGTCCAATTAAGGACTCTAATATCTATTCAGCTTTTGTTGAATTTACTTCTTCAAACATTTGAGGAATAACATGTTTATCTTCTTTATTTTTATATTTGAAATAAACAATTGTTAAGATTGAACATACAATCAAGATTCCAGCAAAGACTGCAAATTCAACTGAAAGTGATGGAGCAGTCATACTAATTGTTTTTCTGAATCCATCTACACTATAAGTATATGGAACAAATTTATGAATAGCTTTGTAGATAGCTGGACCCGTATCTAATGGATAAGTACCAGCAGAACCACCTAAGTTAATAATCATAAATACAAGTAATAAGAAGTCTCCGATAAATCCAGTTGTTAAACTCAACAACATGACAAGTGACATGAATGCCGCCGATACAAGAATTGCAAGTAAGTAAGTTAAACCTAAATTAACAGGTTCAAAACCATTGATAAGTCTTAAAGCTGTTACCATTGCAATTGCAGCTAATGTAGAAACTGTATACATAACAGTTGCTTTGCTTGCCCAATATTTTAAAGCATTTTCAGCTTTCTTAATACCATGTCTAATTGGATACATCAATGCAAAGGCTAAGCATGCTACATATAAACCAACTGACATCATATATGGAGCCATTGCATGACCGTTATTTTCAACTTTAGAAATTTCTTTATGACTTGTTTCAACAGGTGTAGCAACCATATCAGTTGTCTTACTTGTTGAATCTATTTTACTTTCTTCAGCACCAGATTTTAAAGCATTATTTAAAGTTGTGACACCATCTGCAGCACTTTTAATACCATCACCTAAAGTATCAGAACCATCAGCTAATTTACCAGCACCATCACTAATTTGACCAGCACCAGAAGATAATTGGTTAGCACCATTCATTAATGTTGAATTATTGCTTACTAATGTTGTAGTTCCTGCAGATAATCTATCAATACCACTTGTTAAAGCTCTAATACCTTCAGTTAATGAAGGAACATTACTATTTAATGAAGATGTTCCTTGCGCTAAAGCTGAAGCACCACTTGTTAAAGCAGTATTATTAGCAGTAATTGTTGTTAAACCACTTTGTAAAGTAGTAACACCACCCATGTAAGATTGAACACCTACATTTAAATTTTGAGCTCCACTAGCAAGTTGAGAAACATATTGTTTTAAACCTGCTTGTTGAACATTACCATTTGCATCACTGACACCATTAATTCCAGCGTTTAATTGTTGCACACCCGTATTTAATTGTTGTGCTCCTTGATCTACTTGATTAGCACCACTTACTAATGCTTGAACTTGTTGAGTAGATTCAGTTGATGAAAGTGAGCTAGCTAATTGTTCACCACCATTAGCTAATTGTTGATAAGTAGCTAATAATGTTTGTAAAGTACTTGCATCAACATTTTGCATTAATGCTTGGAATTGTTCAGTACTTAATTTACTAAAGTCTGTTGTTCCAAAGCTTTGTTGCATTAAAGCAGTCAATTGAGCATTAACAGCTTTATTACCATCAATAAGAGATTGTCCAGCTGTAGCTGCACTAGATAATTTACCAGCTAATGTTTGAACACCTTTATTTAATGCTGAAGTACCTGTTACTAATTGAGCACTTCCACTTGCTAAATCTGAACTACCTTTTGATAAAGTTGTACTTACTGATGTATTAACACTTGTTAATCCTTCAGATAATGCTGTAGCTCCAGCAGTAATAGCATCATTATTAGCAACTAATTGATTTGCACCATCTAATGCTTGACTTACACCACTTGTATATTGATTAATTCCAGTATTAAGTGATTGTGCACCACTATTTAATTGACTAATTCCATTAGCTAATGCAGGAGTTGCACTACCTAAAGAGCTCATACCAGTTTTTAATTGATAAACTCCATCATTTACTGTAACAACCCCATCAGTATAATCTTTTAAACCATTTGTTAAAGTATTTGTTCCATCTTTAAATGTTAAAGAACTGCTTGCTAATACTTTTAAATTATCACTAATTGTTTTGTTACCATCTTCTAATTGATTCATTCCATCAGATAATTGTTGAGTACCATCACTTGCCTCAGCAAATCCATCTGACATTGTTCCAATTGAAGTAAAGATTGTTTCAGCATAAGTTTTAGTAACTGAAGCTGAAACTTCAGCTTTGATTTTAGCGATAGCTGAATCATCCATCTTTGATGCAACATAATTTGTACCAGGATTTGTTGTATAATTTAAAATCATCTTTTTAGGATTTTTATCCAACAAAGTTGTTGCATTCTTTGAAAAATTGCTTGGAATCGTAATGACCATATAATAGTCACCATCTTTTAGTCCCTTATTTGCTTTTTTAGCACTTACAAAATGAAAATCTAACGAATCGTTGTCTTTTAATTTATCGACTAGTTGACCACCAACATCTAATTTCTTATCGTTGTATTCAACTGCCTTATCTTTATTAACAACAGCGACAGGAAGATCTCCACTGTTACCATATGGATCCCACATAGATCCAAGGAAGACAACAGTGTAAATACTAGGAATAAGGATAAGAGCGACTAAAACGATTTGAATCCAATGGTTTTTTAAAATGTTTTTCCACTCTTGCTTAATCATAAATATCCTTCTTTCTATCTTCTCTAGACATTTTATATCCATAGATATATAATATCTATAGAGTATTATAGTTTTTTCAATAAAAAAGTCAATATTCTTACATACAAAATATAAAAAATTAAGTATAATAAAAAAAGGGAAGGGATTACAAATGAGAATTAGAAAGAGTTTTGAACAAGCAATTTGTATTTTATTACTTATTGGCACAAGCGAAGGACCACTTAAAAGTCATGAATTAAGTAAAATGTTAGATGTTTCTGATTCATATTTAAAAAAAGTAACAAGACAGCTTGTTGTTGCTGGTTTGATTACTTCTAAGGCTAGTAAATTAGGTGGTTTTATTTTAAATAAAAAAATGAATGATATTTCTTTTTTAGATATTTTTGAAGCAATTGAAGGAAAAGAAAAATTTATTGAAACAACCCATTTAGTAGATAAAGTTTTTGATCCAGCATTAAATGTACAACATACCGAAGATATCATTATCAATCATTTAGATGCCGCTGAAAATCAATATAAACAAAAGCTTAAAGAAATCAATCTTGGTGAAATTACAAATTACGTTCATCAAAATTCCATCTAAAAACAGGCTGGGGAAATATTCTCCTAAAAAGCCTGTTTTTATTTACTCTAAAATTCAAATAACAATTCTAATAAATGAATTCCATCTCCATTACCTAATAAAATTCCTTTTAAACAACGATTACAAACACAAATTATTTTTTTATTTTCAAATTGTTGAACATATTCTTTCATATATTTTTCTTGTATATCTTTAGAATAATGAGATAAATGAAAATCATCTAAATCTTTAGTTTCAAAGTGGAGTGTCCCACAAAAAATAGATTTTTCTTTATTATTTTCCATTTCAATAACTTCAATATTCATTTTCTTTAAAAGACTTCTAACAGCCCTATGTACTTCAGGATGATTTCTATCACGAAAACAATCTTGTAAATACATTTTTTGTCCTTGGTAATTAGGAAAAGTAAAATCACCTAATTGATCAAAGTATTCCCAAATTGACATTGTCTTTACTTGATCTTTAATTTGTTTTCTACATGCTTGACATACATATAAACCAACATCATTCTTTTTAAATTCTCTTTTATCAATTTTACAACACTTAGCAATCGGCATTTGTTTTTCAAAATAATCCTTTACTTTTTTTGCTGTTTGTGGATGCATTATCGTAAAATTACAACTTGGATAATAAATATACATACTTTTCTCCTTTTAAATCATTTGAATCAATACTTCGCTGATTCCAGCAAGAATCATCACTAAAATAGGATTCATTTTATATTTTCTAAGCAATACTAAACAAATTACAAAAACAATCATGGCATGGTATCTTAAATAAGATATACCAATCATAGAGTCTTTAAAGAATGAGGAAATTAAAATACTGATTCCACTAATCGCAATCATCGAAACAACAGCTGGTCTTAAATAAGCTAAGATTGTTTTCATCACTTCCATATTCTTATATTTTACATATAAATAAGCAAGTAATGAAACAATAACACATGAAGGTAAAATACACCCAAGTGTTGCAATCAACGCACCAGGTAAATGTGCAACATATTGTCCTACAAAGGTAGATGAATTGACAGCAATAGGTCCTGGTGTCATTTGTGAAATTGTAATAAGATCTGTAAAAGTATTTTGACTGATCCAATGATAGGTAGAAATAACTTGTTGACTAATAAGTGGTAAAGCTGCATAACCCCCACCAAAACTTAACAAACCTATTTGAAAAAAGGCCCAAAATAATTGTAAATAAATCATGCTTTTTTCCTCCTTGTCATTAGATCAATAATTGCTAATAAAATACATCCTAAAATAATGTACATAATATTAACATTTAAAAAATAATTCAAAATAAATGCGATAACCATAATAAAGATATTTCTTCCTTGATGTTCATCCATCACACTTAAAGCCATATCATAAACAACACTCACAATAATAGCTCCTATACCTGCCCTCATTCCTAGTAACATCGCGCTAATAATTTTATTTGTAATAAAGATTTTATAAAAATAAGCTATCACACTAATGATCACAATTGGAGGAATAATTGTCCCTATCACACAAACAATAATCCCTAAAATACCTGCCATTTTATATCCTAAAACAATTGCACCATTAACGGCTATTGCTCCTGGAGCACTTTGAGCAATCGCTACTAAATCTAACATTTCTTTTTCATCAATATAATGGAGTTGATCAACAAATCTTTCTTTTAATAAAGAAACAATGACATAACCTCCACCAAAAGTAAACGCTGATAAATAAAGCGCTGAAGTAAATAATTCAAGTAATAATTTTCTTTTTTCCTTCATTTCTATCACCTATTTCATCTTAATACACATTGATTCATCTGTAAAATATTATATAATTATATTATACATAGGCATTTACCTATATAAGGAGGTATTATGACATTTAGACATCTAGAAATCTTTATGAGTGTTTATCAAAATCAAAGTATTACTAAAGCATCTAAAGAATTACACATTAGCCAACCTTCTGTTTCATTAGCCATTAAAGAATTAGAAGAAAAATATCAAACACCCTTATTTGATCGTATGAACCGTCAAATTTATCCTACAGAAAAAGCTCATCTTTTATATAATCATTCATTACAAATTCTTTCATCTCTTGAAAATATGGAAAATGAAATGTATGAAGATCATATTGAAAATATTTCTTTTGGTTGTAGTGTCACTATGGCACAAGTTTTTTTGCCTCAGTTGTTAAAGAAATTAAAGAAGCTATATCCAACCATTCATTTTCATATTATTGTTAATAATCTTGAATATATAGAAAATTTACTTTTAAAAAATGAACTTGATTTTGCTTTAATTGAAACAACGCCACTTCATCAATTAAAAAAGATTGCTTTTTATCAAGATGAATTGGTAATTGTTGTTCATCCAAAGCATCCTTTATTAAAAGTAAAAGATTTAAAAGAATTAGAACATTATGATTATTATTCACGTGAAAGAGGAAGTTCTATTTATGAACTTGTTCATAGTTATTTTATAAGTCATGATTTAGATATTGTACCAACTATTGAATGTACAAATCCACATGCTTTAATTGAACTTGTTAAACAAAATGATGGTTTTACGATTCTTCCTTATTCTTTAGTTAAAGAAGCAAAAGAAGTATCTTATTTAAAAAGTAATGATTTTCAAATACAAAGAACTTATCATATTGTCATGCACAAAGACAAAAAACTTCTTCCTCTCTATCAAGAAATCTTTGAACTTATTAAAAAGGAATAATGACCAAAAATCATTATTCCTTTTATTATTTAGCTTTAATTGCCCAACGCATTTTTGTTGATTTAGCTCTTGAATTTCGATGACATTCTTCTTTAGTAGGACGAATTACATTTCGACATACATCTTCATAAACACCACTATTTTTCATTTCTTTAAAAGCCTTTTTAACAATACGATCTTCACCTGAATGAAAAGTTAAAATAGCTACTTTTCCCCCTGGTTTTAAAATATGAGGAAGTTTTTCAACGAATTCATATAAAACTTCAAATTCTTGATTTACTTCTATTCTTAAAGCTTGAAAAACTCTAGCTGCTGTTTTATTAACAATATCTTTTCTATTTTTATCTTCAATAAAATTTAATGTCTTATCAATAATTTTATAAAGTTGACCTGTGGTTTCTACTTCCATTCCTGAACGAATAAATGAATAAATATTTCTAGCTAGAATATCAGCATAAGGTTCATCTGAATTTTCTACTAAAATATTTTCAAGTTCTTCTTTAGATAGTTCTTTTAAGATTTCAGAAGCTGGTCTTCCAGTTTTGGGATTTAATCTTAAATCTAATGGTCCTTCTTTTTTATAAGAAAATCCTCTTTCAGGATTATCTATTTGCATTGATGAAACCCCTAAATCAGCTAAGACAAAATCAAACTTCCCATATTTTTCACTAACTTCATCAATATTTCTAAAATTTATTAAAATAGAGGTAAAGATATTTTCATCAAAACCTTTATTTCTTAATCTTTGTGTTGTCTTTTCAATTTCAATTGAATCAATATCTAATCCATAAACATGACCTTGACCTTCTAATTTTTCTAACATTTTAGAAGTATGACCGCCATAACCTAATGTACAATCTAAACCAACTTGTCCTGGTTGAATATCTAAAAAATCTAGAATTTCATCAACCATAATAGAAATATGCATTCCTGCTGGGGTACTTCCTTTAGAAATAACTTTTTCAATTGTTTCTGGATATTTTTCTGGATTTAATTCTTTATATTTATCTTCAAAATTTCTAGGGTGTGTCCCTTTATATCTTTTTCTTCTTTTATGTATTTGTTCACTCATAATTATTCCTCATCTCTTTACTGGTAGTGTCAAAAAGTCTATATTAAATAGCGTAAATACACTACCATCCAATTTATCTATATAAACAGTAAAATGATTACTAAGATATACTTTTAAGCGCTAATCAAAATCTAACAAAAGGATATTTCATCATGCAAAGTATAACACATTTAATTGATTCTATTGAATTTTTTTCTAAACAAAATTTTAAATTCTCTCAATATTTTCAGCCTTTAAACATTTTAAACAAGATTCCTGACTCTATTTCTGATCATTTGAACGATATTGATTTTATATACCATCTTGATGAGGCCTCTAAACATATTGACTGGCTCAACAAGTTCTTTGAAGAAAATATCAATCCTATTACCAAAAAAGAAATCTCTCATCTAAAATCTTCTAAAAACAAGGATGTTCAAATTCCCTATGCTGATTTCAAGATCGATGAACCGCCTCTATTCAAAAACGAACTGGTTGAACAGCTTTCTTTTGAAGACATCATCAAGGAAAAAAACATTGCTCCTGTTAGACGAAGAAATCCTGAATCTTTTACATTTGATGGTGTATGCCCGCATTCTTTACATAGGACCCTGACTATATTAATAGTTACAGTAGA
>CAVESC010000084.1:0-13575 GCA_963618275.1 Bacteroidaceae bacterium
TTTTTTCTAACGATCTGGTGAATGTTCGCAGACATTACCTCAAAACAAAAAGATGGAACAAGTTCCATCCTATTTTTTTTATAATATTGTATTGAATAAAATAAAATTTAATTTAGCTATTTCCATTCTACGTCACCTTACTTTAAAAACCATTTTGTATATTAATTATTTTTTCAAAAATTTCATTTGAAAAGTAGTTATTTAACGCTTCTTCTCGTGTCCAGTTATTATCAGCCATACACTCTTTTAATCCTTGCTTACATTGATTAATAGTATAATCACTGATTTCATCATTTTCATATTCATTTATTCCCAAATAAGATAGTGCATCTTCTACGTCATTCACAAAACCATTTTTTATAATTGAATAAACATTAATATCAAGATTAGAACTATCGCCACAGCATATATCCAACTTCTTTAAAGATTGTCCCTTTTTATGAACAACGACAGTGTCCGCTTCACAACAAAAATCACATCCTAGTTCAATATCCTTATACTCATATTTTAGTTCCCAGTAATTATCAATGAGATATTTATAACCATCAATATTCTCACTTAAAAACATATCCTCATTCCATTGTTTCATGGAACAAATATTATTGTCAAAATCCCATCTACCTGTTCCAAAAAAACTTGTAGCTATTTCAATATTTTCATCACTTTTAAAGTATGTTCTACTATTTTCAATTTCTATCATATTATATTCCCATGCTTCTTGCGTTTTAAAGATAATATCCATTACTTTATTTCCAATCTCTTTTGTTCTTGCTTTCACTGTAAAAATTCCATGTGCATCTGATAAATTTGCCATTACATTATCCTCCATATTTTTTATTGTAAGCTTTTCCCTCGCTCACTTTCTAAAAAGCACCAGGAGTGATAAAAAACAAGGTGGAGACTTTGTACTACCTTGCTTTTTTCTAACGATCTGGTGAATGTTCGCAGACATTACCTCAAAACAAAAAGATGGAACAAGTTCCATCTTCTAACAATAACTTATAATCCTCTAATTATATTTACATAATCTTGCCTTTGGTCAGTAAATGCATAAATAGTGACTTCTTTTTTATTTTCATTAACTTTATAAAAAGCTAAATTTTTTTCTAATATAAGAACTCTATACCCTTGTCTTTTTAAAACAGAATATCTAGGTACTGTTCCAATATATGGATTATCTTCTAAAAGTTTAATAGTATTCTCAATATAATCGAGTTTTTTTATTGCAAATTCATTACCAAATTGATTTGCTAAATATAAAACAGTATGCCTGATTCCTTCATCTGCCTTATCAGTACGAATAATAGTGTATTTCATATTACTCACCTTTTAAAAGCATTCTTAAATCATCAAACGTTTCACTTATAGGAGCAACACGCCCATTTTTTACATCATCTTCAGCTTCTGCAAGAATTTCCAGTATCTCAATTCTTGACTTCATATTTTGATATTCTTCAAATGAAAGCGATACTGTGTCTCCTTTTCCATGAACTGTGATAATAACCGCTTCTTTGTCTTCTCTACATTGTTTAGAAATTTCATTATAATGATTTCTAATGTCCGCTGATGGTCTTATTGTTTCACGTAAATTTGACATATAAAAAACCTCCTATCTTTATTATAGTCAAATTATATCATCCTATGTCTATATCATCAATATAATATTAGCATTTACTGACTCTAACCTTTTCCCTCCTTACACTTTCTAAAAGCACTATTATTTGATGGGATACAAGGTGGAGACTTGTACTACCTTGTGACCAATCAAATAATGGTGAATGTTCGTAGACCTATAGAAAAATGAAAAGATGGAACAAGTTCCATCCTACCACTTATAATGTATTTTTATTTTGTAATTGTTCTTTTGCTTTTCTAAGTTCAAATATCCACATCTCAAATTGTGAATGTAGCATTCTTCCTATGTTATATAATTCATTATCATAGAAGTCATTCATACAATCGGAAAAATCATTATTTTGTTGAATCTTTAAGACCCAATCATTAATTGTATTGGAAGTATAAATAGCACTTAAAATTAAAAATGATTGTTTCAAAACCGATTCATTATCTTTTTTTGTGAAAATATCTTTATCTTCTACACTTATCCATTCACTATATTGTTTAGCTAAAGTAATTACCTCTTTCGCTAGTTTATTTGCTTCATATTCATCATAATCATAATAATTTAAAGTGCTGATTATATAATCTGTTATATCCTTTTCTGCTTTTTCTTGATCTAGTACATATTTTTCTTTAAAGAAAGCCTGACACTTTTCTGCAAAATATTCTGGACTTGTGTTTTCCCAATCATAATTCCATGTCGGTTCCCATGTTGTAGAAAATACTGCACAGCCAGTATCTCCACTGACAAAAATCAAATTTTTTCTAAATATAAACTCAGTAGACCACATAATTGAATCAGGTCTTTTAAATGTTAAAACCTGTGTTTCTTCATCTAACTGCTTAACTGTTGCAACATGACCTTTAAATCTCCTTTCATACATATCTATTCTTTTATTATCCATAATTTGTTCCTCCTTATTCCTGGTTCACTTTCTAAAAGCACTAATGAATAGAAAAGAACAAGGTGGAGACGAAACGTACTACCTTGTTCTTGGATAATCATTAGTGAATTTTCGCAGACTTTATAACTTAGAAAAATGCGAAGGTTATACTTTTCTTTTTACTTATATTGATGAATTTTCATCAAAGTTAAACGTTTCATCATTTTTTAGTAGCTTTTCAAAACAAATAATATGTTTATCTATAAGTTGTCCTTGCAAATATAACTTTTGAAGATCATTTAATATTTCTTCTCTTAAATTTGATTGTTTATCTTTAATCTCGTATTTCTTGTCTAAAAAACTATTACCAACATCCACAATATCATCAGCAATAAATCCAAATAGAGCAGATCCATTACCAATCATCATCACAAATACAATAATATTTCTATTTATACAATATAAAACTACAGTTACAATAAAATAAATCAAGACTAATAAACCAGTTATAACAGATTTTATATTCTTCTTTATTTTTTCTACATTATTAATATCTGTTTCCTCTTTCAACAACTTACTATATTCAAGAAATCTAGATCTAACATATATATTGACAAGATCTTCTTTATTATATCCACTTGAATGTTCGCTTGTATTTCCAGATATTATTGAACAAAAATCATTTATTTCATTACTAAGATGATAATTATACATATAATCAAATAATTCTTTTTTGATTTTAGATAAAATATTGTTATTTACATTCATAGTCTTTTCAAATTGATCTTTTGTTTTTTTTGAAATAGATAAAACTATTACAATTAAATCTACTCCAAATGATACAGAAGCAGTCAAAATTTCTTTATCTAAAATACTCGCTTTATATATTATTATAAAATAAATTGCAATAATAATATAAGTTATTAAAAAACTAACTTTTATCTTTTTATAATTTTTAATTGCTGTTTTATTTTTTGTTTTAATATCTTGATATTCATCCATTAAATCTTCACATTTTTTGCTTACTATACTTTTTTGATTAAACTTTTTTTCCATTAAATATCTCCTTTTTCTTTTTTATCTATTATACAACACTTCATTATTTCATTACAGTCTTGGACGGTTCAACCCAAATATTTTTATAAAAGTTCATAAATGTCTTCATATTTTATTATCTGATCTACAACTTGAATAACTCTTTTGTTTATATCATTCTTAGCTACGTAACCAGTTTTTAAAATATATTCATCTTGATTGTAGTAAATAAGAGAAATAATACTACCTTCTTTTATACTTTGTATTTTCCAATTAAGCTCAAACAATTGATCCTCCGATAATGTTTTTTTTTCAATTCTAATTACTGTTTTCTCTTTTTCATGTATCATTTCTTTAAAACCTTTCAATGCATCATACGCAATAAAAAGCTTCGCCCTATTTAATTTTCTTTTAGATTGCATTATGACCTCCAATTAATTGATTTCTCATTAAACCAGTTGCATTTTCAAGTTTATTCATGCCTTTCATTATGGAATTTTTTCCATATTTAGTTTGTATTAATATTATCGCCTTTTGTACATTCTTTTCTTTTTCTAGTTTCTCTATATCAGTAAAAAGATCATAGCTTTCAAATCTTTCATTCATAACATTATGAAATGAAATACCAATTTGCCTTATTGGCTTATTTGCTGTTACCTTTTCCTTATATAAGATTATAAATTCATCTCTTATTGTTTTTAAGGAATTTGTTCGTACTGTCATTTTTCTTTGACCACCAGAAGAACCTCCACCATTTCTCTTTGAGTAAGCAACACATATACTTACACAGTCAGTTACCTTATGTTCTTTTACAAGTCTTGTTACATTAGTATCTACCATTTCCTTCATTACCAGGAAAGCATCCTCATAATTATAATCTTTAGTTAAAATTTGTGAATTACTTAAAGAATTTGTTTTAGGAACATAAGCCTTTATATCAGCAATAGTTGTTGGTTCTTTACCTAGCGCATGATCTATCATGTATTCTGCATTAATCCCAAATTCCTTGTAGAGTTTTTTCTGATCATAATGTGCTAAATCGTACATATCATATATTCCTAACCTATTTAAATGATTGGAAATGCCTTGTCCAATATGCCAAAAATCCGTCAAAGGTGTGTAATGCCATAAATATTTTCTATATGTATTTTCCGTAAGCATTCCAATATTATCATCAACATGTTTAGCAATTATATCCATAGCAATTTTAGCGAGATATAGATTTGTTCCAATGCCGACTGTCGCTGTTATTCCCGTTTCTTCAAAAACAGCAGACATTAACATTTCAGCAAATTCTTTAGGCTTCTTTTTGTAATATTTCAAATAAGATGTTATATCAATAAAACACTCATCAATTGAATATACATGCACATCTTTACTTGATACATATCTTAAATATATCCCATAGATTTTAGCAGAATATTCCATGTACATTTTCATTCTAGGTTTTGCAATGATATAAGAAATATCACCTGGTATATCTTTTGTTCTGCATCTATTTTTAATACCTAGTTTCTTCATTGCTGGTGTTATCGCAAGACACAAAGCGTTTTCGCCTCTTGTTTTATCAGCAACTACTAGGTTAGTAGTAAATGGATCAAGATTTCTTTTTGAACATTCGCAACTTGCAAAAAATGATTTCAAATCTATACAAATATATATTTTTTTCATTATTCACCACCTCAACTACATCTTATCTCATCTCAACTTTAAATAATCTTCGTATACTTATTTTAAATCCTTTCTTACGTAGGTAATTAGCTAAATAGAAAAGATGGAACAAGTTCCATCTTCAACCAATGATAGTTCTTCCCTTTTTAGTATCATATTCACAAAAAAACTGAAAGAAACTATCATTAATAAAAAAATAATTATTTGGTAATTTTGCTCATTCATTATCTTTTATAACCTTTCTAATTTTTGTGCTCTAAATACATGAGTAATACATAGTTCTCCATTAATATAATAAATGTTAATCGTTATGGTTCTTTCATTTGAAATACGCTGTTCAAGAATTTCTTCAATCCTTTTCTTATAATAAGCATGAAGCAGTTCATCATAAAATAAATTATAAAGCCATAATAAAATTTCTATTTGCATTATATATATTAATTTATAGTCAATAATAATTTTTCTAACACCATCTTCTAATTCCATAGTATCACCTCTATATTTTAACAATTTTATTTTCTAATTTATCTCCTTCATTTGATATTGTTTAATTTTTTAAAAGTTAGGTAATTATTTATTTCCCTAGTGTCAAATTTTTCTTTTTCTTCATAATATTTTCTTGATTTTCCACTTGCAGTAGAACCTATTAATATTTTTCTACGTTCGCTTTCACTCATATTTGAGTAATTAGGTATATTACCAGATAGATTAATTGCATGTTTTAGATTATTTCTTTTTCTATTACGAAAATAATTTATAATTAAATATTTGATATTAATATTTTTATTCTTTTTCATTTTCTACATTCTCCCATAAAAGCTTTAGACCACAGTTGGGACAGTAATTCATTCCTAATTGCACATCTTGTTTGCATTTAGGACAAGTGCCTGTAATCCATACTCCATAAAGAGGATTACCGCCATGACTTTTGGTATTTTCATCTTTAATATCAAGTGGTATACATGATTGCCTATTAACTTTGTATCCACATAATTCAGCAAATTCATGTTCATTAAGATTCAGTGCTTTTGCTATTCTTACAATAGTTGAATTACGAGGATCTTTTACTTTTTTATTTAGAATATCAGTTAAAGCACCGCTGCTAAAACCAGTTAATTTGCAAAATTTGTATCTAGTTTGTTTTCTTTGGGTAAATAATGTTTTTAAATATTCAGTATTCATATTTAGCTCCTTTTGTTATATTGAATGACTCGGTACAACGAGTTATAATGTTTATATCTTAATAGAAGTGAGGTTGATACAATGTACTGTCGTGGACATCAATTAAGAGAAGAACTATGTAAACAATATGATATAAAACCTGTTGGACACTTTAGACTTTTAAATGGTAGAACTGTTGTAAGTGACGCTGGTAACATGGACATAACGGATGAATATATAATCTTTGATTGCATTTCAAAAACAAATCAAGAGCATCATGAATCTATTTATTGTGGTAAATATGTAGCTGATGATTTTTGTAAAATTACTGGATATTCATTACCTCCATTATTTGATCCTTTGCATCACGACAATATTGCGCGCGGAAATGGAGGTACTACAAATTCATCACCTAAATGGAATCCTGTTAGAAAACAGTTATATAACATAGTCCTTCTTATAATGACTTATCAAGGAAATATAAAAATAAATAGTGTAATATTTGATATTAAACGTAAATTAGAGGATTCACAATATATTGAATACTTTCCAAAACATCAAATAAAAAGTGTAAATACATATCTTATAAAAATGAACAAAACATTTGAAGATATAATCAATGACTTACAAAAAGATAATAATCTTAGAGCCTTTAACTATGATTTGGTATTAGAGTATATGATAAAAAATAAGATACCTCAGCATTTACAATAAATTATTAAAAGATTATTACAACATAAACATTATCTATATAACGAACATACCCGCTCCAAAAAAAATAAGGATATTCACAAAGACATTCAGTTAATGTTTCAGCTATTTCAAAATAATCATAATTAATTTCAACACCATAATTGAAAACTGAGTTTAATTCATTATGGTGCTTTTTTAGCCATCCTAATTTGTCTTTAATCTTTCTTTTAGGTATATTTTTCCATGCAATAATCCTATCATATTCTTCTCCAAATTCCTGCCAATTTCCATTTTGAAATCTTAATTTTTCTATGCTACTTGAATTATCCATACAATTCATCAGATATACATAATATGTGCCATTTTTACTTGGCATACTTTCTAAAATACTAGTCCATTCATTCATATTTTTTCACCTCATTATCTAATTAATTTCCTTTAAAAAAATCTTATTACTAAATAGAAAATACCTATTGAAGTTAGAAATATAAAAATAAGAGGTAAATATTTCTTTAATGGTTCTTTTATCAATGGTTCTAAAATCATATATAATAAACAACCAATAAATAGTATTGGAACAGGGCTCATATAACGTGATAAAGTATGTACTAAAAAATCATTAGTATAAGAACCACCGTTATAATTCATTGCGTATGTATTTATTACATAAAAAAGAATAATTGATAAGATTAATAAAATTAATAATTTAAGTGTTTTTTTATTTTTCATAACGTTTCTCCTTTATTTAATATTGTTTGAATTTTTGAAGTTATTGACATTATAATTCCTCTTTTCAAATACTGTTATTTAACAAAACGATAATTTGTCCTTTTTTCCTCATTAATAATAATCTTTATACCTTTTTTATATGCTAATAATGTATGTACAACATCATATAAG
Source organism: Bacteroidaceae bacterium (assembly GCA_963618275.1). Taxonomy (GTDB): domain Bacteria; phylum Bacillota_I; class Bacilli_A; order Erysipelotrichales; family Coprobacillaceae; genus Faecalibacillus. The sequence continues at coordinate 7,965 of CAVESC010000084.1, forward strand.
AATAAAAGTGACCAACAAATAATTCCTATCAACATTATTGTTTTAAATATTTCCTTCAATAATATCATAGTTATTACTTCATCTTTTATAAATGTAAGAAAATAAAATGCTAGAACAAACAAAAGTTCAGTTATAAGCATTTGACGTATTATTCTAGATTGACAATTAGAATCCTTAACAAAAATATACATTTTATAAGAGGCAAAAATTACAGTAACATGAAATATTACTAGTTCAACCTTTGGAGCAATTATAAAAATCATTTCTAACCTATAATACAAAAATGAAAAAAGACAAATTACAAAAGCAATTAGAATAGTTTCCAGTATATCTTTTAGAAAATTTATTAACATTGGCATTATAAATTCAATTGTTGATGTTTCTTTATCAATATGACATGTTGCTGGATTTTCTTCATTTTCTATAGGTGTTTTTTTTGACCAAATTTTCATTTGAGATATTCCATATTTATTTTCTACAATCCATTTTTTAAATTTCATTTCCTTCTCCTTCCCTGTTATTTCTTAATGATACATACTCCAAATTAAAGTAATTTGAAATAATATAGTTTAATGTCATTGAATCATATTTTGAATCACTATTTTCTTTAGCGTAATCAAGAAGAAAATGTAATTCAGCTAGACTTTTTTTAGCCAGTTCATTTCGAGTCTCACTTTCTCTTGTTTTTAACAAATCTAAGAGATAATTTTGAATTTTATCTAACAGCTCCTTTTGTTTTATGCTGCCCGACATTGCTCTTTTTACATCTTTTTCATTTAAATCTAAAGTTTCAGATAAATCTTTTATATTCAAATTACACTTTTCTAACATATGTTGTATTTCTTGTATCTGTTCATAATTTCGTTTAAAGAAAAACATAACTTTTTTGTCTCCTTTCAAAGATGGAACAAGTTCCATGGTTAGCTTAATAATGACTTTTGATAGATCATATCGTATTTGTAATAATCATTCTTTCCAACCAACTTAAAATTATCAATGACTTTTCGTGTTTTAAAATGATACTTTATAATCCATATCGCATCATAATCTTTAAAATAACCTACTTGCTGCATTGTTTTACAATAAGACAAAGCATCTTCTTCATTTGAAAACCAAAACTGATTAGACCAGGCAGTATCATAATCAATCTTTCTTCTATTTGATTTATTTTCTTTAATTGCATGAATCTGATATAAAATCATATTTTCTCCTTTCCAGGATGGAACAAGTTCCATCCTGATAATTACTTAAAAAATTAATATTTTTATAAGATAATAAATTGATAATACAAGCCAAACTGCAATAGCACCGATTGTTTGTAACTGAACAGTGCTATTATCTTCTTTTATAAAATCATAAATTATCCCTTCAACAATGTTTAAATTATTTTTTTTGTAATATTTTCTTCTAAGTATAATATAAATAAACATTCCAATTGTAATGAACAAATAAAACATTCTTGTTACTGCTATTAAATCAATAAACTCTTTATTCATATTTATTTTCTCCATCTCTATGACTTTATTTTATGAATTGATGATACGACCTATTTCTTTACACAATTCAATAGCTTCTAATGGCATTCCTTCTTCATTTTCATTGAAATACCTTTGTATATCTTCTCTAATGAAGGCAAGGTTTCTGTTTCTTGCAGTTTCTTTTAAATCATAATTATCCATAATACCATTTACTTGTTCATTGAACTTAGCCAACATCTTTTTTCTATTTTCTAATCTAACTTCTTCAAAACTTTTAGTTTCATTGATTTTTCTCAATTCTCTTTGGATATCCTGAACTTCAAAAGACATGTTTCCAATTGTTAAAATTTCTTTCCATGAAAAACCTAATGTATCTTTTAAGTAGCAGCCAATATGATTAAGCTTTACACTTTGTGTATTTCTTTCAGCAATTGCTTGATCACGTTCTTCAATTGTTTCTTTTAATTTTTCAATTAATTGACTTTTATCCATATCATCAAAATCTTCATATATACCATCATCTTCATCAATCAATCTATTTCCTAACATATCCGTTTCATATAGATCCAATACATGATCAATTTCATCCTCATATTTCTCATGCTTTTCACTTAGTTGAACAATAATAGCTGATTTACCCATATTTTCTGAAACTAGTTCATTAAATCGATCCTTTGCTGTTTCATAATCTTCAAATAATTCTGAATCTTCATTGAAAAAACGACTATTAAAATTTTTTAATCCTTTATTCCAGTTTGTTGCCCATCCAGTTTCTAATAAATATTTCATATATAATTCCTCCTTCAATTTTTCTTGATATTTGTATATTGTAAGCTTTTCCTTCGCTCACTTTCTAAAAGCACCAGGATTAGATTGAATCAAGGTGGAGACGATACGTACTACCTTGATTCATAAATATAAGACTGGTGAATGTTCGTAGACATTGTAATTTTCATTTTATTGATCACTGTGATTATTTTGTAAACTTAACAGTATCTCGCTTAATTGATCCACTATTTCATTAAGTTCTTTAGAAATCGAATCCTGATATCCTATTTCATCAGCAATTTCTTTTGATCTTTTTAATGATCTGATATTTCCTTTTATGAATGAAATCATTTCTCTTTCTCTAGGAGCATTGTTGCTATTTGCTGTAAATGGGTGTTCTTGAATAACTTCTTCCTGATTTTCTTGAATCATTGGATTTTCTTCATTATCACCAGCAGTTTCATCTTCTTCAGGAATGAAGTCATAAATATCAGTTTGACCTTCAACATTTTCTTCTTCATTAGAAGATGGAACTTGTTCCATCTCTTCAGTTTCTTCAACAGGTTTTGGATTAAATTTATTAATAAGCTTATCAACATATCTCCCTGAAATACCTAACTGATTTCCTATCCAGTCTCTTTTTGTCCCAGAAGGCTTTACATCCAAATATTCATAAGCATGTTCCATTACACGTATTTCATGATACCTTTCTTCGCTTGTTTTTTTACGTTGCATGTTATTTGTAATCATGATTTCCAATTCTTCTGTATGGTTTTTTGGCTTCTCAATGATGGTCATATTAATATAGCCATCTCCTTCTCCCTGTTCATAAAGTTTTGAAATTGCTAAATAACGTGTATTACCACCAACAAGTGTATATGAAGCACCATCAATATTACCCTTTGCATCATATTTGTCCTCATATCCAATAGCATTTTCCATTTGCCCATGTTTTTTAATTGATTCCATTAACCCTTGAATCATTTCTTCACTCGCTTGATCATACAATGCATCATTTAATCTATTGATCCTTACATCTCCAATAGATATTCTTTGTGCTTTGCTTAAATCTCTACTCATACTTTCTAATAATCCCATTTTCCTTATCCCCTTTGTTTAAAATTTAATAACTAATAAATAGACCAACAATATGTAGAAAGGATAGCTGAAAGCTATTGCTAGACATCCTTTCCACTTCTTCTGATACATAAATTCAATAACAACTTTTGTGGTTACAACTATGTATAGAAAACACAGTACAAACAGGTTTACATATTTTTCCAATTTTAAATTATCCCTCCTTTTTTTATCTAAACCATTCAAGACCGTAACCTTGAAATATTTCATCATTCCACCAGTTTTTTATTTTCTCTTCTATATGTTTTTCTAATAGTATTAAATTATCCTCAACAGAAGCTGATGATTGATTAAGTCCTAAATAAACTGTTCTTCCTGAAATAGAATCTCTCCATTCTGACTTATATAGAATCTTATCTATGTTATATATCAATTTATAAAATGAACGTTCTACATCATACCAAAACCTAGAAACATAAAGAGCTTCTTGTATATCTCCTACAATAGAATTTATTCGTTGAATCATTTGGTTTTTTATACGTATCTTTTCTCTATGTTTCCAACTGGAAACTGTTATCCGTGAAAAGAATTTAATTTGGTTTTTCCAATAATCTCTATTTTTTAACAATCTTACATACTGAACGATCTTTATTAGTTTTGTTCTCAAATTGTTTATATTTTTATATTTAAAGACCTCAGTTTCTTTAGGTGAACAATAATAATCCTGGTATATCTTTTCACCAACACTATTTATTTTTGGTTCACCTTTTCTGTGTAAACGTACTGCGTTTGGATTATTCATAGTACATCTTCTTTTATTTACTTCATCAAAATAGTAATCACTGTTATAAGTAATCAATTTTCTTTGTTTTCTCTTATAATATTTTCTTGTAAAGCAGATAACTTCTATATAATGACCTTTACCTTGTTCTTTATATTTGTAGCAATATAAGAAACTGTTATTTTTAAAGCATGGATTTAATGAAATCATATATTTTTCTATAAAAGATTTCTTTTCTTCATTTGAGAAATTCTGCGGTATCATGATTTCCAGATAATGAGCATATATTGGACTATAAGCTTTTTTACCGTTATTTTTACTGTAATCATATTTATTTTGATCTTTATACTTACATAAATGATGAATAACTGTTTTAAAGTCTTCTCTGTTGCTGAAAATCACACCGTCATTTAACCAATTTTCTATTGAGCTACTATCTTTGAGTGTTTGATATTGTACATAATCTGATGTAGTTATCACGGGTGCGTCCCCTCCTCATGTAAATAGACATTAAAGCTTCGCTTTAATGTTTTTTTTTATTTTCTTACCGCAATCAACCCAAAAATTCTCTTAAAATCACTTGATTTTAGAATTTTGAATTGATTGCATCTCTTTATTTGTAAGCCTCATCTGTTGAGCCTTTGTCTTAAAATTTTCCGTGTCGAGATCAATATTTGGGTGTAGAAAGGCAAATGTATAAACAATCTTTAAGACTTCTCGACTAACTTCGATATCATTTGTGAATATTGATAAAGAAACATCTTCCTTATCAGAATCAGAGACAAAAATCTCTGATATCTTGTTGAGGACTTTTTCTGTGTCATCTTCTTTTTGAACACAAAGAATTTTTACTCTTTCCTTTATTTGATAATTTTTTGAATGATAATCTAAATACTCAATATAATTGTCTACTGAGTATTCAATTTTAGTATCGAAGACAGCTAATAGAAGAACCGCTTTATTTGACATATAACTGATTACAGTTGAATCCCTACACAATTCATCTGATATATCTGAAACAGTATAATTAAACTGAAATTTGAGCGTAATAACGGTATATAGTTCTTTACTGTAATCTTTCAACATATCCAAATACTTAGAATAACGTTTACAAAAATATTCGTGTTCATCTCTTTCTAAGATAACAGTTAAGAAATTAGAATCAGGCTTAGAATAATGTTTATCATTAGATGTTCTAATTAGAGAAGTTGAAAACGATCTTATTTCATCAGATAAGTCATAATGATTGATTTGGTAATCATAATAGGTTTTCAAATTATCACTAACTAGCTCCTTTATTTTAATTTCTGAAGGAGAAAGTTTACGATAACTCATATTGCGTCTCCTTTCCAGGAAACGAAAAAAAGGGAAAATGCTAATGAAATAATTAACATTTTCCCTTTAGTGGAAGTATATATTTAAGGTATCAAATACCCTATTGTTCGATATATGAAAATGGTGGTTCCGGGCGGAATCGAACCACCGACACGAGGATTTTCAGTCCTCT